>NZ_KB902942.1:0-102077 GCF_000379565.1 Cupriavidus sp. UYPR2.512 | reverse complement strand
GGCAAGATCGTGAAAGACCTTGGTGTGCAGATATTGGGCAAGTGCAGCGAACAAATCGGACAGGGGCATGAGAGCCAAGCGAAGATCGAGAAGCGATCCTCTATTGGCCGCCGCCCTGCTTGCGCTAAACATCCAGCGCAAGCAGGGCGGCGGCCCCTCGAACCTCGTCACCTGTCAAGCGTTCTCGGCGCCAATTGCGATTTTATTTGGCGGCTTATCTTGGGTGGATTGGGGTGCGGGCGGGTATGCGGACGCGCTGCGCCTCAGCATAAGGGTGGCTGCTGGCATTTCATGTCTCCTGTGTCATTGGCATTTATTTGCCTCTTATTCCGACGCCGACCTGAGGTCTCCGCCCTCACCTCTCTCAAGTTGGGAGCGGCGATTGGATACACAGTATGTGATATATCAAGTAAGTCAAGAGAAAGGGGTGGCAGGGTTTTCACTGAATTTATGACAGGGAAGGATCGGCCCCGGATATTCACCCTGAATATGCATCATCGGTCCCGGAGAAAGGCGTCGCCAGGTGCGATCCGATGACCGTGAAACCCTTTACTGTAGCCACTTCCAGCCGAATCGCCGCTGATAGATGAGGGTTCGTTTTGAATGAATGAGGGAAAGGACTTAAATCCAATCATTACGAATTTGTAATGCCTGGAAGCATCCTCCCGGTCTGCCAGCATGATTACGAAAATGTCATGATTACATAAATGTCATGATTTTAGCCGCGCCGAATGATGAAGCAGAGAAATCAGAGCGATTAATACGGTATTAACAGCAACCCACGTGCCAAAAAAAAAGCCCGCAGGCAAGCCTGACGGGCGTAGGCATGATGCGTGACATCAGCCGCAGCATGTAGATGCAGTTATAGGCGATTATTCGAGCCAGACAAATAAATAAAAACGCTTAGTGCGGAATGGCAGCAGGAACCCTCAAAAACCCTGACGGATTTACCGAAAAACCCTGAACACCATTAGGCCGATTCAGAAGATGGCATTTTTGTCATGATCGGATGCACTGCTACCCGGGTCGGAAGGCAAGCCCTGTAGACAAGATCACCCAGGCCACTCATGAAAGTAGATGAAACGGTAAGTGCTGTAGAACATCTGTGAACCGGGCGACCAGGGTGCCCATCCATCGCTATAGATGGAATCGAAAGCGCTTGGCCATCAAGTAGATGTTTTGGTAAATTCTGTAGAAACTCTGGTAAGCTCCGAGCAAACCGGCACCCAAGGATTGCGACTTCATATGTCTCATGCGCCACTAGGCTACGATGCGCTTATCCGCAAGTTCGGGCTGCGCGTCCCGCCGCTGCGCTCGACGTCCGCCCTCGCCGACAAGACCGGGGTCCTCAGCACGCACACCGGACCGGACGGCACCACGCGCACCGTGTACCCAAGAAACCGCTACCGCGGCGGCGACACGACCGTGGACCACCTGACATTCGCGCTGAAGAAGGAGCAACTGGACCTGACCGTGCTGGCGGCGCTGTTTGAGCATGCACAAGCGGTGCAGGCCGTACGGGAGTGGCTGGCGGCCACCCCGACCTCCCGTTATGCGAGGCTGAGCGCGTTCTATGCCAAATGGCTTGCCGGAATTCAATTCGACTACAAGCTGCCGGCCGGGGCGCCCAGGGTACTGGCGCTGGACGAGACCCGGTACCTGACCGGCCCGGCAACGCCGGACCTGCAGTTCGGCATCCAGAACAACCACCTGGGCCCGCCCGCGTTTTGCCCCGTGGTGCGCCGCACCGAGAAACTGGCGCAGTACCTTGCCGCCGACCTCCCCGGCCGCGTGGCCGCGGCCATCAAGCGGCTCGAGCCAGAGTTGCTGGCGCGCGCGGTGGACTACCTCTACCTCGCGGAAACACGATCGACCTACTCCATCGAGCACGAGATCCCCGATAACCAGCGGGTCGCCAAGTTCAGGCGATTGCTGGAATACGCCGGCAATCCCGCCCCGCTTACCGAAGAGCAGCTGTGCGAGTGGCAAAACGAAATCATCTCGGGGCTGCGCGCCGAATTCGCCTACCGCGACAAGCAGAACTGGCTGTCGCGCGGCGGGCGCATGCGCAACATCGCGGACTATATTCCCCCGCCGCCCGGGCAGCTTGGCGCGATGATGGATGGCATTGCCGCGGTGGCGGGCCTGGTCGAGGCACAGGCGGCAAACCCGATCGTGGCCGCGGCGTGCGTATCGTTTGGCTTTGTCTTCGCCCACCCGTTCTACGACGGCAACGGCCGCCTCCATCGATTCCTCATCCACCACTTGCTGCGCCAGGCCGGTGTCACGCCCGACGGCGTAGTGCTGCCGGTGTCGGCGCGGATGCTCAAGCAAATCGATACCTATGCCGCCCTGCTGAAGTCCTATTCCGCCCCGCGGACGGCCCTGCTCAACTACGCGCTGGATTCGGACAGCGACACGATCCTGATCAAGTCGCCACAGCCCGGCTGGCTCTACGCATCCTTTGATGCGACAGCGTTGTGCGAATTCGTCTTCGAATGCATCGAGCAGTGCGTCGAGCGAGACCTTGCGCAGGAGATCCAGTACCTGCGCGCGTACGATGCCAGCGTCACACGGCTGGAAAGCTGGCTGGACCTGCGCCAGTCACGCCTGTCGAACCTGATCGACCTGATCGTCCAGAACCACGGCGAGCTGTCCAGGCGCAAGCGCAAGCTGTTCGAAGACATCACGGACGACGAGCTCGCCCGCATTGAAGCCGTCGTGCACGACGAATTCAAGGAATACCTCGAGCTCCACGGCGGCCGCTGAAGCGGCACAGCGTTGGCACTGCCCGGTGCCGCCACTATGCGGCGGCGGCGCCACTATGTATCGCTCTGTATCCCGGGCCGCGGCAGACATGAAAGATTGCACGGATGCCGGGAAGCGGAAACAGCCGGGATACGTGCGGACGGTGGAATGCGTCTATCGCCAAGACCGGGAGTTCTCCGCCATGTCCATCGTCGCCATCCATCCGCCGCCCGGCCCCTGCCATCGTGCCCGCTACGGTACCGCGCATGCCAATGGGAGCCGCCCATGATCGACGCCTTCCTTGCCTTTGCCGCCGGCGTGCTGACCATTGCCTCGCCCTGTGTGCTGCCGGTGCTGCCCATGCTGCTCGCCGGCTCGGTGGGCGAATCCGGCCGGCTGCGCCCGCTGGCGATCGCGCTTGGCTTCGTCAGCGCCTTTTCCGCGCTGGGCATAGTCTTCGGCGCGCTGTCCAGCGCCTTCAGCGAAGCCCCTGGCGTGGTGCGCAACGCGGCCATCCTGTTCCTGCTGGGTGCTGGCCTGGCACGGCTCTGGCCGGCGGGCTTCGAGCGCCTGGCGGCCCCGTTCGCCGGCGTGGTCGACCGCCTGGCGGGCGCCGGTGGCCGGACCGGCACCGGCGTGGCCGGCGGCTTTGTGCTGGGCATGACGCTGGGCGCGGTGTGGACCCCGTGCGCCGGGCCGGTGCTGGCGTCGATCCTCGCGCTGGTGGCCAAGGCGCAAGACCTGCATCGCGCTGCCGGACTGCTGGCGCTGTTCGCGGCTGGCGCGGCCATCCCGATGCTGGGCATTGCCTATGGCGGCCAGTTCGCCACCACTCACGTGCGCCGCCTGGCCCGGCACACGCACCGGCTGCAGCAAGGCTTCGGCGTGCTGGTGGTGGCGACCGCCATCGGCATGTACTTCCAGTACGACACGCTTGCCGTCGCCTGGCTGACCTCCCTTTTCCCTGCCTCCCAACCTGGAGCCTGAACCATGCACCGCTTCCTTCGTACCCTGCTGGCCACCACCGCCATCGTTGCCGCCCAGCATGCCGCCGCCGCCCCTGCCGACTATGGCAAAGCGCCCGAATTCACCGGCATCGACAAATGGCTCAACTCTGAACCGCTGACCGTTGCCGGGCTGCGCGGCAAGGTCGTGCTGGTCGATTTCTGGACCTACAGCTGCATCAACTGCATCAACACGCTCCCCCATGTGCGGCAGTGGTACGACAAATACCGCGACCAGGGCCTGGTTGTGGTCGGCGTCCACACCCCGGAGTTCCCCTTCGAGAAGTCCACTGCCAACGTGCAGGCAGCGCTCAAGCGCTTCGATATCCGCTACCCGGTCGCGCAGGACAACGCCTATGCCACCTGGAATGCCTGGCGCAACCAGTACTGGCCGGCGCTCTACCTGGTCGATGCCAACGGCACCGTGGTCTACAAGCACTTTGGCGAAGGCCAGTACGCGCAGACCGAGGCAGCGATCCAGAAGGCCTTGAGCGAGCGCCGCTGACCCCGCGCTCCTCCCCGGTCCTGATCCTCCCGCGCAAGGGAGTTGATACAAATTGTATGCAATTTTTGTATCATGGAGTGCCTATCCCTGCTATTCTTGCTTCCCGGTTGCGGCCTGGAACTTGATTCCGGCCACGCTCGCGGCAGGCGGGTTTCCGCCTGCCCGGCAGCGCGCAACGACAGGGCCGGGGCAGGCACTCCCCCGGCGCCAGAAGAACAAGACAGTCCGGAAACATATCCGGCCAGACAACAGGAGACATGAATGGCGCCCTTGCTGTTCAAGGTGGAAGACCGCCCCCCTCGGCTGACGACGTTTTTGCTTGCGCTCCAGCATCTGCTGGCCGCCCTGGGCGGCATCATTGCAGTGCCGCTGGTCATTGGCGGCGCCCTGAAGCTGCCGCCGGACCAGGTCATTGCACTGGTGAATGCCGCCCTGCTTGGCTCGGGCATCGTCACCATCATCCAGTGCAAGGGCATTGGCCCGGTTGGCATCCGCATGCCATGCGTAATGGGCACCAGCTTCGCCTTTGTCGGCGCGGCCATCAGCGTGGGCGTCGAACACGGCGTGGCCGGCATCCTGGGCTCGGCGCTGGCGGGCTCGCTGGTGATGATCCTGGGCAGTTTCTTCATGCCGGCAATCCGCAAGCTGTTTCCGCATACCGTCACCAGCGTGGTTGTCACCATGATCGGCCTGTCGCTGATTCCGGTGGCCATCGACTGGGCGGCAGGCGGCCAGGGCAGCAGCCGCTATGGCGCGCCCGGCAATCTGGCGATTGCCGTCGCGGTGCTGGCGCTGGTGGTCGCGGTGGTGCAGTGGGGCAAGGGCATGCTGTCGGCCTCGGCCATTGTCGTCGGCATTGCCGGCGGCTACCTGCTCTGCCTGGCACTGGGCCTGGTCGATTTCACCCAGTTTCACCAGGCGCCGATCATCGCGGTGCCGCAGCCGCTGCACTTCGGGATGTCGTTCCCCATCGCGGGCATCGTCGCCATGTCGATCGCCTTCCTGGTGACCATCGTCGAGTCCACGGGCACGTTCATGGCACTGGGCGCGGCCACGCAGCGGCCGATTTCCGGCAAATGCCTGTCGCGCGGCATCCTGTGCGATGGCTTTGGCTCGGCCTTCGCGGCGCTGGTGTCGAGCCCGCCGTTGTCCACCTTTGCGCAGAACGTCGGCGTGGTTTCGCTGACCGGCGTGGCCAGCCGCCATGTGGTCGCCCTGACCGGCGTCATGCTGCTGCTGGCGGGGCTGTTCCCGGTGCTGGGCGCGCTGGTGGTGACGATCCCGCAGCCGGTACTGGGTGGCGCAGGCCTGATGATGTTCGCGATGATCGTGTCGGGCGGCATCCAGATGCTCAGCACTGTCAAGTTCACGCAGCGCAATACCCTGATCGTGGCGGTGTCGATCGGCTGCGGCCTGGCGGTGACGTTCCGCCCGGAACTGCTGTCGAAGCTGCCGGCCTTTGTCCACGAAGTGTTTGGCTCCGGCATCACGGTAGGCTCGCTGTCGGCCGTGTTCCTCAACCTGCTGCTGCCCGGCGGCAAGGACGAGCCCGCTGAAGAAGCCAGCCACGGCACCGTCGGCGAGGTTGCGTGAGCGGCCTGCCTTGAAACCCGCGGCGGCCGCGCTAGTGTGCGCCGCCTCGCGCAGCCGCCCCGCCCCCCTGGCGCGGGCGCCTTCCGCAGCGGGTAGGGATTGATCGCCCCGCCCGCGGTGTAGGGGCGTAGCACTCCGCCGTCACGCCGCCTTGCGCCTGCGCCGCGAAGCTTCCGCGGCAGCATCGCGCAACTCTGGCGGCAACGCGCGCAGTTCCGCGGTGAAGAACGCACGCTCGGCCGGCCGCAGCGCGGGCAGTTGGGCGGCCAGCCGCTCGACCGCGGCGCACGCTATTGCGCAAGCGCCCTGCTCGTGGGTGAGATACCAGGCCGATTCGAGCAACAGGTTGGCCAGCTGCAACGGCCCCAGCCTGATGTGGCCGGCGTCATGGTCTTCCAGTGCGAACGCGGCCACGGCCGACCAGCGCACGAAGCCCTTGGCCGGCGCGAACGGCGCGTGGAACGGCCGCAGCGCGTCGACAGCGTCGGCAACAGACAGCGGCCGCTGGCGGCGGAACGCGGCCATGCTGTCGTTGGCCCTGGCTGGCCGGCCGGACGGCGGCGTATCGGGCCCGCAGCTGCCGCGTGCGATGCGCAGCAGGAAGATCGCATTCCACGCCGTGCCGCCGCCCACGCCGAACCGGTCGCAGATCCACTCCGACAAGCCCAGCCAGCGCATCGCCTGCCGCTGCACCGCGCTGGCGGACAAGGAGCGCGCAGCATCGACCAGGCCGTGCTGCCAGAACAGCCACAGGCACAGGCCGATATTGGCCGCGGCATGCTGCACGGCTTCGACGGAATCGGCCTCGTAGGCTGCCTGCAGCGCGCCGGCGAAGGTATCCAGCGCGCGCTGCGCGGCCTGCGCCGTGCCGGCATGCCCGGCGCGCATGGCATCGGCCTTGTGCAGCAGCGCTTCCAGGTTCAGCACTTCAAATCGCACGCGCGGGTTGTAGCGCACCACCAGGCGCAGTTCCGGATCGGACTGCAGCCCTTCCAGGCCGGCACGCGCACCGTCGCCGTCGCCGCGGGTATAACGCTCCCAGGCCCGCACGATATGCGCCATGGCGCAGAACGCGGGCGTCGCCGCGCCGGCCTCGGCCGCCTGCACCAGGCGGTCGACACGCCTGAGCGCCGCCCGGCTCTGATCGAGGCGGCCGCAGCGGCGCCAGGCCAGGCTTTCCTTGAGCAGCGACAGCGCTTGCTGGAAACCGTCGCCGGCACTGCGGCCTGCCGCGCGGAAGGATTCGGCCACGGCTGAGCCGTGCATGCCCGCGTGGCCGTCCTGCGCGCCGCGCATGGCCTGGGTCAGCTCGCTCCAGAAGGCCATGTCGCGCATCACGTAGCCAACGCCGTCCGGCTGGCCCGCCGGCGCCGCTTGCGGCCCCGTGGGAAAGCCAAGGCGGCGGGCCAGCGCGGCCGGGCCCAGCGTGCGCCCGTCCGCCACAAAGCGCAGGCGCCGCGCGCTCGCAGCCGTGATCCAGAACGGCCCGCGGCTGCGGTGCGCCGGGTTGGCCGCGGCGGGATCGCGCTGGCGGTCGGCCCCCCATCCGACCGCCACCTGCCAGCGCGCAAAGTCCGCAAACGCGCGCGATACCAGCATGCGCAGGTTGGCCGCTATCGGGAAGGCGCTGCGCACCACTGCCGCGGTGACGCCGCTCTCTCCGGTGCGATGCGCATGCCAGATGCGCGCCAGCAGCCAGACCGACTGGTAGCGCGCGGGTTGGCCGTCGACCCGGTACGGGGCCGACACGTCGATACGGATCGGGGCAGGCGTGGCTGGCATCAGGCAGTCAGGGAACGGGGCAATCGCGGGGGAAGCGCAGGCGGTGCCCGTCATGTTACGCAAGTTACAGGCAGCGCGGTTGGCGTTACCCGGGCGCTCTCCTATGCTGCGCACCACGGTCCGGGCCCGGATTGCCATCCCCTCAACTCATCTGCACAGCCATGAACAATCACCTTGCGCGTTTGCTGACACCGATGGCGATCGGCCTCGGCCTGCTTGCCTCCACCCTGCCCGCCCTGGCGGCACCGAAAGAAGTCCCGCTGGATGCCGCGGCGCTGTTCCGCCAGGCCGATACCACCGGCACCATGGTGATCTACGACCTGCGGCGCGACCGCATGCTGACCTACAACAAGCCGCGGGCGGCCACGCAGTACTCGCCGGCGTCGACCTTCAAGATCCTGAACTCGATGATCGGCCTGGAGAGCGGCGCCGTGGCTGACGTCGATCATGACAAGCTGCCGTGGGACGGCAAGGTCTGGCTGGTCGGCGGCAAGGCCATCCTGCCCGACGCCTGCAACGCTGACGTGCCGCTGCGCGTCGCCTTCCCCAATTCCTGCGTGCCGGCCTACCAGGCGCTGGCGCGGCGGGTTGGCAGCGCGGCCTACCAGCGCTACCTGACTGCGTCGCATTATGGCAATGCCAACAGTTCCGGCCGGGTCGACCGCTTCTGGCTGAACGGCACGCTGCAGATCTCCGCCTACCAGCAGATCGACTTCCTGAAGGGCGTGGTGCAACGCACGCTGCCGTTCTCGCCAACCACCTTCAACGCCGTGGACGACATCACGGTGATGGAGCGCACCGCCGCCTACACCCTGCACGCCAAGACCGGCTGGGCCGATTCGGCCAGGCCGGCAGTGGGCTGGCTGGTGGGCTGGGTCGAGCGTGGCGACGACGACTACCTGTTTGCGCTCAATCTCGACATGCTGCGGCCCGAGCACGCCAAGGCGCGCATGGAGATTGCGCGCGCGGCGCTGCGCCAGGCGGGGGCATTGCCGGACTGACGCTTCCAAAGGCGGCCGCCGCACGCGCGGCCGCTCTGCAGTCACCGCCCTCAGACTCTCCATCTACGCAATTTCCCCTCCATATTTCAGATCCGTCTGATTTACCTGCCGACCCCGGATCGATAGTTTTAGGCCGGTCGGCATGTCCCACCGCGTCGCCCGACGCAACCAATCCGTAGTGGGATCTGCCGGCGCCTGCATGCAACGGGACAGCAAGACCTTTCCCACCATCCGGAGGTGAAATCCAATGAGAAAAATAGCAATGCCGGCAGCCCTGCTGTCGGCAATCGCGCTGCTGGCCGCCTGTGGCGGCGGCGGGGACGATGCGACGAGCACACCGGCGGCACAAACGCCACCGTCTGAAAATAGTCCCGCACCGGCACCGGCACCGGCGCCTGGCCCAAAGCCTGAGCCCTCGCCCGCTCCGGCACCGCAACCTGCACCCGTTGGCGAACTGCTGCCGAGCCTGAGCACACCGCAACCGGGCTCGACGGCAGCGGTCGGCGATGGCAGCGAAGGTCTCTGGGTCGGCGCCATGAACGCCACGCTGGTCGACAACAGCGGCAAGTTCGTGCACGCGAGACTGACGGGCGTGCTGGGAGGCGCGTTCCAGTTCTCTGGTTCGACCTGGACGCTGGGCCCCGGCACGCTTTACGAGACCGGCTTTGTCAACCCGGCCACCGGGGCCGGCACCATTACCCCGAGCCAGCGCTTTGACGGCAATTTCGTCACCACGCCAAACAACGTTACCAATGCGCTATCCGGTACCTATGATCCGTCCAACGCGCTGGCCGTGGACCAGGCTGCCATCGCCGGCAACTGGACGCAAGGCGGCTTTGCCATGCAGATCGACGACGCGGGCAATGTCACCGGCACCTATACCAGCGGCACCCGCATCTGCGACCTGCAGGGCACGGCAACACTTGCCACCCCGGGATCGGCGACGAACCTGTATGCGGTCAGGATATTTGCCGAAAACTCCACGCAGCCGGGCAGCACCGGTTGCGCGCTGTCGACCGGCGTGCCGCACAACGGCTTTGCCGCGATCCGCCTGATGCCGGCCGACGGCAGCATCATCGTGAGCAACAGCACGCGCTATGCACGCACGCTGGTGATGGCCGGCAGCACCGGGACCGGCGGGTATTTCACCATGCAGATGTCAAAACAATAAGCCCACTCTCGGGCAATCCCCTGGCGGTCCCCTGCTGGGGGACCGCCGCTTCCGCTTCCTAGTCACTGAAGTGGAATTAAAATCACTTATCACGCGGACGGCGCATCCGCCCTCCGGGTTTCCCCGTGGTTGAGTTCTGCGCTCCCATATCATTTAATTCAACGTGAATTAATTAATAGCGGACGGAGACAAGATGACCGCATCCAAAGCGGGCCGTGGCGTAAATTCCGCCAGCCTGCGCCTCTACAACGAACGCGCGCTACTGCTGGCGCTGCGCCGTGCCGGCGAGGCCTCCAAGGCTGACCTGGCGCGGATGGCGCAACTGACCAATACCGCGGTGGGCAGCATCGTGCAGACCCTGTCCGAGGAAGGCCTGGTCGAGCAGTCCGGACGCCGCACAGAAGGCCAGCGCGGCCAGCCCGCCAGCCTGATCCGGCTGCAGCCCAAGGGCGCCTTCGGCATTGGCGTACGGCTGGACCGCGGCAGCATCGAGGTGGTGATGGTGGACTTTGCCGGCCATATCCTGGCCAGCCGCGCCCACCAGCTGGTCCTGCCCCACCCCGACCAGGCGCTGGACATGGTGCGGCACGACATTGCCGAGCTGCGCGCCCTCCTCACCCCCGCCGAACAGAAGCGCCTGCTGGGCATCGGCGTGGCGCAGCCCTATAACCTGGGTGCCTGGCTGCGCGAACTGGACGTACAGGGCGAAGCCTTCCAGGCAAGCTTCCGCGCCTGGGACCAGGCCGACTTCCCGGCGATGCTCAACGCCGCCACCGGCTTGCCGGTCTTCGGCGAGAACGACGGCACCGCCGCCGCGGTGGCTGAGCTGTTCTACGGGCGCCACCATGCCCAGCATTTTCTCTATGTCTTCCTTGGCCCCGCCATCGGCGGCGGCGTGGTGCTCAATGGCGACTGCGTGCGCGGTGTCTCCGGCAATGCCGGCGATATCGCGATGATGCCGGTGCCGCCCAGCGCGCTGTCTTCCGCGCCGGGTGCCGCGGGCACCGGCAAGCGGCGCGACATCCTGATTTCGCGTGCGTCGCTCAACGCGTTGACCCGCCACCTGCGCCACCACGGCGTGGTGGTCAACGGCCATGCCGACCTGCAGCGCCAGGTCGAGCTGGGCCACCCCGCGGTCGAGGAATGGATTGCCGACTGCGTCGATGCGCTGGCGCCTGCGCTGCAGTCCGCGCTTGCCGTGCTCGACGTGCCGCTGGTGATCTTCGATGCCGATATCGACGGCGGCCTGGTCGCCACGCTGATCGCGCGCCTGCAGCAGGCGCTGGAGGAAAGCGCCCCCGAAGCCCGCGCGCCCGCCACCGTGGTGCGCGGCTGCTTTGGCGCCAACGCCGGCGCGGTGGGTGCCGCCTCGCTGCCGATGTTCATGAACTTCTCGCCACGCGCCGAACTGCTACGGGGTGCGTCTGCCATCGTTCCGGAGGCCAGCCATGCCATTGTCTGAAGCACCGCGTCCCTCGCCCATGCCGGCGCACCTGCATGGCGGCCATGCGGGCCCCGCCCCGCTGCTCGAACTGTGCAATATCTCCAAGACCTTCCCCGGCGTGAAGGCGCTCAGCAACATGGAGCTGACCGTCTACGCCGGCGAAGTCCATGCCCTGATGGGCGAAAATGGCGCGGGCAAATCCACGCTGATGAAGATCCTGTCCGGCGCCTATATCGCCGACCCCGGCGGCGAGTGCCGCATCGCGGGCGAGCCGGTGGCCATCGACGGGCCGGCCACGGCGCGCGCCCACGGCGTGGCCGTGATCTACCAGGAGCTGAGCCTGGCGCCCAACCTGAGCGTGGCCGAGAACATCTACCTGGGCCGCCACCTGCACCACCGCGGCATGGTCGACCGCGCCGCCATGGCGCGCGCCTGCGAGGCCACGCTGGCGCGGCTGGGCGCGGACTTCACGCCGCAGACGCCGGTGCATTCGCTGTCGATCGCGCAGCGCCAGCTGGTGGAGATCGCCCGCGCAGTGCATTTCAAGGCCCGCATCCTGGTGATGGACGAGCCCACCACGCCGCTGTCCACCCGCGAGACCGACCGCCTGTTCGCGCTGATCCGCCAGCTGCGCGCCGAAGGCATGGCCATCATCTACATCAGCCACCGCATGGCGGAGATCGATGAGCTGGCCGACCGCGTCACCGTGCTGCGCGACGGCTGCTTTGTCGGCATGCTCACGCGTGCGGCGCTGACACAGGCGGCGCTGGTCAAGATGATGGTCGGGCGCGACCTGTCCGGCTTCTACACCAAGACCCATGGCGAGACCGCGCCGGGCGAGATCATGCTGTCGGTGCGCAATATGTCCGACGGCCGGCGCGTGCGCGGCTGCAGCTTCGACCTGCGCGCCGGCGAGGTGCTGGGGCTGGCCGGGCTGGTGGGCGCCGGGCGCACCGAGCTGGCGCGGCTGGTCTTCGGCGCCGACGCCCGCACCGATGGCGCCGTGTTCGTGGCCGGCACGCCGCTGGCCGTCACCGGCCCGCGCCAGGCGATCGATGCCGGCATTGCCTACCTGACCGAAGACCGCAAGCTGCAGGGCCTGTTCCTGGACCAGAGCGTGCACGAGAACATCAACCTGATCGTGGCCGCGCGCGATGCGCTGCGCGGCGGGCGCCTGAACCGCGCCAGCGCGCGCCAGCGCACGGCCGCGGCGATCTGCTCGCTCGGCATCCGCGTGGCACACCCGCAGGTCAACGTGGGATCTCTGTCCGGCGGCAACCAGCAGAAGGTGATGCTGTCGCGGCTGCTGGAAACCCGGCCGCGCGTGCTGATCCTGGACGAGCCCACGCGCGGCGTGGATATCGGCGCCAAGGCCGAGATCTACCGGCTCATCAACGAGCTGGCGCGCTCCGGCGTGGCGGTGCTGATGATTTCCAGCGAACTGCCCGAGGTGGTCGGCCTGTGCGACCGCGTGCTGGTGATGCGCGAAGGCGAGCTGGCCGGCGAAGTGCCGGGCTGCGCCGATGCCGCCGCCATGCAGGAACAGATCATTGCGCTGGCGACCGGCGCCGGCGAGCAACCGCCCCCGGTCCTGCATTGAACCGCTGAATTCCCGTACAGGCCGGCAAAGAACGGCCGCGCCGGCGCGGCATCCCGCCTCGCAGCATCAGGAGACACTTATGCGCAATCCCCTCTCATCCACGGCCCAAGCGGCCCATGGCGCCACCGCCCAGGCCGCCGCCCCGCTGGCGCGCGCCACCGGACGCGCCACCACGCAGGAACGGCTGCGCGCACTCGGCATGCTGCCGGTGCTGGTGCTGCTCTGCCTGGGCTTCACGCTGCTGACCGAGAACTTCGCCAGCCTGCAGAACCTGTCGATCATCGCCCAGCAGGCGTCGATCAACCTGGTGCTGGCCGCCGGCATGACCTTCGTGATCCTGACCGGCGGCATCGACCTGTCGGTGGGGTCGATCCTGTCGGTGTCGGCGGTGGTGGCGATGCTGGTCTCGCTGATGCCGCAACTGGCGGCGCTGAGCGTGCCGGCAGCGCTGCTGTGCGGGCTGCTGTTCGGACTGGCCAACGGTGCGCTGATCGCCTTCATGAAGCTGCCGCCGTTCATCGTGACGCTGGGCAGCCTGACCGCGGTGCGCGGGCTGGCGCGGCTGGTCGGCAACGACAGCACGGTCTACAACCCGGATATCTCGTTCGCCTTTGTCGGCAACGGCGACCTGCTGGGTATCCCCTGGCTGGTGGTGATTGCCTTTGCGGTGGTCGCGGTGTCGTGGCTGGTGCTGCGCCGCACGGTGCTGGGGCTGCAGATCTACGCGGTCGGCGGCAATGCCGAGGCGGCGCGCCTGTCGGGCATCAAGGTGTGGGTGGTGCTGCTGTTCGTCTATGCGGTGTCGGGCCTGCTGTCGGGGCTGGGCGGCGTGATGTCGGCGTCGCGGCTGTATGCGGCCAACGGGCTGCAGCTGGGACAGTCCTATGAGCTGGATGCGATCGCCGCGGTGATCCTGGGCGGCACCAGCTTTGTCGGCGGGGTCGGATCGATTGCCGGCACGCTGGTGGGCGCGCTGATCATTGCGGTGCTGTCCAACGGGCTGATCCTGCTGGGCGTCTCGGATATCTGGCAATACATCATCAAGGGCCTGGTGATCATCGGCGCGGTCGCGCTCGACCGCTATCGCCAGAAGGGCTCTGCCCGTACCTGAAATGCGGCCGCACAGGAGACAGACCGTGATCCAACCCATCCTCAAGGCCCTGGCCGCGGGCGTGCTGGCAGCGCTGTGCGCGTTGCCCGCCCTGGCACAGACGCCCGCGCCGGCCGCGCCGGCTTCAGGCGCCCAGACTGCGCAACGACCGCTGAAGAAAGTCGGCGTGACGCTGGGCTCGCTGGGCAACCCGTACTTCGTCGCACTGGCCCGCGGCGCCGAGGCCGCCGCCCTGCAGGTCAACCCCAAGGTAAAGGTGACCGTGCTGTCGGCGGACTACGACCTGAACAAGCAGTTCATGCACATCGACAGCTTTATCGTCGCCGGCGTCGACCTGATCCTGATCAACGCCGCCGACGCCCGCGCCATCGAGCCGGCGGTACGCAAGGCGCGCAAGGCCGGCATCGTGGTGGTGGCGGTCGATGTGGCCGCCGCCGGCGCCGATGCCACCGTGCAGACCGACAACACCCAGGCCGGCGAACTCGCCTGCGGCTTTATCGCCGACCGGCTCAAGGGCCGCGGCAACGTCATCATCCAGAACGGCCCGCCGGTGTCGGCAGTGCTGGACCGGGTCAAGGGCTGCAAGACCGTGCTGGCGCGCCACCCCGATATTCGCATCCTGTCCGACGACCAGGATGCCAAGGGCTCCCGCGAAGGCGGGCTGAACGTGATGCAGCTGTACCTGACGCGTTTTCCCAAGGTGGATGCGGTCTTCACCATCAACGACCCGCAGGCCGTGGGCGCGGACCTGGCCGCGCGCCAGCTCAACCGCCGCGGCATCGTGATTGCCTCGGTCGACGGCGCGCCTGACATCGAGGCGGCGCTCAAGGCCGACACGCTGGTGCAGGCCTCGGCCAGCCAGGACCCGTGGGCCATTGCCCGCACTGCGGTGCAGCTGGGCGTGGGCATGATGAATGGCCAGCGCCCGCCCAACCCGACCGTGCTGCTGCCGTCCACGCTGGTGACGCGCGCCAATGTCGGCCAGTACAAGGGCTGGGCCGCGCCGCGGTAAGCGGCATGGCCGGCCCCTCCACCCTTTTCTCTGTTTTCTGAACCATGATGGCTAGCCACCCTGCCGGCGCTCCGGTGCCTGAACCTGCCCCGGAGTTCGATTTCATACTGTTCGGCGCCACCGGCGACCTGGCGCGGCGCAAGCTGCTGCCGGCGCTGTTCGATGCCCACGCCGCCGGCTCGCTGCATCCGCGCGGGCGCATCCTGGCCCTGGGCAGCCAGCCGCTGTCGCATGACGCCTACCTGGCGATGCTCGACGATGAAGTGCTGCCAGCGCTGGCGGGCAACGCCGCGGCGGCGGCGTGGCAGGGTTTTCTCGAGCGGATCCTGTACCTGCAGGTGGATGCCAACGCCGATTCCGGCTTCGATGCGCTGGCCGAGCTGGTCAATGCGCGCGCGGCGCCGGTGGTGGTGTTCTACCTGGCCACGGCCCCGCACCTGTTCGTCACCATCTGCGAGCAACTGGCGCGCGTGGGCCTGACCGGCCAGCGCAGCCGCATCGTGCTGGAAAAGCCGCTCGGGCACGACCTGGCCTCGTCCGAGGCCATCAACGCCGAAGTGGCGCGGCACTTTGCCGAGGACCAGATCTACCGGATCGACCACTACCTGGGCAAGGAGTCGGTGCAGAACCTGATGGCGGTGCGCTTTGGCAACGTGCTGTTCGAGCCGTTGTGGCGGCGCGAATGGGTGCGGCAGGTGCAGATCACCATCGCCGAAGAGCTGGGCGTGGAGCGCCGCGGCAACTTCTACGACGGCATCGGCGCACTGCGCGACATGGTGCAGAACCACCTGCTGCAGCTGCTGTGCATGGTCGCGATGGAGCCGCCCACGAGCCTGTCGGAAGACGCCATCCGCGATGAGAAGCTCAAGATCCTGAAGGCGCTGCGGCCGATCCGGCCGGAAGACGTGGCCGAGAAGGTGGTGCGCGGACAGTACTCCCGTGGCGCCGCGGGCGGCGACCCGGTGCCCGGCTATGCCAGTGAGCCCGGCATCGCGACCGACAGCCGCACCGAGACCTTCGTCGCCATCCGCGCCGAGATCGCCAACTGGCGCTGGGCCGGGGTGCCGTTCTACCTGCGCACCGGCAAGCGCATGCAGTCGCGCGTGGCGGAGATCGTGATCCATTTCCACGACGTCCCCTACCCGCTGTTTCCGCATCCGCTGGGGGTCATGTCCGGCAACCGGCTGGTGATCACGCTGCAGCCCGAGGAAAGCATCCGGCTGTACTTCCTGACCAAGCAGCCGGGCGACACGCAGGCACTGATTCCCGCCTCCCTCGACCTGCAGCTGAACACTGCCGCTCCCCGTGTGCGGCGCGTGGGCGCGTACGAGCGCCTGTTGCTCGACGTGATCCGCGGCCGGCTGGGCCTGTTCGTGCGGCGCGATGAGCAAGTGCAGGCGTGGCGCTGGGTCGCGCCCATCCTGAAGACATGGGAGAACTCCCCCGCGCCGCCCAAGCCTTACACCGCCGGCACCTGGGGCCCGGCGGCCTCGAGCGCCCTGCTGTCGCGAGACAGCATGGCCTGGCATGAAGAGATGTAGCCCACGTATCGCGGAGTATCCGAGATGACCACTTCCCTACCCGCCTGGCAAGCCCTGCGCGCGCACGCCGACACCCTGCGCGGCACCCATATGCGCGACTGGTTCGACGGCCCCCGCGGCCTGCTGCGCGCCGAGCGCTTCACCGCCGAAGCCTGCGGCCTGACGCTGGACTACGCCAAGAACCGCATCACCGGCGAAACGCTGGCGTTGCTGTTCACCCTGGCTGGCCAGGCAGGCGTGGCCGAGCGGCGTGACGCCATGTTCTGCGGCGAACCGGTCAACACCACCGAGCACCGCGCCGCACTGCATATCGCGCTGCGCGCCTATCCAGAGGATGGCTATCGCGCGCTCGGCGTGCCCGTGGGCGCGGATGTCGCCGCGGTGCTGGCACAGATCGAGCGCTTTGCCGGCGCGGTGCGCAGCGGCGCCTGGACCGGGTCCGATGGCCGCGCGATCACCGACATCGTCAATATCGGCATTGGCGGCTCGGACCTGGGCCCGCGCATGGTCTGCCGCGCCCTGGCAGGCGCGCAGACCACTGGCCCGCGCATGCACTTTGTCGCCAATGTCGACGGCAGCGATCTGGCACGCACGCTGTCCGGGCTGGATGCCGCCACCACGCTGGTGATCGTCTGCTCCAAGACCTTCACCACGCTGGAAACCATGGCCAACGCCTGCACCGCGCGCGACTGGTTCCGGCAGCAAGGCGTGACCCGTGCCGGGCTGGCGCGGCATTTCGTGGCGGTGTCGACCAACCGCGACGCGGTGGCCGAATTCGGTATCGACCCGGCCAATATGTTCCCGTTCTGGGACTGGGTGGGCGGGCGCTTCTCGCTGTGGTCCGCAGTGGGGCTGTCGATCGCCGTGGCCATCGGCTTCGAGCGCTTCCGGCAATTGCTGGACGGCGCGCGCGCGATGGACCTGCATTTCGCCAGCGCATCGCCCGAGCGCAACCTGCCGATGATCCTGGGCCTGCTCGACGTCTGGTACCGCAGCTTCCTCGGTGCCGGCAGCCGCTGCGTGGCGCCCTACTGCGAGCCGCTGGAACTGCTGCCGGCCTTCCTGCAGCAACTGGAAATGGAAAGCAACGGCAAGTCCGTCCGGCTTGACGGCGGCGCCCTCGATGCGGGCTCGGCCGCGGTGGTGTGGGGCACCACCGGCACCAACGGCCAGCACGCCTACTTCCAGATGATGCACCAGGGCTCGCAACTGGTTCCGGTAGACTTCATCGCCACGCTGGAACCAGTAAGCGACTTGCCCGGCCACCATACCAAGCTGCTGGCCAACTGTTTTGCGCAGGGCGAGGCGCTGCTGCGCGGGCGTACCGCCGACGAAGTGCGCGCGGAGGGCGTTGGTGACGAGGCGCTGGTGCCGCATCTGGTGTTCGAGGGCAACCGGCCCAGCAATACGCTGCTGCTGCAGCGGCTGGACCCGTACCACCTGGGTGCGCTGCTGGCGTTGTCGGAACACCGCACCTTGGTGCAGGGTGCGCTGTGGCAGATCAATTCGTTTGACCAGTGGGGCGTGGAACTCGGCAAGAAGCTGGCCGCGCCGATCCAGCGCGAACTGGAAGGCACGGCCGCAGCCGCCGCGCATGATGCCTCGACCGCCGCACTGATCCGGCGCGCCCGGGCAGTGCGGGCAACGGCCGCAAGCTAACCCGCAGCAGACAACACAGGAGACCCCAATGTCCGCGCCCCTTCCCCGCTATGTCGTGTTCGGCGAAGCCCTGACCGACATGGTCCGCCAGGCCGACGGCAGCTGGCTGGGCCTGCCCGGCGGATCATGCTGGAACGTGGCGCGCGTGGGCGCCCGGCTGGGCATTGCGACCGCCTTTGCGGGAGCCGTCAGCCAGGACCTGTTCGGCGATGACCTGGCGCAGGCCAGCGCTGACGCCGGCCTGGACCGCCGTTTCCTGCAGCGGGTGGCGCGCTCGCCGTTCCTGGCCTTTGTGGCCTCGCGCCATCCGCCGCAGTACTTCTTTGTCGGCGACGACAGCGCTGACCTGCATTTCGATCCGGCACGCCTGCCGGCTGGTTGGCGGCAGGCCGCGCAGGTGGTTCATTTCGGATCGATCAGCCTGGTGCGCCAGCCGCTGGCGGCACGGCTGTGCGAGGAGGCCACGCAGGCCGCGCGCGCCGGCAAGCGCATCGCCTTCGACCCCAACTACCGCGACCTGATGCGCACGCCCGGCTACCAGGAGGTGCTGGCCCATATGCTGGGACTGGCCACCTACATCAAGATTTCCGATGAAGACCTGGCCGGGCTGTTCCCGGCGCTCGACACCGGCGCCGCGCTGGCGCGGGTACTGGCGATGGCGCCGGATGCCACCGTGATGCTGACGCGCGGCGCGCACGGCATGACCCTGCTCAAGGGTGGTGCCGTCATCGAGCAGGCGGCGATGCGGGTTGATGTTGTCGATACCGTGGGCTGCGGCGACGCGGCCATGGGTGGCTGGATGGCCGCTGTGCTGGGCGATGCCACCCTCGACCTTGCCGCGCAGGCGCGCATGGCTGCGGCGGCGGCAGCGGTAGCCGCGACGCGTGCGGGCGCGTATCCGCCATTGCGGCGGGAAGTGGATGCGATATTGGCAGCTACACCTGCGGCAGGAACGCCGGCGACCGCAGCCGCAGCCCGATCGTAAAGAAGCGCGCGCCGTACCCGACCCATGCGCCACGCGCATGCATTCATGCGGAGATATCGCTAACGTTCGCGCCCCGCCTTCTCCTAACATCAGCTGCATCATCTGCCAGGCCGGCTCTGGACGACACCGGCCCTTGCCCCCGGCAGCTGACACAGAGGAGGAGGACCGATGCCAAACAGTGCTGCGCCGTCGAGCGCACCCTACACCCCGGCAGCGCCTGCGGCGCCCGCCATCCAGCCCAGCCAGCGCCGCCGCGCCATCATCGCCACGGTGATCGGCAACGGCCTGGAGTGGTTCGACTTCACCGTCTACAGCTTCTTCGCGGTCATCATCGCCAGGCTGTTCTTTCCCACCGGCGACGACCTCAGCTCGCTGCTCCTGGCCGTGGCCACCTTCGGCGTGGGCTTCTTCATGCGCCCGGTGGGCGGCATCGTGCTGGGCATCTACGCCGACCGCGTCGGCCGCAAGGCAGCACTGTCGCTGACCATCCTGCTGATGGCGCTGGGCACCACGCTGATCGGCATGGCGCCGACCTATGACCAGGTCGGCATCTTCGCCCCGCTGCTGATCGTGGTCGCGCGCCTGATGCAGGGGTTCTCCGCCGGCGGCGAGATGGGCGGCGCCACCGCCTTCCTGACTGAGTACGCCCCGGCGCGCCAGCGTGCCTACTACTCCAGCTGGATCCAGGCCAGCATCGGCGTGGCCGTGCTGCTGGGCGCCGCGGTGGGCACCTTCGTCACCAGTTCGCTGAGCACCGAGGCGCTCAACAGCTGGGGCTGGCGCCTGCCGTTCCTGCTGGGCATCGTGATCGGCCCGGTGGGCTACTACATCCGCCACCACCTGGATGAAACCCCGACCTTCCGCGACAACGCCGAGCGCGCCGATTCACCGCTCAAGGAAATCGTGCAGGCCTACCCGGGCGAAACCCTGGCCAGCTTCTCGATGGTGATCCTGTGGACGGTGTGCACCTATGTGCTGCTGTTCTACATGCCGACCTACGCCGTCAAGGTGCTGAAGGTGCCGCAGGCCGATGGCTTTATCGCCGGCATGGCAGGCGGCAGCGCCATCATGGTGTTCGCGCCGCTGGTGGGCCTGCTGGCAGACCGCATCGGCCGGCGCGTGCTGCTGAGCGGCTCGGCGCTGCTGATCCTGGTGCTGGCCTGGCCGATGTTCGCGTACATCAACCACACGCCCGGCCTGGCTTCGCTGCTGGTGTTCCAGCTGGTGTTCGGCGTACTGATCGCCACCTATACCGGCCCGATCCTGGCGGCCTTCTCCGAGCTGTTCCCGGCACGCGTGCTGTCGACCGGCCTGTCGGTGGCCTACAACTTCGCGGTGACGATCTTCGGCGGCTTTGCCTCGTTCATCATCACCTGGCTGATCGCCACCACGGGCAGCAGCATGGCCCCGGCCATCTACGTGATGATTGCCGCCGCCATCAGCCTGGCCGGCACCCGCTTCGTGCGCGAACCTTCCTACCTGCAACAACGCTGACATGTCCCAGAGTTCCCAGATCCTTTTCCACGGCGGCGATGTGCTCGAACCCGGCACGGGCGAGCTGCTGCGCGGCCACGACGTCCTGGTCGAAGGCGACCGGATTGCCGCGGTCGGCCCGGCCGTCGACGCCCCCAACGCACAGCGCATTGACGCGCGCGGCAAGACCGTGATGCCTGGCCTGATCGACTGCCACGTGCATGTGCTGGCCTCGCTGGCCAATCTCGGCCTGAACGCGGTGCAGCCCAATGTGCTGGTGGCGATCCGCGCGCTGCCGATCATGCAGCGCATGCTGGAGCGCGGCTTCACCACCGTGCGCGATGCCGGCGGCGCCGACTGGGGCCTGTCGCAGGCGGTTGCCACCGGGCTGGTGCCGGGCCCGCGCATCTTTGCGTCGGGCAAGGCGCTGTCGCAGACCGGCGGCCATGGTGATTTCCGTCCGCGCTCGGATGTGCTGGAGCCCTGTTCGTGCGCCTTCCGCGCCGGCGCCATCGCGCGCGTGGTGGATGGCGTCGACGCGGTGCGGCTGGCCGTGCGCGAAGAAATCCAGAAGGGCGCCAACCAGATCAAGATCATGGCCTCGGGCGGCGTGGCCTCGCCCACCGACCCGATCGGCAACACCCAGTACAGCGAAGAGGAGATCCGCGCGATCGTGGCCGAAGCCGAAGCCGCGCAGACCTATGTGATGGCCCACGCCTACACCGGCCGCGCCATCACGCGCGCGGTGCGCTGCGGCGTACGCACCATCGAGCACGGCAACCTGGTCGACCGTGCTGCCGCCGACGAGATGCGCAAGCACGGCGCCTTTGTCGTGCCGACACTGGTCACCTACGACGCGCTTGCGCGCGACGGCGCCCGCCTGGGCCTGCCGCCCGACTCGGTAGCCAAGATCGAGACCGTGCGCCAGGCCGGCCGCGACTCGCTGCGCATCTATGGCGATGCCGGCGTGCCGATGGGCTATGGCTCGGACCTGCTGGGCGAGATGCACGACCACCAGTCCGAAGAGTTCCGCATCCGCGCCGAGCTGCTCGGCAACCTGGAAGCAATCCGCTCGGCCACCTCGATCGCCGCCGCCATCCTGCAGCGCGAAGGCGAACTCGGCACCGTGCGCGCCGGCGCGCTGGCCGACCTGCTGCTGGTCGACGGCAACCCCCTGGCCGATATCGGCCTGATCGCAGGCCAGGGCGAGCGCCTGAGCGTGGTGATGCAGGCCGGCCGCATCCATCGCCGCGCCGGCTGATCCGGCATGCCGCCGCCCGGACGATCCGGGCGGCGCCCCTGCCCGCTGGCCTGCGCCTGCGGTCTATCATGGAGGCATCTCCGACCAGAAGCCCCCATGCGCATTTCCCCGCTCCCGCCCCTGCCCAACCTGGTCGCCTTTGAAGCCGCCATGCGGCACGGCAGCTTCACCCGCGCCGCGGCCGAGCTGCACCTGACGCAAAGCGCGATCAGCCGCCAGGTGGCCCAGCTTGAACGCTTTCTCGGGCGCAAGCTCTTTATCCGCGAACCGCGCGCGCTGCGCCTGACCGTCAGCGGCCAGCGCTATGCCGAGGTGGTGCAGCGGCTGCTGGTGGGCTGCGCCGAGGCCACCGAAGACGTGATGAAGGTGCGCAGCCATAGCGCGTTGACGGTGGCCAGCTCCACCGGCGTGGCGGTGCTGTGGCTGACGCCGCGGCTGGCTTCGTTCCGCGAGGCGCACCCCGAGATCCAGCTGCGCCTGACCGTCAACGACAGCCTGGCGTCGCTGTCGCCGGCGGAGTTCGATATCGGCATGTACTACCTGCGTGAAGGCCCGCCGCCCGGGCTGGCGGCGCGACGGCTGTATGGCGAAGAGGTGTTCCCGGTATGTGCACCCGGTTATCTGAACGGGCGCACGCTGGCGCCGTCTGCGCTGGTCAACGAAACGCTGCTGACGATCGACGACGGCCAGCGCCAGTGGATGTCCTGGCGGACCTGGCTGGCCCACCACGGCCTGCCTGACGCCACGCCGCGCAACGTGCTGACCTCCAACCAGTACCCGATCCTGCTGCAGCTGGCCATGGAAGGCCAGGGCATTGTGCTGGGCTGGCGCCATATGATCGACGCCTGCCTGCGCGAAGGCCTGCTGGTGCGCGCCAGCGAGGCCAGCGCCAGCCTGGGCGGCGGCTACTACGCGGTGTGGCCGCGCGACCGGATGGAACCGGCCGCGGCGCGCGCGTTCCGCAGCTGGCTGGTGCGGCAGGCGACGGCTGCACCAGCCTGAGCCCTCACGACCCCGCCTTGTAGTTCGTATCCTTGACGATCTTGACCCACCGCGCGGCATCCTCGGCAATGGTCGCGGCGAACTGCTCCGGCGTGCCACCCACCACCTCATAGTCGATCGCTGCCAGGCGCTGCTTGATCTCGGGCTGCGCCAGGATGCGGTTCACTTCCTGGTTCAGCCGCGTGACGATCTCCCTGGGCGTGCCGGCCGGGGCCAGCAGGCCTGCCCAGGAATTGAAGGCCATGCCGTCATAGCCGGCCTCATGCATGGTCGGCACATCCGGCAGCGCCGGCGAGCGCTTGGATGCGAACACCGCCAGCGGGCGCAGCTTGCCGGCCTTGATCATCGCCATGCCGTTGAACGGGTCGATGGTCATGTCGACCTCGCCCGCCACCACCGCCTGCATCTGCGGCCCGGTGCCGCGGTAAGACACGCTGACAACGTCCGGCGTGCCCGCCGCGGACTTGAAGGTGGCGCCGATCAGCTCGATCATGCTGCTGCCGGCCGACAGGCTCAGCGGCTTCGTCTTCGACTTGGCCAGCGCCACGAACTCCTGCACGGTCTTGGCCGGCACCGACGGGTGGACCACCATCACGAAGCCGATATTGCTGATCTGCGAGACCGGCGCAAAGCTCTTCAGCGGCTCATAGCCCGCCTTGTACAGCACCGGGCTGAGGGTCTGCGCGCCGGCGCTGTTCAGCAGCAGCGTGTAGCCGTCCGGCGCCGCGCGCGCCACGATGTCCGTGCCGATGATGCCATTGGCGCCGGGGCGGTTTTCCACCACCACGGACTGCTTGAGCGCTTCGCCCAGCTTCTGCGAAATCAGCCGCGCCACCACATCGGTGGCCCCGCCTGGCGCAAACGGCACCACCATGCGGATCGGCTTGCTGGGATAGGTGTCACTCCAGGCCAGCGCGGGCATCGCGCCCAGCATGGCGGCGCACAGCATCAGGCGGCGGCGCGAGTTCGGTTTCATCGGGGTTGTCTCCTGGACGGCGGTGGCAGAAAGCCTGCGCCGGCATGGCCAGCGCCTGGCTGGCACCTGCCATTATTCATGGTTGTGAATTATATTTTACGCACATAAATTATCCCGTCAACCGAGGGTATGTGCGGACAGCCGCCCGCGGCGCATGCCCGAGCGCGTCACAGCCCGGTCGTCAGTGGGCCGGCGCCAGTCTTCGGCAGATAGACGTCCACGCGCGCGACTTGATGCACGACGCCTTCGACGCGGCTGCCGCCAACCCGCCGGGGCTACCACGGAATCGGCTGGCGATCGCGGAAGAAGCCACCGGTGGGGCCATCGTCGGGCAGCGTTGCCAGCCAGATCACAGTGTCGATGCCCTGCTCCGGTGAGCGCGGCGCATCGGGGCCGCCCAGGTCGGTGCGACACCAGCCGGGGCACACCGAGTTGACCTTGACGCCGCTATCGGCCATCTCGGCGGCCAGGATGCGCGTGACGGCATTCAGCGCCGTTTTCGAGATTCGGTAGGCTGGCACGCCGCTGCCCATCTCCGCCAGCTGTCCCATGCCCGAAGCCAGGTTGACCACCCGGCCGGCGCCGCTGGCGCGCAGCAGCGGCGCCAACGCCTGGGTAGTCCGCAGCACGCCGAACAGATTGGTTTCCAGGGTGCGGTGCAGGATCTCGAGCGGAAGTTCGAGCAGGCTGGTGCTGTAGTGATCGAGTGAAACACCAGCGTTGTTGACCAGCACATCCACGCGACCGAAGCGTTCGGTCAGCCAGCTGGCCAGCGCGGCCGCCGAGCCTTCCTCCGTGACGTCAAGGGGACGGCATGCAATCGGATGCCCCGCAAGCCGCAGCTCTGTCTCAAGCGCCGCGAGGTCCGTTGGCTGGCGCGCCGTGGCAACGACCAGATGGCCTTCAACGGTGGCCAGACGGCGCGCTGCTGCGCGGCCCAGGCCGCGGCTCGCGCCGGTGATGACGGTAATGGGTTGGTTGACCATGCCTGAGTCCTCCCCGCTGGCGCCGATAATCATCTATACACCGTTGACTGCGACCTTGTGTCAGCGGATTCGCCGGAACAAATGAGGACCGGATTGGTTCTAATTAACAAATACTGGTGGCGACAATGCTCAGACTCAGCAAGCTGACCGACTATGGCACGGTGATCATGACGCACCTGGCGCGAAACCCGGGCCGAATCTACAGTGCCTCCGAAGTCGCCGCCGCGATCGGCGTGACGGTTCCGACGGCAAGCAAGATTCTGAAGTTGCTGGCAAGACACCACTTGCTGGAGTCATTGCGCGGCGCCAATGGCGGCTATCTGCTGGCGCGGCCGCCGGAACAGATCTCGATCGCACAGGTGATTGACGCCATGGAAGGCCCGGCCGGCATGACCGAGTGCAGTGTCGCTGCCGGCCTGTGTGCGCAGGAAGGCCTGTGCGCCATCCGCGCCAACTGGCAATCGATCAATCGAGTCATCTTTAGCGCACTGAATCGCGTGACGCTGGCAGATATGGCGCAACCGGTATTGCACCCGGTGGATATCGGCGCCTTGCACGCCCGACGCACCAACGGGCCGCAAGCTGACATCCGGTGATTCAGGTGACAGTGGCAAGCGAAGGCAGAACATGGCAACCCCGGCACGCAAGCTCGACGAACTGATCAGCCAAGGCTATAAGCATGGCTTCTACACGCCCGTGGAGACGGACACGGTACCGTGCGGGCTGAATGAGGACGTGATCCGCATGATCTCGGCCATCAAGGGCGAGCCGGAATTCATGCGGGAGTGGCGTCTCAAGGCCTTCCGCCACTGGCTGACGATGTCCGAGCCGCACTGGGCGACGGTCAGGCACCCGCCCATCGACTACCAGGCGATCGCCTATTATGCGGCGCCGCGCTCCCAGAAGGCCGGACCGAAGACGCTGGACGAGGTCGATCCGGAGTTGCTGCGCACCTACGAAAAGCTGGGCGTGCCGCTGCACGAGCGTGAGCTGCTGGCAGGCGTGGCGGTGGATGCGGTATTCGACAGCGTCTCGGTGGCCACCACCTTCAAGCAGAAACTGGGCGAACTCGGCATCATCTTCTGCTCTTTTTCCGAGGCGGTGCGCGAGCATCCGGCGCTGGTGCAGCAGTATCTCGGCTCGGTTGTGCCCTATACCGACAACTTTTTCGCCACGCTCAACTCCGCCGTGTTCAGCGACGGCTCGTTCTGCTATATCCCACCCGGGGTACGCTGCCCGATGGAGCTGTCGACCTACTTCCGCATCAATGCCCGCAACACCGGCCAGTTCGAACGCACCCTGATCATCGCCGACCAGGGCGCTTACGTCAGCTACCTGGAAGGTTGCACCGCGCCGATGCGCGACGAGAACCAGCTGCATGCCGCGGTGGTGGAGCTGATCGCGCTGGAAGACGCACAGATCAAGTACGCGACCGTGCAGAACTGGTATCCGGGCGATAAGGACGGCAAGGGCGGCATCTACAACTTCGTCACCAAGCGCGGTGACTGCCGCGGCGCGCGCTCGAAGATTTCATGGACCCAGGTAGAGACCGGCTCCGCCATCACCTGGAAGTATCCGAGCGTGATCCTGCAGGGTGACGACTCGGTCGGCGAGTTCTATTCCGTCGCACTGACCAACCACTACCAGCAGGCCGACACCGGGACCAAGATGACGCACCTCGGCAAAAACACCAGGAGCACCATCCTTTCCAAGGGCATCTCGGCCGGGCACGGCCAGAATGCCTACCGCGGGCTGGTGAAGGTTGCCCGCAGCGCGGTCGGCGCGCGCAACTACTCGCAGTGCGATTCGCTGCTGCTGGGCGACAAATGCGCCGCCCACACCTTCCCTTATATCGAGGTAAAGAACGCCACCGGCCAGGTCGAGCACGAGGCCTCCACCTCGCGCATCGGCGAGGACCAGTTGTTCTATTGCCAGAGCCGCGGGGTCAGCGCAGAGGATGCCGTTTCGATGATCGTGAACGGCTTTTGCAAGGAAGTATTCAAGGAGCTGCCGATGGAATTCGCGGTGGAAGCCCAGAAGCTGCTGGGCGTGAGCCTGGAAGGCAGCATCGGGTAAGGGTGGCGCGCACGGCGCGCGCCGCGGGCCGCATCGGATGAAAGAAGCCAGCCATGCTTGAGATTCGCAAGCTGCATGTCAGCGTAGACGACAAGCCCATCCTGCACGGCATCGACCTCGGCGTGAAGGCCGGCGAGGTGCACGCCATCATGGGCCCCAACGGTTCGGGCAAGAGCACCCTGGCCCACGTACTGGCCGGGCGCGACCGCTTTACCGTGACAGAGGGCCAAGTCATCTATGACGGCACCAGCCTGCTTGGCATGCCGCCGGAAGAGCGCGCCCGCGCGGGCATCTTCCTCGCCTTCCAGTATCCGGTGGAAATCCCCGGCGTCTCCAATATCTACCTGCTCAAGGCGGGGCTCAACGCGATCCGCAAGCACCGCGGTCAGCCAGAGCTGGACGCCATGGATTTTCTCGCCCTGGTCAAAGACAAGCTCCGCCTCATGGAAATGGACCAGGACCTGCTTTACCGATCGGTGAACGAGGGCTTCTCCGGCGGCGAGAAGAAGCGCAACGAGATCCTGCAGATGGCGGTGCTGGAGCCGCGGCTCGCCATTCTCGATGAGACTGACTCTGGCCTCGACATCGACGCACTCAAGATCGTCGCCAGGGGCATCGAGGCCATGCGCAGCCCGCAACGCGCGATTGTGCTGGTCACGCACTACCAGCGCCTGCTCGACTACATCGTGCCGGATCAGGTTCACGTGCTGGCGCAAGGCCGCATCGCCAGGTCCGGCGGGCCCGAGCTGGCGCGCGAGCTGGAGCGGCACGGCTATGCCGGGATGGAGTCTTCAACATGAGCGCAAGCGGACTGGAGCACTATCTCGCCGAGTTCGCCCGCGTCGAGGCCGCGTTGCCCGGCCACCACCTGGGCTGGCTTGCGCACGCGCGCCGGCAGGCGCTGGATCATTTCGCCCAGGCCGGGTTCCCCACGCTGCGCCAGGAGGACTGGAAGTACACCAGCGTGGCCGCACTCGAGAGAAGCCGCTTTGCCGTGGCACTGCCGCAGGCCGGCGCCGGCCTGGACCCTGCGGTGGCAGCACAGATCGAGGCGCTTGCCCTAGCCGGCGCGCATCTGCTGGTATTCGTCAATGGCGCGCACCAGCCGCAATGGTCGCGCGTCGACGCCCTGCCTGCGGGCATGGAGCTCGCCAGCCTGGCCGCCACGCTGGAGCGCGCACCAGACTGCCTGGAAGCGCTGCTCACGCGTCGCGCAAGCGACTACCCGTCCGGTTTTGCGTCCGGCTTTGCCGCCTTGAACATGGCGTTCATGACCGACGGTGCCTATATCCGCCTGGCGGCCGGAACCGTCTCCGAACAGCCGATCCACTTGCTGTTCCTCGCCACGGCTGGCGAGCTGGCAACCCATGCGCGCAACCTCGTGGTGGCGCAAGCCGGCAGCCAGGTCTGCATCGTGGAGCACCACGCGGGCCTGGATGGCCTGGGCTATTGCACCAATACCATCACTGACATCGTTGCCGAGCGCGATGCGCAGGTCGAACATCACAAGCTGCAGCAGGAGAGCCTCAAGGCCTTCCATGTCGCCGGCGTGAAGCTGGACCAACAGCGTGGCAGCCGCTGCGCGTCCAGCTCCTTTGCCCTGGGCGGCGCCCTGGCGCGGGTCGACATCGAAGTCGGGCTGAATGCCGAGCATACGGAGTGCTCGCTGGACGGGCTGTACATGAGCGGCGGGCGACAGCATATCGACCACCACACCCGCATCGACCACGCCAGCCCGCACAGCAAGAGTCGCGAGTTCTATAAAGGCGTGCTCGCGGGCGCCGCGCGCGCCGTCTTCAATGGCAAGGTGGTGGTGCATGCCGATGCCCAGCACAGCGACGCGCATCAGTCCAACCGCAACCTGCTGCTGTCCGACAACGCCGAGGTCGACACCAAGCCGCAACTGGAGATCTATGCCGACGACGTCAAGTGCAGCCACGGCGCCACCGTAGGCCAGCTCGATCCCGAGCAGATCTACTACCTGCGCTCGCGCGGGATGGACGATGCCGCGGCGCGTGCGCTGCTGACCTTTGCCTTCGCCGAAGAGGTAGTCAGACGGCTCGGCCCGGCCCCATTGCGCACGCGGCTGGAAACGCTCCTGCGCGGCCGGCTGCCGGCACCCGTGAAGGAGGTGCCATGAACACGGCAGCGCATGAGTCGATGGCAGTGGAGCACGCCTTGCCGGTCGCCAGCCTGGAGGTAGAGCGGCTGCGGCAGGATTTCCCGATCCTGCGCCAGACCGTCAACGGCAAGCCGCTGGTCTATCTGGACAACGCCGCCACCACCCAAAAGCCGCAAAGCGTGATCGATGCCGAAGCGCGCTACTATGGCGCGCTCAACGCCAATATCCACCGCGGCGTGCATACCCTGAGCCAGCGCGCCACCGATGCCTACGAGGCCGCGCGCGACGCAGTGCGAGACTTGATCAACGCGGCCGGGCGCGAGGAAATCGTGTTCGTGCGCGGCACCACCGAGGCGATCAACCTGGTGGCGGCAAGCTTCGGCCAGCGCCTGCGCCCGGGCGACGAGATCCTGATCAGCGCGATGGAGCACCACTCCAATATCGTGCCGTGGCAACTGGCCTGCCAGCGCACCGGCGCCTTGCTGCAGGTGGCGCCGATCAACGATGCCGGCGAGCTGATGCTGGAACAGTTCGCGCGATTGCTCGGCCCCCGCACCAGGCTGGTCGCGCTGACGCACCTCTCCAACGCGCTTGGCACGGTCAACCCGGTGCGACACATCATCGATCTGGCGCATGCCCAGGACATCCCGGTGCTGATCGACGGCGCCCAGGCAGTGCCGCACCTCAAGGTCGACGTACAGGCCCTCGATTGCGATTTCTACGCGTTCTCCGGGCACAAGCTATACGGCCCCACCGGCGTCGGCGTGCTCTACGGCAAGGCCGCGCTGCTCGATGCCATGCCGCCTTACCAGGGCGGCGGGGACATGATTCGCGAGGTCACGTTCCGCAAGACCACCTACAACGCGCTTCCCTACAAGTTCGAGGCCGGCACCCCTAATATCGCCGGCGTCATCGCCCTTGGCGCCGCGATCGGGTACGTGCGCGCGGTCGGCCTGGATGCCATTGCCGCCCACGAGCACGCGCTGCTCGCCTACGCCAGCGCGCAGGCCGCGAGGATCGCCGGCCTGCGCATGATCGGCACGGCTGCCGACAGGGCGAGCATCCTCTCGTTCACCCTGGACGGTATCCATCCCCACGATGCAGGCACCATCCTCGATCAGCACGGCGTGGCGGTCCGTGCGGGCCACCATTGCGCCATGCCGGTGATGGAGCGCTTCGGCGTGCCTGCCACGGTGCGCGCTTCCTTCGCGTTGTACAACACGCGTGAAGAAGTGGATGCACTGTTTGCCGCCGTGCGCGCGGCACAGGAGGTATTCGCCTGATGTCTGACCTGCGCAACCTCTACCAGGAAGTGATCGTCGACCACAGCCGCTCGCCGCGCAATTTCGGGCGGCTGGCGGCAGCGAACCGCAGCGCCGAGGGCTTCAACCCGCTGTGCGGCGACCGGCTGAGGCTGTACCTGAGAATCAGCGATGGGGTGATCGAGGACGCCAGCTTCGAGGGCTCGGGCTGCGCCATCTCCACCGCCTCAGCCTCGCTGATGACAGAAGCGCTCAAGGGCAAGACCGAGGCACAGGCGCGGGCCTTGTTCTGCGGCTTCCACGCGCTGGTCACCGGAGCGCCGGGGCAGGCCGAGGTGCCGATGGGAAAGCTGGAGGTCCTGGCCGGCGTGCGCGAGTTCCCGGCACGCGTGAAGTGCGCCACCCTGGCCTGGCATACCATGCAAGCCGCTTTGGAGAACAGCGCCAGGCCGGTCTCAACGGAGTAAGACCATGAGCATGATCGATTGGCTGCACAAGGCCAGGGAACACGAAGACAGCTCCGAGGCTGAGCCGGACAGCCTCGAGGGGCGGGTGATAGCGGCCTTGCGCACCGTGTACGACCCCGAGATCCCGGTCAATATCTACGACCTTGGCCTGATCTACCAGTTATCGGCGGACGAAGCCAGCGGCAAGGTTGGCATCCGCATGACGCTGACCGCACCGGGCTGCCCGGTGGCGCAGGCCTTCCCCGGCGTGGTGGAGGGCGCCGTGATGGAAGCCAGCGGGGTGAACGAAGTCGAGGTTGAACTGGTGTGGGACCCGCCCTGGTCGAAGGAAAGAATGAGCGAGGCGGCACGCCTGGAACTGGGGCTGATCTGAGATGAGCGAGTGGATCGATGTCGCCAGGGCCGACGAGTTCGCGCCCGGCACTTGCCGCAGCGTCGATGTCGATGGCATACAGGTCGCGGTATTCAATGTGGGTGGCAATTATTACGCCATCGAGGACCTCTGCTCGCACGAGGCCGAGCCGCTTTGCGGCGGCGACGTGGAGGGACAGGAAGTGGTCTGCCCGCGCCACGGCTCGCACTTTTCCCTGCTGACCGGCGAGGCGCTGTCCCCGCCCGCCTACGAACCGGTGGCAACATTTCCGGTCCGGGTGGAGGGCGGCAAGGTGCAGGTCAGGGACGAGCGCGCGGAATAGGCGGCCGCGCCGCGGGCACTTTCCCTCTGCGCAGCACTATGCGTACACTCTGAGCCGGCACAAGTTCAGTCACTTGGCCCGAGCCGTCTGGACTCACTGTCATCAGGCAGCACTGCCTTGCCATACCCGCCGATCCCATCTCTAATAGTCTTGAGTACCGTCCAAGCGACCAACGACGGCCAGGAGGCGAAATGCGCTGCACCAGTTGCGGTTTCGCGAACCTTGCGGGAGCCAACTTCTGTGAGGCATGCGGGGCAAGGCTTGGCCGAGCGTGCCCTCAGTGTGGCGAAGAAGCCACTGCAGCTGCGAAGTTCTGCCGCGCTTGCGGCTTTGCACTGTCCGACGCCCCTGCCAGCGCCGTTTCCACGCCAGTGCCGCCTTCACCTGCGGCCACGGCCCCGGTCCTCTACACGCCGCCCCACCTTGCCGGGCGCATCCTCGCCGAGCAGGCGGCGATGGAGGCCAGGGGCGAGACTGCCGGCGAGCGCAAGACCATCACCGCGCTGTTTGCCGACATGGCGGGCTCGACCGCGCTGACGCAGGACCTGGACCCCGAAGACACGCGCCGGCTGATCGACCCCGTGGTGACGCTGATGATGGAAGCCGTCCACCACTATGAGGGCTATGTGGCCAAGTTCCTCGGCGATGGCATCCTGGCGCTGTTCGGCGCCCCGATTGCCCACGAGGACCATGCCTTGCGCGCGCTGTACGCGGCGCTGCGCATGCAGGATGCCATGCATCGCCACAGCGACCGGGTGCGGCTGGAGCAAGGCATTCCGCTGCAGATCCGCATTGGCATCCACACCGGCGAAGTCGTGGTGCGCTCGATCCGCAAGGATGACCTGCACACCGACTACGATCCGGTCGGGCACACCATCCATATCGCTTCGCGCATGGAGGGGATTGCCACGCCGGCGTCGATCCTGGTCAGCGAATCGACCCACAGGCTCACCGAAGGCTATTTCGAATTCACGGCGCTGGGGACCACCCATGTCAAGGGCGTGCGCGACCCGCTCGCGGTGTATGAGGTGGTTGGCCTGGGGGCCTTGCGCACGCGCCTGCAGGTGGCGGCGCACCGCGGCCTGGCCAGGTTTGTCGGGCGCCAGGATGAGCTGGCGCACTTGCACGCGGCGCTGGGGCAGGCCAAGGCGGGGCACGGGCGCATTGTCGCAGTGGTCGGCGAAGCAGGGGTCGGCAAGTCCCGGCTGTTCCATGAATTCAAAGTCAGGTCGCAACAGGGCTGCCTGGCGCTGGAGACCTTTTCGGTCTCGCACGGCAAGGCTTTTGCCTACCTGCCGCTGATCGAGATGCTGAAGAGCTATTTCCAGATCACGGCGCAGGACGGCGACCGCAGCTGCCGCGAAAAGGTGACCGGCAGGCTGCTGACGCTGGACCGTTCGCTGGAAGAGCACCTGCCCTACCTGCTCTACCTGCTGGGCACAATCGAGCCCGACTCGCCGTTGCCGACCATGGACCCGACCATCCGGCGCCAGCGTACCTTCGACGCGATTGCGCGGCTGCTGGTCCGGGAAAGCCTCAACCAGCCACTGGAAGTCATTTTCGAAGACCTGCAATGGCTGGACGGTGAGACCGAGGCGTTCCTCAATATGCTGATCGAGCATGTACCCGGCGCGCCGATCCTGCTGCTGGTGAACTACCGGCCGGAGTACAGCCATCACTGGAATGCGGACGGGCATTATTCGCAGCTGCAGTTGCAGCCGCTAGGGCAGGCGGAGGCGCAGGAACTGCTGACCGCGCTGCTCGGAGACGACCGTAGCCTGGTGCCGCTGAAGCGGCTGATTCTCGACAAGACCGAAGGCAATCCCTTCTTCATGGAGGAAGTGGTCCAGACCCTGGCCGAGGAAGGCGCGCTGCTCGGCCAGCCCGGCTGCTACCGCATCGAAACCGCGCCGGCCCTGCTCCATATCCCCACCACCGTGCAAGGCGTGCTGGCCGCCCGTATCGATCGGCTGCCGCTGGCCCAGAAGGAGCTGTTGCAGACGCTGGCCGTGATCGGCAAGGAGTTCCCGCTGAGCCTGGTCCTGCGCGTGACCGGCTTGCCGGAAGACCGCTTGCATCCGCTGCTGGCCGACCTGCAGGCTGCGGATTTCGTCTACGAACGTCCGGCATTCCCTGAAGTCGAGTACGCCTTCAAGCACGCGCTGACCCAGGAGGTGGCCGGCAGCTCGCTGCTCACCGAGCGGCGCAGCGCATTGCATGAAAGCTCCGCCCAGGCCATCGAGGCGCTCTTCCATGGGCGGCTCAAGGACTACTGCAGCGAACTGGCGCACCACTACAGCCTCAGCGGCAACATCCCGAAAGCAGTCGAGTACCTGCACTGCGCCGGCCAGCAGGCACTGCTGCGCTCCGCGCAGGCCGAAGCGATCCGGCACCTGAGCACCGCCATCGACCTGCTCAAGCGGCAACCCGACAGTCCCGAACGCGCGCGCCAGGAGCTGAAGCTGCTGCTTGCGCTCGGGCCCGCCCTGTTTGCGGCCCGGGGCCAGGCATCGCCCGAAGTGGAGGTCAATTACCGGCGCGCGCTGGCCTTGTGCGAGCAGGGCCAGCAGACGCCCTATGTGTTCTCGGCACAACTGGGGCTGTGGGCGTTCTATCAGCTGCGCGCGCAATACGAGGTCTCGCTGCCTTTGGCCAAGCGGCTGCTTGCGCTGGCCATGCAGTCACAGAAACCCAAGCAACTGGCGGAGGGCCATCGCGCGATGGGCGCCACGCTGTTCCGCCTTGGCATGCTGGACGCCGCGCGCAAGCATGTGGAGGCGGTGCTCGCCGTGCCGCACCCTGAACAGCCGGCGTACGACTTCCTGACGGGCTACGGGCGCGACCCGGCCGTCCATGCCACCGGTACACTGGGCTGGCTCCTGTGGTACCAGGGGTTGGCGGACCAGGCACTGGCGCGCTGCAAGGAGGCGCTGGCCATGGCCCGCGCCCGGCCGGATGCATACAACCTTGCGCTGTGCCTGGTGTTTGCCGCGGAACAGCATCAGTGCCGGCACGAGGCCCGGCTGACACGGGAGTACGCCGAAGCCGCCATCGCCATTTCGGGCGAGCAGGGGTTTCCGATCTACCTGGCATGGGGCACGGTCCTGCAGGGCTGGGCGCTGGCGGAACTGGGCAGCCACCAGGAGGGCCTTGCACTGATGCGCCGGGGCGTAGCCGCCTATGAGGCCACCGGTGGCAAACTGGGTATGCCGAATATGCTGGCCTCGGTTGCCGATGCCTGTGGCAAGGCGGGCCAGACCACCGCCGCGCTGGACTTGCTCACGCAGGCACAGGCACTGGTGGAAGAGACCGGAGAGCGGCTCGATGAGGCAACCGTGTACCGGCTACGCGCCGAGATGCTGCTGCAGCTGTCGGCAGAGCGCCCTGCATCGCCGGCCGCGCAGGAGGAAGCCGAAGCCTGCTTCCAGCGGGCCATCACGGTCGCCCACGAACAAGGTGCAAAGCCGCTGGAACTGCGGGCCACCCTGGGCCTGGCCCGGCTGTGGCGGCAACAAGGCAAGGGCGACGCGGCGCGCGAAGTGCTGGCGCGGATCCACGGCAGCTTCAGCGAGGGCACCGATACTGCGGACTGGCAGGAGGCCCAGGCGCTGCTTGCAGCGCTGGCCGCCGACCACACCACCCCGGAGCGCCCACACGCATGACCCCGACGCCAGGCCTCCCCCTGCAAGACCGCTTTGTCGCCCTGTGGACTCGTGCGGGCGGCACGCGCGCGGCCGACGTCTTCACCGATCTCGCCCGTTGCTACGGTGAACCGACGCGGCACTACCACACCCTCGACCATGTCCGCCGCTGCCTGCACGACCTGGACTGGGCGCGCAGCGCGATCCCGGATACCGACGAGGTGGAACTGGCGCTCTGGTGCCACGACGTGATCTACGTGCCCGGTGCCACGGACAACGAGCAACGCAGCGCCGAATGGTTGCGCCATTGGTCGGGCGGCACCATCGCCGCCGCCGCGCGCGTGGCCGCCCTTATCCTGGAAACCACGCATGCCGAAGTGCCGGCAAGCCTGGCCGGCCGCTTCACCGCCGATATCGACCTGGCGGCGCTGGGCTGCAGCCGCGCGCGCTTCCAGGAAAATGGCGACCACCTGCGGGCCGAACGCACCGACCTGGACGACGCCGCCTATGACGCTGCCGAGCGCGCCTTCCTGAGTGCGCTGCTGGCCAGCCCACGCATCTACACCACCGACCTGTTCCAGGCGCGCTACGAGGCGCAGGCACGCGCCAACCTGACGTGGCGGCTGGCGCAGCCGGGCCGGCCTACAGGAACTCTCCGCTGATATCGATGCTGGAGCGCCGGCCCACGCTGTCGTAGTGCTGCTCCAGCCACCGGCTCGCCTCTGCCCGGCCCTTGTCGCGCAGCGAGCACAGGAATGCCCAGTCGGCGTTGTACTTGGTGGAGACCCCCAGCGCGGCCATGGTCTGGTCCGAGCGGATCGAGTGGATCCACATCTCCTTCATCTCCGTGCCGTCGACCTTGCCCTGCTGGATCAGCGACGTGACGAAGGCAATCGCGCGCATCTCGCGCATCAGCGACGAATTGAAGCTGACCTCATTGACGCGGTTCAGGATATCCGCGGCCGTGGTCGGCACGCCGTGGCGCACGATCGGGTTGATATGGACGATCACGACATCGTGCGTCTGGCAGTGATAGATCAGCGGAAAAATCGCCGGGTTGCCGACATAGCCGCCATCCCAGTAGTGCTGGCCGTCGATGCTGACCGCCTGGAACAGCGTGGGCACGCAGGCCGAGGCCAGCACGGCGTCGATGCTGAGCTCCTCGGGCGGGAAGATGCGTATCCGGCTGGTCTCGATATTGGTCGCACACAGGTACAGCCGGATCGGGCAATGCTCGCGCAGTGCCGCAAAGTCGACCTGGCTGCCGAGCACGTCGCGCAGCGGATTGAGGTTGTTGGGATTGAACTGGTACGGCGACAGCAGGCGCAGCGCAATGTCGGCCATCGCATACATCGGGGAATGGTTCAGGCCCAGCGTATGGCTGCTCTTGAACCACGGCAGCCACCGGAACGGGTTGTAGCGCTGCGCCGAGTGCGCGATCGCTTCCCAGAAATCGTGCAAGGCCAGGCGTGCGCCGTCACTGCCGCCCTGCAGCAGCCCGTAGGCCAGCACCGTGCCGTTCATGGCCCCGGCGCTGGTGGCGCTGACACCTTCGATCGCCAGCCTGCCGTCCTCCAGCAGACGGTCGAGCACGCCCCAGGTAAAGGCGCCATGCATGCCGCCGCCCTGCAGGGCGAGCGCCACGGGCTTGGGTTGTGCAGGCTCTGGCTGCATGCGTTCTTCCCTTCAGCGGCGGCAACCCGCCATGCTCAAGTGTAGGGAAGAACTGTGCGTGCAGCGTAGTGCCGGACGCGCGCAGGGGCACACACCGCGCATGCCCTGGCCAGGCAGGGCCGGTCCGCAAGCGCCGGGCCGTTGCGCTGGCGCACAAGGCACTGAGCCAGGCTGCGGCCAGGTACTACAATGGCCGCATAAAAGCAGAACAGCTCTTCTTCGTGCGCCAAATACCTCACTTTCCGGCTCGAAAGGCCATTTCCCGCCCGGCCTCCCTGATCGTGGCCGCCAGCGTTATCCTGGTCTGCATGATCACGGCCCTTGGCGCGCTCGCCCTGGTGCAAATGCGCAGGGATGTGCTGGACAATGCCGGCGAGGCCTCGGCCAACCTGGCGCTGACGCTGGAACGCAGCATCACGCGCAACCTGCAGATCCACGAGCTGGCGATCGGGGGCGTGGTGGAAGCCATGCACGATCCCGCCCTGCTGGCGCAGCCGCCGGCGCTGCGCCAGCGGCTGCTGTTCGACCGCTCGATCAATGCCGAAGACATGGGCTCGCTGCTGGTCACCGACGCCAACGGCACGCTGGTGTTCGACTCGCACCAGTGGCCGCCGCGCCCGGTCAACGTCTCTGACCGCGACTACTTCCAGGCCCACCGCGGCGGCGATCACGGCGGCTTGTTCCTGAGCCGGCCGTTCCAGCCGCGCCTGACGCCGGAGAACCAGTCCATCGGCATCAGCCGGCGGCTCTCCGCGCCGGACGGCAGCTTTGCCGGCATCGTGGTCGGCACCTTGCGCCTGAACTACTTCCGCAAGCTGTTCGATGGCGTAAGCCTTGGCGCGGGCGGCACCCTGACGCTGCTGCGCACGGACGGCACCATCATCATGCGGCGGCCCTATCAAGCCGAATCGATCGGGCGCGACATCTCCGGCAGCCCGTCATTTGCACCGCTGCTGCAAGGCACGCAAGGTACGTTTATCGGCGTCGCGGCAGTCGACGGGGTTCAGCGGCTCTACAGTTTCAGGCGCATTCCGGGCTTTCCGCTGCTGGTCGTGGTGGGACGCGCCACCCACGACGTGCTGGCGCCCTGGTACCGGCGCGCGTGGCTGTTCGGGACGCTGATCATCGCCCTGGACGCCGCGATCATCGCGCTCTCGGTATTGCTGTCGCGCCAATGGCGGCGCCGCGCCGAGATGGAAGAGCACCTGCGCTGGATGGTCAACACCGATGGCCTGACCGGGCTGGGCAGCCGGCGCGCGCTGGACGATGCCGCCGATGTGGAATGGCGGCGCGCGCGGCGGCACGGCGAGCCCTTGTCGCTGCTGATGCTCGACGTCGACCATTTCAAGGAGTTCAATGACCGCTACGGGCACCAGGCCGGTGACGATGCGCTGGCCGCGGTGGGCGCCTGCATCCAGCGCCATGTGCGGCGGCCGGGCGACTATGCGGGACGCTATGGCGGTGAAGAATTTGCCATCCTGCTGCCCCACACCGACGCAGCCGGCGCAGCCGCCATGGCCGAGACCGTCCGCGCAGCCGTCCAGGCCTTGCAGATTCCGAATGCGGCGGGAGCCAACGGGCTGCTGACGGTCAGCGTCGGCGTGGTGACCGACTCCAACAGCGCCGGCAGCCACGAGGCCTTCACCGAGTTGCGCGCCTTTCTCCGCGCCGGCGACGAAGCGCTGTATCTGGCCAAGCGCTCCGGGCGCAATGGCGTGGCAACCTTCGGCACGACGACGGCAGTGGCAATGGCACCCTGAACGCGCGCCGCTGCATGCTCGCTGCGCCAGTGCTTACACCCGCCAGACCTGCAGCAGATCCCATGCCGGCTCCGCCCCTTCCGGCTGTGGCAACGCCTGCGCCTCGACCAGCATCGCGCCGGCCTGCGCCTGCAGCTTGTCCAGGCAGCGCGACAGCACGCGCGCCTCTTCGGCCGTCAGGCAGCCAGCCAGCCGTGTATTGAAGTCCCGGGCCTGCGCGAACGCCGCGCGGTAGACGGCTTCGCCTTGCCCGGTCAGCGTGAAGGCTGCAGCGCGCCGGTCCTGGGTGCGCGTTTCGCGCCGGACCAGGCCGCGTTCCACCAGGGCGTGGACGGCGCGGCTGGCCAGCACCTTGTCCAGGCCGGCGCTTTCGGCCAGTTCGGTCAGCCGGGTGCCTGGCTGCTCGCCAAGGAAGGAAATCATGCGCCATTCGCGCCGCGTGACGCCCGCCCTGGCGCGCAGGTGCAGCGCCGCGGCGCCCAGCGCGACGCGATTCAGGTGGTAGACCCGGTAATTGATGAAATCAGCCAGCCGCTGCGGCCGCTGCAGCCGGTTGCCGCGGTTGCCGCTGTTGTCGTGTGCCATGCCACACCTGCCAATTAGTTGACTTTGTCAATTATATCGACGGGTGTTAGCTTGCATCGACGCCGCTCGCCGGCGGACAACAAACTGGAGACATCGTGAGCCCTCGCACCTTCCTTCCCCGATTCGCCGCGTGCCTGCTGGCCGTTGCCGCCGCCTGGTCCGCGCCCGCCAGCGCCCAGTCGGACCGTCCGCTGCGCATCCTGGTGGGGTACCCGGCCGGCGGCACTGCCGACCTCGCCGCACGCCTGGTCGGCGACAAGCTGCGCGAGACCCTGAACCAGACCGTGGTCATCGAGAACAAGCCCGGCGCCGGCGGGCGGCTGGTGATGGACTACGCGCGCACGCAGCCGGCCGATGGCAATACGCTGGTGGTGGCCAACTCGGCGGTCATGACCATTGCGCCGCTGGTCTACCGCAAGCTCAACTACGATATCCAGCGCGATTTCACGCCGGTGGCGCAGGCCGCCAACTTCCAGCTGGCGCTTGCCACCGGGCCGGCCAGCCCGGCACGCACGCTGAAGGACTATGTGGCATGGCTCAAGGCCGGTCCGCAGAACAACTCCTACGCCTCGCCGGCGCTGGGCAGCATCCCGCATTTCTTCGGGCTGATGATCGGCAAGCAGGTTGGCATCGAGATGCTGCACGTCCCCTTCAACGGCTCGGCGCCGCTGATGAGCGCGCTGGTCGGCGGGCAGGTGCCGGCTTCGGTCGACACCCTTGCTGACCTGACTGAAATGCACCGCGCGGGCAAGATCCGCGTGCTGGCGACTTCCGGCACCCACCGCTCGGTGGCACTGCCCGATGTGCCGACCTTCACCGAACTTGGCTACAAGGGCATCGAAGGTGAAGGCCGCTACGGCCTGCTGGCACCCGCGGGCACGCCGCGGCCGGTGCTCGACAAGCTCAACGCCGCCATCGTCAAGGCCGTGACGTCGCCGGACGTGCGCGAGAAGTTTCTCAAGCTGGGACTGGAACCCGCAACCGGCCCGGCCGACGCCTTTGCCGGCGTGCTCAAGGCCGACGCCAGCAAGTGGGCACCGGTGGTCAAGGCGTCCGGCTATACCGGCGACTGAAGCGAGGCAGACCGACCATGACGATCCGCAATACCCTCTTCATCATGTGCGACCAGCTGCGGCGCGACCACCTGGGTTGCTACGGGCATCCGGCGCTGCGCACGCGCAGTATCGATGCGCTGGCCGCGCGCGGCGTGCGCTTCGACCGCGCTTTCGTTACTTCCGGGGTCTGCGGGCCCAGCCGCATGAGCTTCTATACCGGCCGCCATGTCAGCAGCCACGGCGCCACCTGGAACCGTGTGCCGCTGTCGGTCGGTGAAGTCACGCTGGGCGAATACCTGAAGGACAGCGGCCGCGCGCTGGCGCTGGCGGGCAAGACCCATGTGATGCCCGACAACGCCAACCTGAAACGGCTGCACCTGGATGGCGGCACTGAGCTGGAAACGCTGCTGCGCAGCGGCCACTTCACCGAGGTCGACCGCCATGACGGCCACCACGCCGAGCCGCACAGCGCGTACGCCGACTGGCTGCGCCGGCAAGGCTACGACAGCGCGGATCCGTGGACCGACTACGTGATCAGCGCCGAGAACGAACGCGGTGAGATCGTCTCCGGCTGGCACATGCGCAACGCAGGCCTGCCCGCGCGCGTGGCCGAGCCGCACTCCGAGACCGCGTACACGGTGAACCAGGCGATGCAGTACATCGCCACGCGCGGCGATGATCCGTGGGTGCTGCACCTGTCGCTGGTCAAGCCGCACTGGCCCTACCTGGCGCCCGCGCCCTACCACGCCGCGTATTCGCTCGACGACTGCCTGCCGCTGCAGCGCCACGACGCTGAGCTGGAAGACCCGCACCCGGTGCTGTCGGCCTACCGCACGCAGGAAGAATGCGCCAGCTTCATGCGCCAGGAAGTCTCGGACACGGTGCGGCCCGCCTACCAGGGCCTGATCCAGCAGATCGACGACCGGCTCGGCCAGCTATGGGAACAACTCGAACGCCTGGGCCGCTGGCAGGACACGCTGATCGTCTTCACCGCCGACCACGGCGATTTCCTGGGCGACCACTGGCTGGGCGAGAAGGAGCAGTTCTACGACACCGTGCAGAACATCCCGCTGATCGTCTACGATCCCTCGCCGCAGGCGGATGCCACGCGCGGCACCGCGCAGGCCAGCATGGTCAGCGCGGTCGACGTCGTGCCGACGGTGCTGGACGCATTGGGCCTGGCGCCGGCCGACCACCGCGTCGAGGGCCGCTCATTGCTGGACCTGACGCGCGCGGGTGAGCGCGCCGATGCCGTCAGCTGGCGCGATTTCGTCGTATCCGAACTGGACTACGCCTATCGCGGCGCTCGCGTGGCGCTGGGCCGCCATCCCGGCGAATGCCGCGCCTGGATGGTGCGCGACGCGCGCTGGAAATATGTGCACTGGCAAGGGTTCCGGCCACAGCTGTTCGACCTGCAGAACGATCCGCAGGAATATGTCGACCTGGGCTGCGATCCGGGCCACGAAGCCGTGCGCAGCGCCATGCGCTTGCGGCTGCTGGAGTGGTTCTGCACGCTCAAGCCGCGCGTGACCGTGACCAACGAAGAGGTAGCGGCCAAGACCAATGTGTACAAGCAGGCCGGCGTGTTCTTTGGCGTGTGGTGACTACGCCCCGCGCCATCCGCGGTACGGCGACTGCCCCTGCCCGGATGGCGTATCCTTTGAAAGGAGGGATGGGGGGGGCCGGTGTTCGGACCGGCAACCGGAGCGATCATGAAACACACCTGGATCCTTGTGGCGGACGAATCCCTCGCCCGCATCTTTGCCTCGCACGCCTCAACCGCGCCAATGGCGCTGGTTGAGGAAATCACCGACGCGGCTGCGCATGGCGACCGCGCCGACCTGCGCCGCGATGCCTACGGCCGGCGCGGCCACGCCGCCGTACAGGGCGACGCCGGGCACCCGGGTGCCCACCAGGCCGGACCGTCCACTGTCACATCCTCGGCCGGGGAGGATGAACTGCACCAGGAAGCGCAGCTGTTTGCCCGCCGCGTGGCGGACTATCTTGCCGATGCGCGCAACAAGCAGCGCTTTGATTCTCTGGCGCTGATCGCGGCGCCGCGTTTCCTGGGCCTGCTGCGCAAAGCCCTTCCCGCCGGCGTCACGGACGTCATCACGAAGGAAATTGGCAAGGACCTCACCCACGTGGCCAACAACGACCTGCAACAACGGCTGGCCGACGAAAACATCATTCCCGCGCGCCGCGACGCGCGCGTCAATACCGGCCGGGACCGGTAGTGAAGCCACGCAGCGCCGGTGCCAGCCACTGGCGGCTGCGTCGCCCTATCGCGTCAGTGTCCACTTGTAGGCATAGCGGTCCGGACGGAACAGCAGTTCGCCGCAGAACAACGGTGTGTCCTCGATGTCATGCGGCGTGCTGCGCAGGCGCAGCAGCGGTTCGCCCACGGCAACACCGAGCCGGCGCGCCACGTCCGCGGGCGCGGCAACGGCGGTGGCTTCCATCGCCACTTCCTTGAACCGGTATCCCAGCCGGCTTTCAAACAGCGCCATGGCGTCGTTGGTTTCCAGGTCCTCCTGCACCAGGCGGCGCATCAGTGGCTCAGGACCCATCAGGGTGAAATGCGCGACGGCCGCGTCGTCCCAGTACCGCACGGTGGCCACGCTCAGCACCTTCTCGCCAGGCTGCAGACGCAGCGCCGCCGCCACATGGGCCGGCGCGCGCACCAGCCGTACCGACGCCAGCTTGCCGTACGCAAGCTGGCCACGGGCGCGTCCGGTTTCATAGAAGCCGGTCAGTGCGCCAAGGCTGGGCGTGTCCGAGGGACGGGTCACGAAACTGCCCTTGCCGTTGACCTTTTCGATCAGACCGGCGTTGTGCAGCCCGGACAGGGCCTGGCGCACGGTGATCCGGCTGACCGCGAATTCCGTCACCAGCTCCGCCTCGGACGGAAGCTTGGCGCCCGGCCCCCATGTATTGCTGGCGATTCGCTGGCGAATCTCGTTCTCAATCTCTTTGAACCTGGGCAGCGTCACGTATGTTCCGCCTTGGCGGCGGCTCCGAACTGGGTGGAACGGGATTATACCTATCATAATAGGTCTCGGCCTAACCCTATTGACCTGTCATAACAGGTGATGGCAGTATCCGTCATCACCAGATGTGCGCGCCCCTGAAGAACACCGCATGCTGGCAACTCAGGAGACACGTAAATTGAATACCAGGGCATCACAAGACGCCGCCAGCGCGGCGGCGGAGTTCGACTACATCGTGATCGGCGCGGGATCGGCGGGGTGCGCCGTGGCAGGGCGCCTGGCAGAAGACCCGAGTGCGACCGTGGCCCTGCTCGAGGCGGGGCCGCATGACCATCACTTCTCGATCTGGGCGCCGGTGGGCATCGCTGCGGTGGTGCCCAAGGCCGGCCCGCGCAACTACGCCTACTACACCGTACCGCAACCGGGCCTGAACGGCCGCCGCTCCTACCAGCCGCGCGGGCGCGGCCTTGGCGGCAGTTCATCGATCAACGGCATGGTCTATATCCGCGGCCATCGGCGAGACTACGACGACTGGGCCGCGCTGGGTTGCCGGGGCTGGGGTTTCGACGACGTCCTGCCCTACTTCCGCCGCAGCGAGCACAATCCCCGCCTGGCCGGCCACGAACATCCGCTGCACGGCAATGACGGGCCGCTGCACGTGAGCGACTTGCGCTCGCCCAATCCGTTTGCGCGGCGCTTTGTCCAGGCAGCGATCCAGGCCGGCCTGCCTCACAACGACGACTTCAATGGCCACAGCCAGGAAGGCGCCGGCCTGTACCAGGTGACGCAGCGCAACGGCGAACGCTGGAACGCGGCGCGGGCCTACCTGCACAGCGGCAATGCAGCGGACACGGCGCTGAATGGCGGCCGTCGCGGCCTGGCGGTGCTGACCGATACGCAAGCCCTGCGGATCGTGTTCGAAGGCAAGCGCGCTGTCGGCGTGGAAGTCGTGCGCGGTGGGGCGGTGCAGATCCTGCGCGCACGGCGCGAGATCGTGGTCAGCAGCGGCGCCTTCAACTCGCCGCAGTTGCTGCTGGCGTCCGGCATCGGTCCGGCCGCGCAGCTGCGCAGCTTCGGCATCGGTGTGGTCCATGACCTCCCGGGCGTGGGCGAGAACCTGCAGGACCACCTCGACATCATCGTCAACAAACAGCTGCAAACGACTGAGCTGTTCGGCAAGACCGGCCGCGGCATGCTGCGGCTGGCACGCGAAGTGATGCGCTACCGGCGCACCCGCACCGGCATGGTGTCGTCAAATATCGCCGAGGCCGGTGCCTTCCTGCGCAGCCGCCCCGAGCTGGACATCCCGGATGTGCAGCTGCACTTTGCCGTGGCGCTGCTCGGCAACCGCAGCCTGGGCAATCTCGGCCACGGCTACTCCTGTCACGCCTGCGTGCTGCGCCCGACGAGCCGCGGCCATGTGCGCCTGCGCAGCGCCGACATGCGCGAGACGCCGGTGATCGATCCGCGCTTCCTGTCGGCCGAGGAAGACATGGCCGGCATGGTCGAGGGCGTGCGGGCCATCCGCCGCATCTTTGCGCAGCCCGCACTGGCGCAGCACGGCGGGCGCGAAGTCCTGACCGACGCTTTCGGTCCCGACAGCGGCAATGAAGCCGCCATCCGCGACTTCGTGCGCGCGCACGCGGACACGGTCTACCACCCGGTCGGCACCTGCAAGATGGGCGTCGACAACATGGCGGTGGTCGACCCGGCGCTGCGCGTGCATGGTGTGGAGGGCCTGCGCGTCGCTGACGCGTCAATCATGCCGACGCTGATCGGCGGCAATACCAACGCCCCCGCCATCATGATCGGCGAAAAGGCTGCGGACCTGATCAAGGCCTCGCACCGCTGAGACGGCCATCCCCCCTGCATTGGCAACCACAACACGGAGGAGACACCCCATGCAAGCCACTGCCGCAGTCACCATCAGCGCGCAAGCCTATCGCGCGCTGGACAATGAAGCCTTTCCCTTTACCGTGCGCCGCTGCACGCCGACAATCGGCGCCGACATCGAAGGCATCGATTTCCGCGAGCCGCTGGACGACGACACCTACCTGTCGCTGCGCCGCGCGCTGCTGAAGTACAAGGTGCTGTTCTTCCGCAAGCAGGCGATCACCCCGGCTCAGCACGTGGCCGCGGCGCGCCGCTTCGGCACGCTGGAAACGCATCCGATGCTCACCAACCATCCGGAACTGCCCGAGCTGGTTGTCTTCGGCCGCGACGGGCAGACGCGCGGGCGCGAGAACCTGTATCACTCCGACGTGTCCTGGCGCGAGATCCCGTCGATGGGTTCGATGTTGCGCTGCCTGGAATGCCCGGAGGTCGGCGGCGACACGCTCTGGATCAACATGGCCGCCGCCTACGAGAACCTGCCGCAGGATGTGAAGGTCCGCATCGCCAACCTGAAGGCCGTGCATGACGCGATGCCGACCTTCGGCGCGTCGATGAGCGACGAGAAGTACGCGGAGATGCGCGCCAAGTATCCGCCGATGGTGCACCCGGTGGTACGCACCCACCCCGAAACCGGCGAGAAGATCCTGTTCGTCAACGAAGCCTTCACCACGCATTTCGCCAACTTCGTCAAGGAACAGCCCTATCGCTTCGGTTCCGATTACCGGCCCGCCGAACTGGACCTGCTGCAGTACCTGTACCGCCAGGCGGCCGCGCCGGAGTACCAGGTGCGCCTGCGCTGGCAGCCGGACACGATCGCGCTCTGGGACAACCGCTCCACGCAGCACTATGCCGTGCAGGATTACTTCCCGGCCGTGCGCCACATGAACCGCGCCACCATCATCGGCGACCGTCCGGTCTGACCGAACGCCAACCCATCCGAGGCAACCGGCATGCATATCGTCGACAAGTTCTATATCAATGGCAAGTGGGTGCAGCCCGCAGCGGGCGCGACCCAGGCCGACATCACCGACCCGGCCACCGAAGCGATCGCCGGCAAGCTCGCCATGGGCACCGCGGCAGACGTGGACCAGGCCGTGGCCGCAGCGCGCGCGGCATTCCCGGCCTGGTCGGTGTCCACGCGTGAAACGCGCATCGACCTGCTCGAACGCATCATCGCCGCCTACCAGGCGCGCATGGGCGAGCTGGCGCAGGCGGTGCGCCAGGAGATCGGTGCGCCGATCACGCTGGCCACCAACCTGCAGGCCGCGATCGGCCTGGCACAGCTGCAGGCAACGCTGCAGGCGCTGCGCGAGTTCGAGTTCGAAACCACGCGCGGCAAGAGCTACATCCTGCGCGAAGCCATCGGCGTGGCGGCGCTGATCACGCCGTGGAACTGGCCGCTGAACCAGATCGCGGCCAAGGTGGCGCCGGCGCTGGCGGCGGGTTGCACCGTGGTGCTCAAGCCATCCGAGATCGCGCCGCTGGACGCCCGGATCTTCGCCGAGATCATGGATGCCGCGCAGACGCCGCCGGGTGTCTTCAACATGATCTATGGCGAGGGCCGCGCGGTGGGCGCCGCGCTGTCGTCGCATCCCGAGGTCGACATGGTCTCCATCACCGGCTCGACCCGGGCCGGCGTGGAAGTGGCCATCAGCGCCGCGCCCACGGTCAAGCGCGTGGCGCAAGAACTGGGCGGCAAGTCGCCGATGATCATCCTGGACGATGCCGACCTGCAGGCAGCAGTGACCAGCGGCGTGGCGCAGTGCATGGTCAACACCGGACAGACCTGCATCGCGCCGACGCGCATGCTGGTGCCGCGCTCGCGCTATGAGCAGGCCGTGCAGATCGCCACCGCCGTGGCCAGCGCGGTGAAGGTGGGCGACCCGTCCGACCCCGAAACCAAGATGGGCCCGATCTCCAACCGCGGCCAGTTCGACAAGGTGCAGCGCCTGATCGGGGCAGGCATCGAGGAAGGCGCGCGCGTGGCCGCAGGCGGCCCCGGCCGCCCCGACGGGCTGGAACGCGGCTTCTATGCGCGCCCGACCATCTTTGCCGACGTGCGCAATCACATGGCCATTGCCCGCGAAGAGATCTTCGGGCCGGTGATGTGCCTGCTGCCGTACGACACCGAAGACGAGGCCGTGGCCATCGCCAATGACACCGAGTTCGGCCTGGCCGCCTACATCGCCTCGTCCGACCCGGCGCGCACGCGCAAGCTGGCGGCCCGCCTGCGCGCCGGCAGCGTGCGCATCAACGGCGCGATGATGGACATCACCGCACCGTTCGGCGGCTACAAGACGTCCGGCAACGGGCGCGAATACGGCCCCGAAGGCATTGCCGAGTTCCTTGAGACCAAGACGGTGACTGGCTGAGCCTGCGCGCCCCGCCTGCAGTCACCGGACCACCCGGCCGTGCAGCGCCATGCTGCCGGCCGGGCGGTGTCGCTAGTAAGGCGCCTCGCTGCCGCGCTTGTCTGACATGCACAGGCGGCGGCGTCCGACAGCCGCCACCTTCCAGCCAGCTATCTTCATAGCAGCGCCCGGCCTTTTGCCAGGGCGCCCGGCCATGTCGACCATCCCCGATTCCGCGGCGCCTTCGCTGCCCCCTGCCCCGCCCGTTCCGTTGCCCGCCGACGGTAGCCCGCATGCCGGCGCCGACACCGAGGGCGCCGGTGGGCCTCGCACGGTGGGAGAGATGCCTGGCACCGTCGCGCCGGCCGACGCCGTCACCGCCTCGCTGCACCGTGCCAGCCTGGCGCTGGTGGTACTGGCCACGCTCCTTTCGCTGTACGCCGTGCATATCGCACGCGACTTTCTCATTCCGGTGGTGCTCGCGATCGTTCTGGCCTACCTGCTGGACCCGCTGGTCTGCGCGCTGCAGCGGCTGGGCCTGCCGCGCGCGCTGGCAGGCACCGTGGTGCTGCTGGCCGTGCTGAGCGCCCTGCTCAGCGGCGCCTACCTGCTGCAGGGGCAGGTGGAATCGATCGTCAACAGCCTGCCCGAGACGGCCAGCAAGCTGTCGCGCTCGGTGGGCGCGCTGATGAGCGGCGACGATTCCATGTGGCAGAAGGTACGCCGTGCAGCCACCGTCCTCAGCGGCACCGGCCAACCCCCGCCCGCGCGCGGCACGCACGTGGTGGTGGAGCAATCGCCCGCCCAGATCCAGAACATGCTGCTGGCCGGTTCGGTCAGCATCTTCACCATGGCCGGACAGGCGGTGGTGGTGGTCTTCCTGCTGTACTTCCTGCTGCTGGCCGGCGATACCTTCAAGCGCAAGTTCATCAAGATGACCGGGACCACCATCTCCGAAAAGAAGATCAGCGTGCACATGCTGGACGAGGTCAACCACTCCATCCGCCGCTATATGGGCATGCTGCTGGTGACCAATGCGGGCCTGGGCGCCTGTACCTGGTTGCTGCTGAAGTGGCTGGGCGTGCACAACGCGGGCAGCTGGGCGACTGCGGCTGCGGCGCTGCACCTGGTGCCCTACTTCGGCGCCATGGCGATCGCGGCGTGCCTGGGAGTGGTGACCTTCATGCAGTTCGGCACGCTCGGCATGGCGGCCGCGGCTGCGTTCGGATCACTACTGATCGCCACGCTGATCGGATCGGTCATCACCACCTGGATGACCGGCCGCATGGCGCGCATGAACGCGGTGGCCGTATTTGTTGCACTGCTCCTGTTCACCTGGCTCTGGGGCGTATGGGGCATGTTGCTCGCCATCCCGCTAATTACCATCGCCAAGGTGGTAGCCGATCACATTGAAGGACTTGAAGTGATGGCAGAGTTCCTTGGCGAATAGCCGTTGCGCCGCCGCCCACGGCACTATCGTTCCGCCGCTATACTGGAAAAACGAATGCTGCACCACAGCATTCTTGCTGCGCCGGGGATCGTGCGGAGGAAAACAATGATGTCTTTATGCGACCTGTGCGAGTCGCAGCTGGACCGGCCTGGCCACGTGCCGCCGCATCCCAGGCTGGTGCTGTCGGCGACCTTGCGCACCACCAGCGGCCAGAATGCGTTTGTGTACCGTTGCGGGCACTGCGGCCAGACACTGCTGCTGGCCTCGCCCGATGGCGAGGCGCCCGACCGCTGGACCCGGCTGGACGCCGACGGATGGGACTGAGCGGGATGGCCGGCCGGCTGACTTGCGCTTGCGGTAGCGCAAATCGACGGCTTGCAGGTGTGGGCATAATCGTCCCAGCAGTTTCCCAACCGCAAGCCATGGCCAAGAAATTTCCCCTGCATCCCCGCCACCCTGAGCGCATCTGCTGGGGTTGCGACAAGTACTGCCCCGTAGACGACATGGGCTGCGGCAACGGCTCCAGCCGCACGCAGCACCCCATTGAACTGCTCGGCGACGACTGGCTGGAGTGCGGCGACTGGGATATCGAGGCACCGTCCACGGCCGCACCTGCCGGCCCGCCCAAGACCTCCACCAAGACCTCTACCTAGGTAGCCGGACTACAATCGTTGTCTCAGGCATCCACAAGACGCCGGGCACCGCCGGCATCCACCGAGACAACCATGCTGAACCTCCAGGACTCCTCGCTGCTGCGGCAGCAGTGCTATATCGACGGCCGCTGGATCGATGGCGAGCGCCGCATCGACGTCACCAACCCTGCCACCGGCGAACGCGTGGGACAGGTCCCGCAACTGGGCGCCGATGAAACCCGCCACGCCATCGAAGCCGCCAACCGCGCGCTGCCGGCATGGCGCGCCCGCACCGCCAAGGAGCGCTCGGCGCTGCTGCGCAAATGGTTCGAACTGATCATGGCCAGCCAGGAAGACCTGGCGCGCATCATGACTGCCGAACAGGGCAAGCCGATCGCCGAAGCGCGCGGCGAAATCGCCTACGCGGCCTCGTTTATTGAATGGTTTGCCGAGGAAGGCAAGCGCGTCTATGGCGACACCATCCCGGCGCCGGTCAGCAACCAGCGCATTGTCGTGACCAAGGAGCCTGTGGGGGTATGCGCGGCCATCACGCCGTGGAACTTCCCCGCTGCCATGATCACGCGCAAGGCCGGCCCGGCCCTGGCGGTGGGTTGCACCATGGTGCTCAAGCCGGCGTCGCAAACCCCGCTGACAGCGCTGGCGCTGGTGGCCCTGGCCGAGCGCGCGGGCATTCCGGCCGGGGTGTTGTCGGTGGTGACCGGCTCGGCCGGCGCCATTGGCGGCGAGATGAGCAGCAACCCGCTGGTGCGCAAGCTCACCTTCACCGGGTCGACCGAGGTTGGCCGCATGCTGATGGCCCAGACCGCGTCGACGATCAAGAAGGTATCGATGGAGCTGGGCGGCAATGCCCCCTTTATCGTGTTCGACGATGCCGACCTGGACGCGGCGGTGGAAGGCGCGATCGTGTCCAAGTACCGCAATGCCGGCCAGACTTGCGTCTGCGCCAACCGCATCTACGTGCAGGCAGGCGTGTATGACGCGTTTGCGCAGAAGCTGGTGGCGGCAGTGGCGGCCCTGAAGGTCGGCAACGGCATGGACGACGGCGTGCGCATCGGGCCGCTGATCGACGACAAGGCCGTGGCCAAGGTGGAAGAGCATATCGCCGACGCGCTCGGCAAGGGCGCGCGCCTGCTGCAGGGCGGCGAGCGCCATGCGCTGGGGCATTCGTTCTTCCAGCCGACCGTGCTGGCCGACGTCGGCCCCGGCATGCTGGTCGCGCGCGAGGAAACCTTCGGCCCGCTGGCGCCGCTGTTCCGCTTCGAGACCGAGGATGACGTCGTCGCCATGGCCAACGACACCGAGTTCGGCCTGGCCAGCTACTTCTATGCCCGCGACCTGGGCCGGGTCTGGCGCGTCTCCGAACGTTTGGAATACGGCATGGTGGGCGTCAATACCGGCCTGATCTCCAACGAAGTGGCGCCGTTCGGCGGCGTCAAGCAGTCTGGCGTGGGCCGCGAGGGCTCGCACTACGGCATCGAGGATTACCTGGTCATCAAGTACACCTGCATGGCCGGTATCTGACCTTGTCGCGCCTCAGCACGCCGTGTCCGCGCGCACGGCGCGCCGGGGCTCGGGGCACCGCCCGCCGTGCCGGAAGGTGTCGCGAAAGCGCGCGATCCGGTCATGGACACGCTGCATCTGCTCCAGCTGGTAGCTGGCGCGCGCAGCGCTGTAACAGGTGCCGAACTCATACAGGGCGTCATCCGCGGCGCGAGACAGTCCTTCCAGTGCCTGCGCCAGTTCCCGCCCTTCCACGCTGCGGTGTCGGCGCAGGCGCCAGGACAGGGTCTCCTGGCCCTGCGCAAGCAGGCTCTGCTCAAGGTAGCCAAGCTGCTCGGCAACGGCCTGCACGCCATGCAGCGCCGACAGGTAGGCACACACCACCGCGAGCCGCTGGCTCATCTCCCCGCCCCGGCCCAGCAGTTCGCGCGCACAGGTGCGCAAGGTATCCGCTTCGAACGATTTGCCTTCGTCGGTGGCTTCCTGCGCATAGGCGGCCAGCGGCAGCACCGTGACTGCCAGCCCTGGCGGCAGCACGCTGGTGAAACGGCTGGCGATCGCGTGCTGCAACGTGCTGTCCAGTTCGCAGCAGGTCGGCACAGCGGCATCGACATAGAATTCCAGCGCCTCCAGCCGCCCGTGGCCCGTCGACACCACGGCACGTGCAGGCGGATGCCCGGCCATCGCAAGCACCTCGAGGCCGGCCTCGACACAGCGCTGCGCATCGGGCTCTGCCCCCAGTGCCTGGACAATATCCTGCATCTGCAGCGTGCCCGTGATTTCCATGCGCGTTGTCCCGGGCAGGTGGTCTTCCCTGCGGCCGGGGTCGATCGCCATCCGCCTCCATTCGACTTGCGTCATCGCATTGCCCGTCATACAGCCTCCGATTTTGGTTCCACTACCCGCGCTGCGCGGTCATCACGATGGCCGCGTGCATGTTCTGCAGGGGATGCAGCGGCTCAGCGCCGGTCAGCGCGGCCAGCAGCATGCTGTCTTCCAGCCGGAAACGGCACAGCACCAGGTTGGAGCGCGCCAGCGCCACCATCTGCTGCGGCGTGAGCGCGGCCAGCACCCGGCCCACTTCGCGCCCGATGCCGAGCCGGAACAGGGCCTCGGCCTCGTTCTCGCGCATCAGCCGCTGCACCAGCAGCAGGTAGGAGAGGTTCAGGTCCTTGATTTCCCGCAGGCTCTCGCTGACCGGGTCGCTGGCCGGCTCTTCACCCGCGGTGCCAGCCTGTATTGCACGTTCCATTCCGTCCTCTCGCTTGCCGGGGTTAGTCATTCGACCGGTACAGCCTGGCCGCCGGCCGTGCGGGGTGCAAGCCGGCAGCTATGGTGCGGGCCGCGCCGGGGACCTGCACATCGCACGCAGGCGTGTGAGCGGAGATCATCGGGCGCTCGGCGATGGCCTGCAAGGCAAGCTTGTCGAGCAGCGCGATGGTGCGGTGCCTCACCCGGATCAGCCCGCAGTCCGCCAGCCGCGAGAACTGCCGGCTGACCGTTTCCAGCGTCAGGCCGATATAGCTGCCGATCTCCTCCCGGCTCATGCGCAGCACAAACTCCGAGGACGAGAAGCCGCGCGCCGCAAAGCCTTCAGCCATCCACAGCAGGAAGGTCACCAAGCGCTCTTCGGCGGTCATCAGCGCCAGCATGGTCTGCAGCGCGCGCGAGCGCCGCGCCTGCCCGCCGAGCGCCAGGAACAGCTGGTTGGCAAGCTCCGGCATGCCGGCGGCGGCGGCGCGCAGCGCGTCCATGCCGAGCATGCACAGCTTGGTGTCTTCCAGCGCGGTGGCGTAAGACGCATAGTGCGGATGCGCCAGGCTGTCCAGCCCGACCAGGTCCCCGGGGAAATGGAAGCCAACCACTTGCGTGCGGCCGTCTTCCGTGGTCACGTGGGTCTTGACCGTGCCGACGCGGATTGCGTAGAGCGAGGTCACGGGGTCGCCCAGCAGATACAGGCACTGGCCCTTGCGCAGGCGCACCGTGCGGTGGATGCCCTGGGCGCCGCCCGCCGGCCGCCGTGCGACTCCCAGGCAGAAGCGATCCAGCTGGCAACCTGCGCTGCACGGCATGCCGTCGCACGGCAGATGGCATTCGTCTAACTGTGTCATTGGCGCCTCTGGATGGAAGACCTGAAAACCCTGTGCAACTATTCTATGGAGCCAGCTTCTCCAGAAAACCCGCACATTCTGATTTGCAGTACGGAAGCTTCCGATCCTGGCCCGCGCCCGCGGCGCACCCTGCCGCACCGGCATCCCGGCCATTCGCCCTGCCAGGCTGCGGGCAGGGGTATCCTTGCTGCAAGATCAGGAACGGATGCGCTGGCGGCCACGGCCGTACAGGACATGCCATGACAAGACACCCCGACGACCCGCAACAACCTGCCGGAAGCGCACCTCGCCGCGAGGCTGGCGAGCCATCGGGCGGGCGTTCGCACGACATCCGGGCCGACCAGCTGCCGGATGCGCCTTACCAGACGCTGGTGGACTCCGTGCAGGACTACGCCATCTTCACGCTCGACGTCGCCGGCCATGTCTCCAGCTGGAACAAGGGCGCGGCGCGCATCAAGGGCTATGCGCGCGAGGAGATCCTGGGCAAGCACTTCTCGCAGTTCTACACGCCGGATGCGATCGCCCGGAACTGGCCGCAAGCCGAGCTGAGAGCCGCCGCCAAAGCAGGCCGGTTCGAGGACGAGGGCTGGCGCGTGCGCAAGGACGGCAGCCGCTTCTGGGCCAATGTCGTCATTACCGCATTGAGGGACGCCGAGGGCCGGCTGATCGGCTTCGCCAAGGTCACGCGGGACATGACCGAACAGCGCCGCGCCGCCGAGGCCCTGCGCCAGAGCGAAGAGACACTGCGGCTGCTGGTGGAGGGTGTCAAGGATTACGCGATCTTCATGCTCGACCCCGGCGGCCATATCGTCAGCTGGAATTCCGGTGCCTCTTATATCAAGGGCTACCGCCGCGACGAGATCATCGGCCGTCATTTCTCGGTGTTCTATCCGCAGGAGGATGTCGCCGCCGGCAAGCCGTCACGGCACCTGGCACTGGCGCGGCGCGTCGGGCGCGTGGAAGACGAAGGCTGGCGCGTGCGCAAGGACGGCTCGCTGTTCTGGGCCAATGCCACCCTGACAGCGGTATACGACGAGTCCCGCACGCTGCGCGGCTTTGCCAAGGTGACGCGGGACATGAGCGAGCGCCGCCGCCGCGAAGAGCTGGAACGCTCCAGCCAGCGCATGAATGAGTTCCTTGCCACGCTTTCGCACGAACTGCGCAATCCGCTGGCGCCGGTGCACAGCGCGCTGGCGGCGATGCGGCTGGCGCCGCAGAACGCGGTGCTGGCAAACCGGAGCCTGGCCATGATCGAGCGCCAGGTGACCCACCTGAGCCGGTTGGTGGACGACCTGCTCGACATCGGGCGCATCACCTCCGGCCGGATCGAGCTGCGCATGGAGCCGGTCGAGTTCAACGAGATCATCGCGCTGGGCGTCGAGGCAGCGCAGCCGGCCCTGGATGCCAAGTCGCAGCGCGTTGAAGTGCGGACCCATGCCGCTTCGATCCCGATGCATGCCGACAAGACGCGGCTGGTGCAGGTCATGCAGAACCTGGTGCTCAATGCATCGAAGTTCTCGCCGCCCGGTTCGTCGGTGACGATCGCCACCACGATCCAGAACCGCACACTCCAGCTCCAGGTGATGGACCAGGGCCGCGGCATCGGGCCGCAGGCCATCGACGAGATCTTCAACCTGTTCATGCAGGAAAGCCGCCCGGGCACCGACGTGCAGGGCGGGCTGGGCATCGGCCTGTCGCTGTCCCGGTCGCTGGTCGAGCTGCACGGCGGCACCATCGCTGCCGCCAGCGCCGGGCCGGGACAAGGCAGCACCTTCACGCTGCGCCTGCCGCTGCCGGCCTCGCGCAAGGAAGAGGCCCGCCCGGGCGCCGCACTGCCGGCCCAGGGTCCGGTGGCGCCCGAGCTGCAGGCGCAGCGCATCCTGCTGGTCGACGACAACCGCGACGCCGCCGACAGCCTGGCCATGCTGCTGGAAATGTGCGGCCACGACGTGACCATTGCCTATGACGGCGCCGAGGCCCTGCACGTGGCGCCGCGCTGCCGTCCGCATATCGCGCTGATCGACCTGGCCATGCCCGGCATGGACGGCTTCGAGGTGGTGCGCGCCATGCGCGGCGTGGCCGGCACCGAGCTGACCCGCTTCGTGGCGCTGACCGGCTTCGGCCAGCCGGCGGACCGCCAGCACACCGAGGCAGCCGGCTTCGACGCGCACCTGGTCAAGCCGGTGGCGCTGGAAACGCTGTTCGGCACCATCGCCCGGCTGCGCCAGCCGGAGTGACCCGCTCCGGCACCGAACGCGACCTTCGCCAATCCCAAACACGCGCCTGCCGGCACTGCGACACACTGACGGCCATTCCATCGCACCAGATCACAGAAAGGAGACAGCGATGCAAGGTTGGATCAGGCGTGCAGCCGCAGGGCTGATATTTGCGTGCGCGGCCACGGCCGCCGGGACCGCACTGGCGGACTATCCCGACAAGCCGGTGCGGCTGGTGGTGCCCTTCCCGCCGGGCGGCGCCACCGACCTGCTGGCGCGCGAGATCGGCAACGCGCTGTCGGCGCGGCTGCACCAGCCGGTGGTGATCGACAACCGGCCCGGCGCCGGCGGCAACCTGGCAGCCGTCGCGGTGGCGCGGGCCCCGGCCGACGGCTATACGCTGCTGTTCGGCACCTTCGGCTCGCTGGCGGTCAACAAGAGCCTCTATGACAAGCCTGGCTACGATCCCCTGAAGGACTTCGCACCGGTCGCTTCGGTCGCCTACCTGCCCAACGTGCTGGTGGTGCATCCCGGCGTGCCGGCGCGCAATGTGCAGGAGCTGCTGGCGCTGGCGCGCAAGGAGCCGGGCAAGCTGACCTACGGCTCGTTCGGCAACGGCTCGTCGTCGCACCTGGCGGGCGAGTTGTTCACGCACCTGGCCGGCGTCAATATCACGCACATTCCATACAAGGGCAGTGCCGCGTCGATGACCGACCTGATCGGCGGGCGCATCACCATGATGTTCGACAGTGTCTCGACCGCGCTGCCGTATATCCGCGACAACCGCGTGCGCGCGCTGGCGGTGACCACACAGAAGCCCTCTGACCAGCTCCCCGGCGTGCCTACGCTGGCGGCCGCCGGGGTGCCCGGGTACGAGCTGACCGCGTGGTTTGGCGTGGCCGCGCCGGCCGGCACGCCCAAGGCGGTGATCGACCGCCTCAACGGCGAGATCGTGGCGGCGCTGAAGCAGCCAGACCTGGCCGCCAGGCTCGCCAGCCAGGGCACCGTGCCCTTCCCCGCCACGCCGGCGCAGTTCGGCAGCTATATCCGCGCGCAGTACGAGAAGTGGGACAGCCTGATCAAGTCGGCCAATATCAAGCTGGACAACTGATGGCCTGAGCTCAGGCTGTGTCCGGCGCGCCGAAGCGCCACGACAGCCGGCACGCCGCCTGCCCCAGCAGCGCGGCAGTGGCGCCTTCGGTGCGGCTGTCAAAGCTGCCGCTCGAGCCCATCACGGCGATCACCAGCGCCAGGCTGCCGGTGTGATCGAATACCGGCGCCGCCAGCGTGTCGATGCCCGGCACCGGGTGGCTCAGCGCATTGTCGAGCCGGGCCGCGCGAACCTGTGCCAGGCGCCCGGCGTAGGCCGGCGCCAGCTTGCCGCCGGGTTCAAGCACTTGCGCCGCGGCAGCGCCGGCCATGCGCAGTTCGTCCTTTTCCAGCAAGCCCGCCAGCACGTTGGCTGGCAGGTAGGCCGCGGCGGTGCGGCCAATCGCGGTATGGACCAGCGACAGCACCGTGCCCACGCGCAGGCTCACGTGCTGCGGCCGCGCCGATTCCTCCAGCCGGACCACCGTGGGCCCAAGCGGCCCCAGCACCGCCATGGCCACGCTCAGGCCCGTGGCGCCGGCCAGCTCGACCACCTCCGGTTCCGCCTCGCGCGTCGGCGACAGCCGCTGCAGCGCGATCAGCCCCAGTTCCAGCGCCAGGGGGCCGCACAGGTAGTTGCCCGCGGCGTCGCGCGCCAGCAGGCCGGTCTTCTGCAGGCTGACCAGGTGCGGGAACGCCTTGGCCGGCGGCATGCCCGCGGCCAGCGCCAGGTCGCGCAGCGCCAGCGGCCGGCCGGCAGCCACCAGCGCCCCCAGCAGCTGGCCGGTGCTGTCCAGCGACTGGATGCCGCGCTGCGGCTTGCCGCCTTCCAGGTCTGGTTGGGCTTGCGCCGCGCGGGTCATGCCTGGCGCTCCTGTTCATCGCGCAGCGCGGCGCCGATGTCCGCCGCCGCGGCCAGCAGGGCCTGCGCCGCCGCGCCGCGCCAGTCCACGTCGATGGCACCGGTCGATCCCACCAGCGTCAGCACCAGCCGCAGCACGCCAGCGGCGTCGAGTACCGGCACGCTGAGGCTGCTGACGGCCGGGCTGGGCGTGTCGATGCTGCGCTCGATGCCGCGCTCGCGGATCTCTCTCAGACTGGCGCTGAAGGCGGCCAGGTCGGACTCGGCCGCGCCCGGCTGCTGCGCGCGCCACAGCGGCTGCCACAGTGCCGGTGGCTGGAAGGCACAGAACACGCGCCCGGTGGCCGTGGCGGCCAGTGCCATCACCGTGCCCACGTGCAGGTTGACATGCAGCGGCGCGCTGGCCGGCACATAGCGCACGATAGTCGGGCCCTGCGGCCCGGCAATGCTGATTGCCACGCTGAAGCCGGACGCCTGCGCCAGCGCATCCACCCGGGGCTGCGCGGCGCGCCAGGCGGCGTCCTGCTCCAGGTGCAGCATGCCCAGCTGCAGCGACAGCGGCCCGGGCTCGTAGCGGCCCGAGAGGTGGTCGCGCTTGATCAGGCCCAGCCGCGTCAGGCTGACCAGGTAGGCATGCGCCTGGGCCGGCGCCAGCTGCGCCACCTCGGCCAGCGCGGCCAGCGGCATTGGCGCGCGCGCGGCGGCCAGCGCCGCCAGCAGGCGCCCGCCCACCTCCACGCTCTGGATGCCGCGCTGCGCCTTGTCGGCGCGCGCCGCGGGCTCGCCCGCCTGCGTTCCTGCTTCTCCAGCCTTGCGCCTGGCCATTGCCATCCTGTGTGATCGGAAACCCCGGATATTAATCGAACGCCTCCCCTTGCCGTGCATACAGGGGTTTACCCCAATGAACGGGATCCGCTTCCGATGGCGCTCGAGGCACGCCCCAATGATTTGTCATAGACTAATCATTTAGCTATTGATTAATTTTCCAACGTTTCCTAAGATGGCACTACCCCGACCGAACACGGCGAGCCACGTCGTGAGACATCCATAGAAACGGGGGCGAGACAGCCCGCGCAGCCAGCGCAACGCAGCCATCGTGCCCCTGCCGGTGCCGTCTCGCCCCCCACACAAAGGAAAGACGCCATGTCCAAGGCATTCGCATCGCAGGCCGACCTGGAAGCCAAGCAGGTCACCTTCACCCAGTTGTCCGAGAACGCCTGGGCCTACACCGCCGAAGGCGATCCCAATTCGGGTGTGGTCATTGGCGACGACGGCGTGCTGATCGTCGACACCACCGCCACGCCGGCCATGGCGCAGGACCTGATCGCCCGCATCCGCACCATCACCGACAAGCCCATCAAGTACGTGGTGCTGTCGCACTACCACGCGGTGCGCGTGCTGGGCGCGTCGGCCTACTTTGCCGAGGGCGCGCAGCAGGTCATCGCCAGCCGCGGCACCTACGAGATGATCGTCGAGCGCGGCGAGGCCGACATGAAGTCTGAGATCGAACGCTTTCCGCGCTTGTTCGCCGGCGTCGAGACCGTGCCCGGCCTGACCTGGCCGACGCTGGTGTTCGAGAAGGAAATCACCCTGTTCCTGGGCAAGCTGGAAGTGCGCATCGCCCACCTGGGCTCAGGCCATACCAAGGGCGATACCGTGGTCTGGCTGCCGCAGCAGAAGGTGCTGTTCTCCGGCGACCTGGTCGAATACGACGCCGCCTGCTACTGCGGCGACGCCCAACTGGAAGACTGGCCGGCCACGCTGGACGCGCTGCAGGCACTCAACCCGGAAAAGCTGGTGCCAGGCCGCGGCCCCGCGCTGACCACGCCGGAGCAAGTGAAGAAAGGTATCGCCTACACCAAGGACTTTGTCACCACGCTGTTCCAGGCCGGCAAGGAAGCCGTGGCCGAGAAGCTCGACCTGAAGGCCGCGATGGGGCACACCCGGCGCGCGATGGACCCCAAGTTTGGCCAGGTCTTTATCTACGAGCACTGCCTGCCCTTTGACGTCTCGCGCGCCTATGACGAGGCCAGCGGAATCCGCCACCCGCGCATCTGGACGGCCCAGCGCGACCAGGAAATGTGGGCCGCGCTGCAGGACTGACCCACAGAAGAAAAGAGTCGGGCAACAAGCTATGGATGGAGACACAGGCATGAGCAGCATCGATTACCAGCGGCTGTCGTTCGAATATCAGCCCTGCGCCGAGCAACAGACAGCGGCCGATCCGGCCATCCACCCGGTCGTCGTAGTCGGCGCCGGGCCGATCGGCCTGGCCACTGCCATCGACCTGGCACAGCGCGGCGTGCGCGTGGTGCTGGTGGATGACGACTGCACGCTGTCCGCCGGATCGCGCGCGATCTGTTTTTCCAAGCGCACGCTGGATATCTTCGACCGGCTGGGCTGCGGCGAGCGCATGGTCGACAAGGGCGTGCGCTGGCATGTCGGCAGGGTATTCCTGCGCGACCAGCAGGTCTACAGCTTCGACCTGCTGCCAGAGAGCGGCCACCGCCGCCCGGCCTTCATCAACCTGCAGCAGTACTACGTCGAAGGCTATCTGCTGGAGCGTGCGCAGGCGCTGCCCAATATCGAGATCCGCTGGCGCAACAAGGTGGTCGGGCTGGAGCAGCGCGGCACGCCAGAGGCCGGCGTAGTGCTGACCATCGAGACGCCTGAAGGCTGCTACCCGCTGGCGGCGCGCTACGTGGTGGCCGCCGACGGTTCGCGCAGCCCGATGCGCAAGCTGCTGGGCCTGGACAGCAAGGGCCGCACCTTCCGCGACCGCTTCCTGATTGCCGACGTGAAGATGGAAGCGGATTTCCCGAGCGAGCGCTGGTTCTGGTTCGACCCGCCCTTCCACCCCAACCAGTCAGTGCTGCTGCACCGCCAGCCGGACAACGTCTGGCGCATCGACTTCCAGCTTGGCTGGGACGCCGATCCGGTGCTGGAGAAAACGCCGGAGCGCGTGATCCCGCGGGTGCAGGCGCTGCTGGGCAAGGACGTGAAGTTCGAGCTGGAATGGGTCAGCGTCTATACCTTCTCCTGCCTGCGCATGGACAGCTTCCGCCACGGCAACATCCTGTTCGCCGGCGACGCCGCGCATGGCGTGTCGCCGTTCGGCGCGCGTGGCGCCAACAGCGGCATCCAGGACGCCGAGAACCTGGCCTGGAAGCTGGCCTATGTGCTGCAGGGCCGTGCCTGCGACAGGCTGCTGGACACCTACGCCAGCGAGCGCGAATACGCCGCAGACGAAAACATCCGCAACTCCACCCGTTCCACCGACTTCATCACGCCCAAGAGCGCGGTCAGCCGCGTGTTCCGCGATGCAGTGCTGACGCTGTCCAAGCGCCATGCGTTTGCGCGCACCCTGGTCAACAGCGGGCGGCTGTCGGTGCCCGCGGTGCTGCAGGACTCGCCGCTGAACACCGGTGACGATGCCCAGGGCTATGCCTGCAAGCTGGTGCCTGGCGCGGTCTGCTGCGACGCGCCGGTATCCGGCGCGCAGGGCGCGGGCTGGCTGCTGTCGCACCTGGGCGGGGACTTCACGGTGCTGCTGTTCGGCAACCCTGACGCCATCGACGCGGGCACGCTCGCCGACCTTGCCGCGCTGAAAGACAGCGGCGTGCCGCTGCGGCTGGTCTACGTGACCGACGCGGCGCAGCCGGCGGTGACCTGCACCAATGCCACCGTGCTGCGCGACGACGAGGGCCTGGCCGCCGCGCGCTACGGTGCCACGCCCGGCACCTGCTACCTGGTCCGCCCCGACCAGCATGTCTGCGCCCGCTGGCACCGCCCCGACCCGGCCGCGATCCGCGCCGCGCTGGCGCGCGCCACCGGTGCCGACCTGCGCGCCCCGCAGCCCGGCCGCATGGCCGCCTGAGACCGGCCAGACCTGCACCGCGGAGATTCCCATGCCCAATACACTCAACACCCAGCCCAACCTGACGCGGCCCGACGACTTCTACGAAGCGCTGATCGAGATGCACCGCGACCTCGACGAGGCGCAAAGCCAGGCCGCCAATGCGCAGCTGATCCTGCTGCTGGCCAACCATATCGGCGACCACGATGTGCTGCTGGCGGCGATGCATGCCGCGCGCGAAGGCGTGACCGAGATGCCGGCCAGCACGCCAGCCTGACCTGATACAGGCGCGGCCCGCCGCGCCTGCCGCGGGCCTTTCCCAAAATCATCCCGGGCCACTGCGCGCAAGACGCTGCCCGCTGGCGGAACCCTCCGGCTGCCCGCCGCCGCAGCCACCACCGTACGGAGACAACACTCATGAGCCATCCGGTCTCAGGGGATCTTTCGTCCCTTTCCACCCTATCGCCCCCGTCGTCACCCGCACTGACCTTGCACGATGAGGACGCGCTCTACCGCAAAGTCTGGCTGCGCATCATCCCGTTCCTGTTCGTCTGCTACGTGGTGTCGTTCCTGGACCGCATCAACATCGGCTTCGCCCAGTTGCAGATGAAGCAGGACCTGGGCTTCAGCGACGCCATGTACGGCCTGGGCGCCGCTGTCTTCTACGTCGGCTACGTGCTGTGCGAAGTGCCCAGCAACATGCTGCTGGCGCGCTTTGGCGCGCGGCGCACGTTCACGCGCATCATGGTGCTGTGGGGCCTGGCCTCGGTGGCGATGATGGCCGTCTCCACCCCAACGCAGTTCTATGCGCTGCGCTTCCTGCTGGGCGTGTTCGAAGCCGGCTTCTTCCCCGGCATCGTGCTCTACCTGACCTACTGGTTCCCGGCGCGGCGCCGTGCCGCGGTGATGGCGATCTTCTTTGCCGGCGTGGCGGTGGCGGGCGTGCTGGGCGGGCTGGTGTCCGGCTGGATCATGCGCGACATGGCCGGCGTGCTCGGCCTGCAGGGCTGGAAGTGGATGTTTGCGATCGAGGGCGCGCCCGCGGTGCTGCTGGGGCTGGTGGCCGCGCGCTGCCTGGTGGATGGCCCGCAGCAGGCCAGCTGGCTGACCGACGGCGAACGCGCCCACCTGGCGCGCGACACCGCCGCGCAGGCTCATGCCGGCGGCCATTCGCTGCAGGCGTTGCGGCAGGTGCTGGGCAACCCACGCGTGTACCTGTTCGCCTTTATCTATTTTTCGCTGACCTGTGGTTCGCTCGCGCTGAGCTTCTGGATGCCGCTGATGATCCGCGACTTCGGCATCACCGACGTGATGTCGGTCAGCCTGTATTCGGTGGTGCCCAATGCCGTGGGCGCGGTCGGCCTGATCCTGATCGCTCGCCATTCCGACCGCACCGGCGAGCGCCACCGCCACTTCCTGCTGTGCACGGCAGGCGGCGCGCTGGCCCTGGCGGCGCTGACGCTGCACCTGCCCAGCCTGGCGGTGATGCTGGCCATCCTGTCGGTGGCAGCGGTGTTGATCTTTGCCGCGCTGCCGGTGTTCTGGTCGCTGCCGCCCAGCTACCTGCCGGGCGCGGGCACGGCAGCCGGCATCGCCTTCATCAGCAGCATCGGCATCACCAGCGGCATCGTCAGCCCGTGGGTGATCGGGCAGATCAAGACCCAGACCGGCAGCCTGGACCATGCGCTCTATCTGCTGGCGGCGCTGCTGCTGGCCAGCGGACTGGCCATGTGGCTGGGTGTGCCAAGGCAGCCCGCGCGGCCGGCCTGAACCGGGCCGCAGGCGTCTTCAAAGCCGGAATGTCCGCACCCGCGGGGTGCGGCGTTCAGTGGGACCGGCCGCAGGGGATGACGGAGGCGATTTCTTCGCGCATCACCTCGACCACGTCATCGATTTCCAGCCCTTCGGCCGTGACCAGCACATCCTGTCCGCGGCCGATCGCGTAGACCACGCCGCGCCAGTGGCCGGGCTCGACGGCCTCGCACAGGCGGATATTGAATTCGGTGTCCTGATCCTGGCTATACACCGTCACCAGGTCGCCCACCTGGGGAGTGCGCACCGCTTCTCCGTCGAACGCCCGGGCCACCACGGTCACCGGCGACTGCGTCAGCCCCCTGGCAAATCTTGCACGCATGGTCCGCTCCTCTTTTTGCGATCCAAGTCCAGCTTACAAGAGGCCGGATAAATAACCAGGGATTTCCGCCGAAAAGTGGAACTTGATGCGCTTTGCGCCTGTCAGACGCCGCCGGATAGACAGCGCGTGCAGATAGGCCACAATAAAAGCACTGACATTCGAGGAGACCCAACATGGGCAACAACATACACGTCGTCCCGCATGATGAAGGCTGGGATGTCATCCACGAAGGCGCGCGCTACGCCGAGTCGCACCATGCCACGCAGGAAGAAGCGATTACGGCCGGCACCACGCAGGCACAGCGCGAGCAGGTCGAACTGCTGATCCACGGCCGTGATGGCCAGATCCGCTCGCGCAACAGCTTCGGCCACGATCCCCGCACCATTCCGGGCTGACCTCCGGCTGAGCAGATCCGCTGAGGATTTCGGCGCCGCGCTCCCGGAAGCCGATGCGCCATGCCAAACACCCGGGCTGAACCACACGCCGCTGCCGCGGTTGCGGCCGCCGCGGTGCCACTGCCGCCCATCGACCACGCGGCCGAGAGTCCCTTTATCGGCGCCTTTGCCAACGCTACGGCAGTGCTGGCCGATATCCTCGCCGGGCACCGCATGGTGCTGCTTGGCGAGAGCACGCACGGCACCGCCGAGTTCTACCACGCCCGCGCCGCGCTGACGGCGCACCTGGTTGCCCGCCACGGCTTCCGCATCATCGCGGTCGAGGCGGACTGGCCGGATGCCGCGGCCGTGGACCGGCACGTGCGCGGCCGCCCGCCGCAGCCAGCCGAATCGCCAGGCGCGGCCTTTACGCGTTTCCCGGTCTGGATGTGGCGCAACCTGGAGGTGGCGCGCTTTATCCGCTGGCTGCGCGCGCACAATGCAACGCAGGCAAGCGCACGGCGAGCCGGCTTCTTCGGCCTGGACATCTATAGCCTGCGCGCCTCCATGGCGGCGGTGCTGGCCTACCTGGAGGGCGTCGATCCGCAGGCCGCGCGGGCTGCGCGCGAGCGCTATGCCTGCCTGGAGCCCTGGGGCCGCGATCCGGCGCGCTACGGCCGTGCCGTGCTGCACGGCACACACGCCGACTGCGAGGATGCTGTCGTCGAACAGTTGCAGGCGCTGCTTGATAAGCGCCTGGCCTATGCCCGGGCCGGCCATGAAGACTTTCTGGATGCCGCGCAGAACGCGCGCCTGGTTGCTTCAGCCGAGCGCTACTATCGCGTGATGTACCACGGCAGCGACGACAGCTGGAACCTGCGCGACACGCATATGTTTGAAACCCTGGCGCAGCTGCTGCAGGCGCATGGGCCCCAGTCACGCGCGGTGGTGTGGGCGCACAACTCGCATATCGGGGATGCCTCGAAGACCGAGATGGGCGCCAGCCAGGGACAGCTGAACATCGGCCAGTTGTGCCGCGAATCCTTCGGCGACGCGGCCGCGCTCATCGGCTTCAGCACTTACGACGGCACGGTGGCCGCAGCGACCTCCTGGGACGGCCCGATGGAAATCAAGCAAGTGCGCCCCGCCCGCGCCGACAGTTACGAGCACCTGTTCCACGCGGCCGGCCACGCGCAATGCTGGGTCGACTTGCGGGGTGCGGGCAGCGGCGTGCTGGCCGAGGCGCGCCAACTGCTGATGCCGGCGCGGCAGGAGCGCTTCATTGGCGTGATCTACCGCCCGGAGACCGAACTGCAGAGCCACTATGCGCGCGCCACGCTGCCGCAGCAATTCGATGTGCTGTTGTGGTTCGACCGGACGCGCGCGGTCCCGGCGCTGCCGGCGGCGCCTGCGCCGGGCGCGCCCGAGACCTGGCCATACGGGCTCTGAGCTGACCCGGAATGCGATACCCATGCCAGCGGGGGCACAATTCAGTCGCCCGTGCGGTCCGGCGCAACCTGGATGCGGTTGACGATCTCGCCTACGCCGGCACAGCCACGCACGCAAGCCTCGACCGCATCGCGCTGGGCCGGCGTGCCGATCGCGCCGTTTAGCGTGACGCGGCCTTGCGACACATCCAGCGTAATTTCGCTGATGTCGAGGCCGGTGTCCCACAGGCGCGCGCACAAGGCCGCCTGCAGCGCGGCATCGGCTTCAGTAGCGGCCATGCCGCGAGGATTGGCAGGCATCTTCGAGGGCTCGTGCATGCGCGCAGTCTCTGGGTTGATGCCCTGGGATCAGTACATGAGCATGCTGTGGCCGGGATGTATTGCCGAAGCACTGGTCCGCGGCACGCGCAAGTGGTTGACCAGGTCCTTCACCGCGAACACGTCGTCGGCAATATCCTCGATCCGGTATTTTTGCTGCCGGGTCGGCACGCTGCCCTCCAGCGTCACCACGCCCTGCTCCACCCGGACTTCGACATCGCTCAGGTCCAGCCGTGCATTGCGCGTCAGTTGCTCGCAAATGTCCTCAAGGATGCGCTCGTCCGACCGCTGGTAATTGCGCGGACCGACCGGGCGCGCACGCTGCGCCCCGCCCCGGTAAAGGTCCATGCGCTCGTTGTAGCCGGTGAACTGGCGATAGGGGTCGGCCATGCCGCCTTGCGCATGCGGCACGCCGGGCTCCCTGGGCTCGGCACCGTGCCGCCATGCCGGCGCCGCCCCGGGCCCGGCAAACTCTTCGGGGTCGACCGGCTCGTCATAGTCGTAGACGCCATAGGCGCCGACATAGTGGCTGCGCATATCCGTTTCAGGTACGGCGCCCTCATGCCAGGGTGGGCCGCGCCAGGTCTCTCTGTGATCCATCGTCGTCTCCGCTTGCCGTGATCCGGTGGCCTGTCGGCGTGCCGCTACTTCTGCCGCGGGGGCACCAGGCCGCGGTCAGGCGTGCTCAGTTCGCCCGCGCGCAGCAGCCGCACCGCACCTGCCAGCGCGCGCGCCACGTTGTCCACTTCGGCCTGTACGCCGGTGTCTTCATCCAGCGCCACATGGCTGGTGGCGTAGGGCGCGTAGTAGCCGATAAAGCGGTCCAGCCGCGCCTGCGGGCCCGCGTCGACCAGGCCCATCCAGTCCAGCCAGTCAGCCAGCGCGCGGCGCACGCCCTCGGTGCCGGCCACGTCGCCGTGCACCACCAGCCCATAGGCGCGCCCCGCCAGGTGCTTGGGATAGTCCCAGCCGGACAGCTCCATCGCCTTGGCGCGCACCACGTCCTTGCCATGCGTGCTGGTGGGGTCGGGATTGCCGCCATCGGCGCAGACCAGGCGGTCCATCATCAGCTTCAGCGGGCTGGCGGCCTGGTACCAGTACACCGGGGTGACGATCAGCACGCCGTGGCAGCCGGCCCAGCGCGGATAAATGTCATTCATCCAGTCGTTGACCTGGCCCAGCGCATGATTGGGGTAGCAGCTGCACGGCCAGTGGCACAGCGGCATCGCCGTCGACACACAGGCTTTGCAGGGGTGGATGCGCAACTCCGCATCAGAAGCCAGGTGGCTCAGGTCGAGCATGTCCACTTCCATGCCGCCCGCTTCCAGCTGTTGCCGCGCGCGCTCGGCCAGGCGCCAGGATTTGGATATTTCGCCGGGACAGGTGTAGTCGTTGCGCGCCGCCGCGCACACCAGCAGCACGCGCGACGGCGTGGCGGGATCGGCCTGGCGCTGCTGCGCGGCCCGCACCGCCTCGCTGGCGGCGCGCCATTCGTCGGACAGGTCGTAGTCCGGGTCGGCATACCCGGGCCCGGCCTGGTGCGACAGCGGGGCCTTGCGTCCGGCCTGGTAGGCATCCCAGGCAATGCGCTCGAGGCGGTCCAGCGCGGCGTCCTCCTGCCGGTACGCGGGATCGGTGAAACGCGCCAGGAAGCGCTGGCGGAACGTGTCACGCGGCAGCGGGCTGGTCACCTGGCCCTTGCGCACATCTTCGGGGTTGCCGGGGTGGCGCGGCGCACGCGGCGCATCCTGCGCGGGGCGGGCTGGCTTGGGCGGCTGCTCGGGCATGGCGGTCTCCGTACAGGGGGCTTGTCCCGGAGCCATGCAAGATGAGCGCCATCACCCGGACGGCTTGTACTGCGCGCACCCACGCAGCTTTTACAGCCATGCTCCGGCGCTGCATGTACATATTTCTCCGCGTAGGGACCGGCAGACGGGACAGCATGGAAGCCTGCGCTGGCACGGAACCTGCCGCCGCAGCCAGAAAGACCAACCGTGGATGCCGACATGGACAGCATGGAAGTTCGGGCCGATGTGATGCACAGGCTGGTCGGCGCAGACGACGACCGCTGGCACGCCCGCGCGTCGGGGGAATGGCGATGACGCACAACGGCAGCCATGATGGCAACCCTGGCGGCAACGATAACCGCGGCATTGCGCGCTACCTGCTGCGCCATGGCCTGCGTCTGGTCACAGCGGAGTCCTGTACCGCGGGGCTGATCGCGTCGCGCATTGCCGAGGTGCCAGGCTGCGGCGACGTCCTGCACTGCGCCATCGTTGCGTATTCGCCCTCGGCCAAGGTACAGCTGCTGCACGTGCCGCCAGACACCATCCGGCGCCACGGGCTGACCAGCGAGGCCGTTTCGCTGGCCATGGCGCTGGGCGCCATGCAGGTCACCGGCGCCGACCTGGCGATCGCCAACACCGGGGTTGCCGATGATGGCGGCGACGGCGATATCCCCGCTGGCACGCAGTGCTTTGCATGGGTGTTCCGCCGTCGCGGCCATGGCGCGCGCCACGTTCCGGGCAACCAGGCCGCCATTGCCGCGTTCACCGCAACCCGGCGCTTTCCCGGCACGCGCAACGCGGTGCGTGAAGCGGCTGCTGACTGGGCGCTCGCCCGCATCTGCCACTACCACGAGCTGGCGCAGCGCGGGCAAGGCGCCCACGCCCCGCGCGCATGAAGCGCCGGTGTGCTGAATCGGCGCGCCGGCATTCTCCAGGGCCTCTGGGCCGGACCTACCTAGTCTTGCAATGGAGACCACTATGAAACGCACCCTCGCTACCACGGCGCTGGTCGTCGGCGCCGCGCTCTGCCTGCCGGCCTTTGCGCAACAGGCTCCGGCCTCGCCGACCGCACCGAACCCCAGTGCACCACCGATCGAAGGCGCCGGGGCCTCGCGCAATCAGCCGGCCGCCAGCGACATGAGCGCCGCATCCGGCCCGGGCGCCACCAAGGACACCATGAAGAAGTCCAAGTCCGACAAGGCCTCGCGCAGCAAGAAGCCACGCGAGCAAGGCGCGCCGCCGTCACCGACCGCCGATGCGCCAAGCGGCCCCAAGGGGGATTCGCCGGATCCGGCACCCAAGCAGTAGGCCCGCGGTAATCCTCCCCGCGGCTACGGCCGCGCCTGCGGTATGCGGTACTGCTGCCGGAGCACGCGAAACAGCTCATGGCTGACTTGCACGCCACGGTACTGGCGGCGCACCACGGCACGCAGGCGCGAACCCAGCACTTGCGCGCGCAGCGCCCGCGCATAGCGGCGCTGCACGGCATGTTCGCGCTTGCTGATCGCCTGCAGGATGGAGCTGTCCGAACTGTGCCGGGCGATGCCGCGTGCCGCCGCGGCGGATGTGGCGGCCCGGGCCGGGGGTTCATCAGGCAGTTCGCCCAGGCCGAGCAGGCACGCTCGCAGCTCCTGCGCCGCCTGCGCAAACGCATTGGCGCGGCTGGTAAGGAGCGATTTCAGGTGGGGATTGGCCGCGGCCAGCGCTGCGCCGCGGCAGCCCAGTTCGCCATCGCGCGATGCCGCGATCAGCGCATTGAGCAACAGGGCCTTCTTCTTTGCCATGAAACACCTGCCCTGGTCCGCGGGCGGACCCGTGAAGTCACCGATCGGGGCCGGCTGCCGCCGGCGGTTGCTCCTTAGCGCCAGGCATGCGCCGCTCGGACAACTCGGACAAGAATAGTGGCTCGTCCCGCGCGCCGCCAGTTGGGGCAAACGCGCGGCGCGAGGCGGCCGTCCACGTCTTGCGGGCCTCGCGCATGCCGCGCAGGTTCATCACGATCAGCGCCAGTTGCAGGACGATCAGCGCATAGGCGCCGCCATGCCAGCCCCAGGCAATCCACAGCACATTGCTGGCAAGGAAGACCCAGAAGCCGGCCCGCCGGCGTGCGCTCCGGCGTGAGCCGACCAGCCAGGTGGCGACCACCGTCACCACCATCGCCGGCCATTGCGCTGCCTCCAGCCACCAGTCCATGCGTCTCCTTCCGCGGCCTTCCCACCGTGCCGGGGGCAGCACGCGCTGCCATACAGCGGCAAGAAACATACCGGCTGTGCACGGCGCTCTCATCGGCCCCGCTGCCCTGCGCGTTCTTTCCATCGGCACGGCGCGCACCGGTAGATTTTACAAGCGGTACGGCATTGCTCACATGACGTGCTGCGGCGCTTGCCCTTGAGGCGCCTTGGCCAGGGGCGCAACGGCAACTGGCCGGGCGCGCTGGCACGCACTTCGCATGGCTGTGCCATCCCGCCGGCGGGCCGCGAGGCGCCGGAGCGGGATTTTTGTTGCTCCGCCGGAGCGAAACACCGGGAGGACTTTGTGCGGATCTGCCAGATCGACCTGACCGGAACGCCCGATGCCGATGAACACGCGCTCCAGCGCGTGGCGGCCCTGGGCTTCGACCACGTACTGATCGGCGGCTGGCCGCACCTGCCCGGCGAAGACGCTTTCGCGGCTTGCGCCCGGCACGGGCTGGCCCCGCTGCTCGACATCTCACTGGACCGCTATGCGGTCGACCACGCCGACGGCGCCGAGCCAGCTCCCGACCCTGCCTGGATCGACAGTGCGGTCCCGGCCTTCGCCCCACACGAGACCGACAGCCACATCCCCGGCGCCCGCCTGCGCTGGCATGACCCGGCCACGGCCGACGCGCTGGTGCAGTGGTGGGCGGTCCGGCTGCGCCAGGCCTGGGCGGCAGGCGCGGCGGGCTTCTGCTGCCGTGCGCCGGCTCGCGTGCCCGGCAGGCAGTGGGCCGCGCTGACCGGCACGCTGCGCAGCGATGCCGTGCCGGCACAGGCGCGCGGTGCACCGTGCTTGCTGGCGTGGACGCCGGGCCTGACGCCGGCGCAACTGGATGAGCTGGCGCCAGCAGGCTTCGACGGCGCCTTCTGCTCGCTGCCGTGGTGGGATTTTCGCAGCCCCTGGCTGACCGAGGAAATCGCGCGGCTGCGCCGCTTTGGCCGGGTGCTGGCCGCCCCCGCGCTGACGCCGGCAAGCCATGACGCGCTCAGCGCGCGGCGTGCGCTGTGGACCGCCGCGGCGATCGGCGACGGCATCCTGGTGCCGGCCGGCTTCGAGACCGGCGGCGCGCTGGCACGCGACCCGCTGGCAGCGGATGGCGCCCCGCATCAGGGCGTGCCATACGACATCACCCATGAACTGCTGGAAACCAATACCTGGCTGGCTGCGCGCGATCCGGCCCCCGCGCTGGCCGTGCGGCTGCTGAGCGGACCCGACGCGCCGCTGACGGTGCTGGCACGGCTGCCTGTGCCGGACGGCGCCTGCGCCCTGCTCGACACGGCCGGCAACCGTAGCGACCCTGCGGTACCAGACGGCGCCCCCGCCCTGGCAGTGGTGCTCAATCCAGACCCCGCGGCACCCGGCACGCTGGGCGCCGACCGCGTGCTGAGCGCGCTGCCGCATGCCAGCGCGCATCTGGAATCGTCACTGGGTGGCCCGGGCGGGACGCTCGATGGCAACCACCGGCTCGATGCGCTGGCCAGCATCACGCTGGCGCCCGCCGATATCCGCCTCTATGAAGTGCCACCGCTGCCCCTGACGCGGCCCGGCATGCCGGCAGCCGACGCGCGCGCGCCGCACGGCCATGAAACGCTGGCCGCCACCGGCCTGGGCAGCGTGGTGGCGGCGATGGAGGCCCCGCGCATCGCCATCGAGCACGTCGAACCCGCCTGCAACGAAGGCCGCTTCGCCGTGCGGCGCATAGTGGGCGAGCGCGTGACCGTCAGTGCCGATATCTGGATGGATGGGCACGACAAGCTTGCCGCCGCGGTGTTATGGCGCGCGCCGGGCGAGACTGGCTGGCACGAAGCGCCGATGCAGCCCGTGATCAACGACCGCTGGGAAGGCAGCTTCCCGCTGGTGGCACTGGGCCGGCACGAATTCACGGTCGAGGCCTGGCGCGACACCTTCGCCAGCTGGCTCGACGAGATCGGCAAGAAGCGCGCGGCCGGCCTCAACGTGGCACTGGAGATCGAAGAAGGCGCGCGGCTGGTGGCCGATGCGCTGCTGCAGCCTGCAAGGAACGGGAAGCAGGGCAATGGCGGGAAGGACAGCCAGAAGGCAACCGCGGACAAGGAGCTCTCAGCTCTCGTCGACGAACTGACCACCGCTGCCGCCGATGACGCTCGCCGGCAGGAGATCCTGCTGTCGCCACGCACCGCGGCCGCGATGCAGGCAGTGATGGCAACCCCCGCGGGCCGCCCGTTTGCCTCGCGCCATCCGGTGGCCATGCCGGTCGAAGCCGACCGCCTGGCCGCACGCTATGCCAGCTGGTACGAGCTGTTCCCGCGTTCGCAAAGCAACGACGAGACCCGCCACGGCACCTTCGACGATGTCATCGCCAGGCTGCCCGCCATCCGCGCGATGGGCTTCGACGTGCTGTACTTCACGCCGATCCACCCGATCGGCCGTACCCATCGGAAAGGCCGCAACAACAGCTTGCGCAGCGAGCCGGGCGAACCCGGCAGCCCTTACGCCATCGGCGGCGAGGAAGGCGGCCACGATGCGCTCCATCCCGAGCTGGGCACCTTCGAAGATTTCGGCCGCCTGCTGGACGCAGCCGCGGCGCACGGCCTGGAACTGGCGCTGGACTTCGCGATCCAGTGTTCGCCCGACCATCCGTGGCTGAAGGATCATCCGGAGTGGTTTGCGCACCGCCCCGACGGCTCGCTGCGCTATGCGGAGAACCCGCCCAAGAAGTACGAGGACATCGTCAACGTCGATTTCTACGCCGCGCCGCCCGCGGGCGCCGCGCTATGGCAGGCCCTGCGCGACGTGGTGATGTTCTGGGCCGACCACGGCGTGCGCATCTTCCGCGTGGACAACCCGCATACCAAGCCGCTGCCGTTCTGGGAGTGGATGATCGCCGACGTGCGCGCGCGCCACCCCGACACCATCTTCCTGGCCGAGGCCTTCACCCGGCCCAAGATGATGGCGCGCCTGGCCAAGCTCGGCTTCAGCCAGTCGTATACCTATTTCACCTGGCGCAACACCAAGTGGGAGCTGACCGAGTACCTGACCGAGCTGACGCAAAGCCCGCTGCGCGATTTCTTCCACCCGCACTTCTTCGTCAATACACCCGACATCAACCCCTACTTCCTGCACCAGGGCGGGCGCCCGGCGTTCCTGATCCGCGCCGCGCTGGCCACGCTGCTGTCGGGCCTGTGGGGCATGTACAGCGGCTTCGAGCTGTGCGAGAGCGCGCCCTTTGTGCTGGACGGCAAGGTGCGCGAGGAATACCTCGACTCCGAGAAATACCAGCTGCGCGTGCGCGACTGGCGGCAGCCCGGCAATATCGTCGCGGAGATCTCCCGGCTCAATGAGATCCGCGCCGGGCACCCGGCGCTGCAGAACCACCTGGGGCTGCGCTTTTACCATGCCGGCAGCGACGCGGTGCTGTGGTTCGCGCGCTTCGTGCCAGGCACCGACTACCTGTTCGGCGACGACGTGCTGCTGGTCGCGATCAACCTGGATCCGCGCACGGCGCACGAGGCCGATATCGAAATCCCGTTGTGGGAATGGGGGCTGCCCGACCAGGCCGGCCTGGCGGTGCACGAGCTGATGCACGGCCGGCGCTTCGAGCTGCGCGGCAAGCACCAGCGCATCCGGCTGGATCCGGCGCAACTGCCCTTCTCGGTCTGGCATGTGCGCCCGCTGGAGCGTCCCGCGCCCCGCCCACCCGCGGCGCCGGCCTCGACCGACCCGCACGGCGCCTGACAGGCATACGTGGAGACACGGATGAAACGCCTTACCGAAACCGGCAGTGCCGACCTGCTCAACGCCGATCCGCTCTGGTACAAGGACGCGGTCATCTACCAGCTCCACATCAAGTCCTTCTACGACGCCAACGGCGACGGCGTGGGCGATTTTGCCGGGCTGCTGGCCAAGCTCGACTACCTGGTCAACCTGGGCGTAGACACGGTGTGGCTGCTGCCGTTCTATCCGTCGCCGCGACGCGACGACGGCTATGACATCGCCGACTACCGCAATGTCCATCCCGACTACGGCACGCTGACCGAGGCCAGGCGCTTCGTGGCCGCGGCCCATGCACGCGGGCTGCGCGTGATCACCGAACTGGTGATCAACCACACCTCGGACCAGCACCCCTGGTTCCAGCGCGCGCGCAAGGCCAAGCCCGGCTCTGCCGCGCGCCGCTACTACGTGTGGTCCGACCACGACCAGTCCTACGCTGGCACCCGCATCATCTTCTGCGATACCGAAAAGTCCAACTGGAGCTGGGACCCGGTCGCCGGCGCCTACTTCTGGCACCGTTTCTACTCGCACCAGCCGGACCTGAACTTCGACAACCCGCAGGTGCTCAACGAAGTGCTGTCGGTGATGCGCTTCTGGCTCGACATGGGCATCGATGGCCTGCGCCTTGACGCCGTGCCCTACCTGGTCGAGCGCGAGGGCACCAGCAATGAGAACCTGCCGGAGACGCACGCGATCATCCGCCATATCCGGGCCCACCTGGACCAGCACTTCCGCGGGCGCATGCTGCTGGCCGAAGCCAATATGTGGCCCGAGGACGCGCAGCAGTACTTCGGCCTGACCGGGCCTGAGCCTGAGGGCGACGAATGCCACATGGCCTTCCACTTCCCGCTGATGCCGCGCATGTACATGGCCATCGCGCGTGAGGACCGCTTCCCGATCACCGACATCATGCGCCAGACGCCGGAGGTGCCGCCCAACTGCCAGTGGGCCATCTTCCTGCGCAACCACGACGAACTGACGCTGGAAATGGTGACCGGCAGCGAGCGCGACTACCTGTGGGAGGTCTATGCCTCGGACCGCCGCGCGCGCATCAACCTGGGCATCCGCCGCCGGCTGGCGCCGCTGATGGAGCGCGACCGCCGCCGCATCGAGCTGATGAACAGCCTCTTGTTCTCGATGCCCGGCACGCCGGTGATCTACTACGGCGACGAGATCGGCATGGGCGACAACATCCACCTGGGCGACCGCGACGGCGTGCGCACGCCGATGCAGTGGTCGCCCGACCGCAACGGCGGCTTCTCGCACGCCGATCCCGAGCGCCTGGTGCTGCCGACGCTGCAGGGCCCCCTGTACGGCTACGAGGCGGTCAATGTCGAGGCGCAGGCGCGCGACCCGCATTCGCTGCTGAACTGGATGCGGCGCATGCTGGCGCTGCGGCGCAAGCACCACGCCTTCGGCCGCGGCACGCTGCGCTTCCTGTTCCCGGGCAACCGCAAGATCCTGGCCTACCTGCGCGAGTACGAGGACGAGCACATCCTGTGCGTGGCCAACCTGTCGCGCGCGCCGCAGGCGGTGGAGCTGGACCTGTCCGCCTTCAACGGCCGCGTGCCGGTGGAGATGATGGGCGCCACGCCGTTCCCTGCCATCGGCACGCTGACCTACCTGCTGACGCTGCCGCCCTATGGCTTCTACTGGTTCGTGCTCAGCGACGAGGCGCAGCCGCCGTCGTGGCACGTGGAGGCGCCTGAGCAAATGCCAGACCAGATCACCCTCGTGATGCAGAACATTGGCCGGCCGGAGCTGACCGACGCCTCGCGCCGCATCATGGCCAGCGACGTGCTGCCGCACTACGTCAGCCGGCGCCGCTGGTTCGGCGCCAAGCACGAGCGCATCGAGCGCATCGAGCTGGCCTATGTGCTGCCATTTGCGCGCGGCAGCAGCGGCGAAGATGTCTACCTGGGCGAGGTCGAAGTGGTCCTGCCTGGCCGCACCGAGCGCTACCAGCTGCCGCTGGGCATCCTGTGGGACCGGGAGAGCGCCGACAGCGTGTCGCAGCTGGCACATGGCCTGTCGATGGCGCGCGTGCGCCAGGGCAGCCGCGTGGGGCTGGCCACCGACGGTTTCGTGGTCGAGCCCTTTGCGCGCGAGGTGGTGCGCGCGCTGCGCAATGACGTGCAGATGCAGGCCGGAAACGACATCATCCACTTCCGTGCCGAGCCCGGCCTGGCCGCGCTGGAACTGGAGCGCGACCCGATCGAATACATGTCGGCCGAGCAGTCCAACAGCTCGCTGTCTTACAACAACACGGCCGTGCTCAAGATGGTGCGCCGGGTCTCTGGCGGCATCCACCCCGAGGCCGAGATGACGCGCTACCTGACCGCGCAGGCCTATGCGCACGCGGCACCGCTGCTGGGCGAGGTGGTGCGCACCGGGCCGGATGGCGTGCCACATACGCTGATGCTGCTGCAGGGCTATGTCCTGAACCAGGGCAATGGCTGGGACTGGACCCTGGACTACCTGGGCCGCGCCATCGATGACGCGCTGCCCTCGCAGGAGAGCGAGGACGAGTTTGCCGAGGCCATGACCGGCTACGCCGCGCTGGCTGGCACGCTCGGCCGCCGGCTGGCCGAGCTCCATGCGGTGCTGGCACGGGCCACCGGCGACGACGCCTTCGCGCCATTGCCGGCAACCGACGGCGATGCGCGCGCGTGGGCCGGGCAAGCCATGCGTGCGCTGCAACGCGCGCTGACGCGGCTGGAGCCTGCGTTAGCCACCGTGCCGGGACCGGTGCGCCAGACCCTCGAGGCCGACGTGCAGACCCTGATGGCCGCGCGCGACGCGCTGCCCGCGCTGGTCGAACAGCTCGCCGCTGCCGCGCCGGGCAGCCTGCAGACGCGCATCCACGGCGACTTCCACCTGGGCCAGGTGCTGATTGCGCAGAACGACACCTACCTGGTCGACTTCGAGGGCGAGCCCGGCCTGCCGCTGGACTGGCGCCGCCGCAAGACCTCGCCGCTGCGCGATGTGGCCGGGCTGCTGCGCTCGCTGGACTACGCCGCGGCCACGGTCGGCACCGACCGCCAGGAACGCACCCACAGCGAACTGCCGCCGCAGCTGGCCGAACGCCGCGCGGTGCTGCTGGAGCGCTTCCGTACCACCGCCAGCGAAGCCTTCCTGAACTGCTACCACCAGCACATGCAGGACTCGGGCGCACCCTGGGTCGCGCCCGACCAGTTGCAGCCCTTGCTGGACCTGTTCTTGCTGGAGCGGGCGGCCTATGAGGTCGACTACGAAGCCGCCAACCGCGTGGCGTGGATCGACCTGCCGGTGAGCGGCCTGGCGCGCCTGCTGCGCAAGCTGGTACCGCCGGGAGACCAGCTATGACCCCCGCCCATGGCACGCAGCCCGGCATGCTGCCGGGCCACGAGCTCGAGGCCTTGCTCGGTGCACGCCACCATGACCCGTTTGCCGTGCTGGGTCCGCACCCTGACGGCGACGGCACGCTGGTGCGCGCCTGCCTGCCAGGGGCGGCGTCGGTGCAGCTGACCGATGCCGGCGGCACGCCACTGGCGGAGATGGCGCGGCTGCACGGCGGCGGCGTCTTCGCCGCGCGGCTGCCGCGCGAATACAAGGGCAGTCCGCCTGATTACCGGCTGCGCGTGCAATGGTCCGACGGCACCGGCCAGTGCAGCGCCGACCCTTACGCCTTTGGCCTGCTGCTGGGCGAGCTGGACCTGCACCTGATCGCCGAGGGCCGCCACTTCGAGCTGGGCGCCTGCCTGGGCGCGCAGTGGCAGCGCGTGGACGGCATCGACGGCGTGCGCTTTGCCGTGTGGGCGCCGAACGCGCAGCGGGTTTCGGTGATCGCTGACTTCAACGGCTGGCACCCGGCGCGGCACCCGATGCGGCTGCGCCATCCGAGCGGCATCTGGGAGCTGTTCATCCCCGCCGCGCTGGGCGCGCAGCCCGGCAGCCGCTACAAGTATGACCTGCTCGACCCGCACGGCACCGAGCTGCCGGACAAGGCCGACCCGCTCGCGCAGGCCACCGAGGCGCCCCCCGCCACCGCCTCGGTGGTGGCCGGGCCGGACCAGGGCGCGCCCCCCTTCGCCTGGCACGACGCCGACTGGATGGCGCGCCGCGGCGCCGCTGATCCCTATGCCGCGCCGATGTCCGTCTATGAAGTCCATGCCCTGTCGTGGCTGCAGGCGGCCAACGACCCGCAACGCGGCTGGGAAATCCTGGGCGGGCGGCTGGTGCCGTACGTGCAGGAACTGGGCTTTACCCATATCGAGCTGCTGCCCATTACCGAGCACCCGTTCGGCGGCTCCTGGGGCTACCAGCCGCTGTCGCTGTACGCGCCCACCGCGCGGCTGGGGCCGCCGCAGGCCTTTGCCGCGTTTATCGACCGCTGCCACCAGGCCGGCATCGGCGTGATCCTGGACTGGGTGCCCGCGCACTTCCCGACCGATCCGCACGGGCTGGCGCGCTTCGACGGCACCGCGCTCTATGAGCACGAGGACCCGCGCGAAGGCTTCCACCAGGACTGGAACACCCTGATCTACAACCTCGGCCGCAACGAGGTGCGCGGCTTCCTGCTGGCCGCCGCGCTGCACTGGCTGGAGCACTTCCACGCCGACGGCCTGCGGGTGGACGCGGTGGCATCCATGCTCTACCGCGACTACAGCCGCGAGCCCGGACAGTGGGTGCCGAACCGCTTCGGCGGCCGGGAAAACCTGGAAGCCGTCGACTTCCTGCGTGAACTGAACGCCGTGGTCCACGAACGCTGCCCCGGTGCGCTGACCATCGCCGAAGAATCCACCGCGTGGCCCGGCGTGACCGCCAGCGTCGCCAGCGGCGGGCTTGGCTTCGACTTCAAGTGGAACATGGGCTGGATGCACGACACGCTGCACTATCTCGGGCACCAGCCCGTCCACCGCGCCTGGCACCACCAGGACATGACCTTCGGGCTGGTCTATGCGTGGTCCGAGGCCTTCGTGCTGCCGCTGTCGCATGACGAAGTGGTGCACGGCAAGGGCTCGATGATCGGCAAGGTGCCCGGCGACGACTGGCAGCGCTTTGCCGGCCTGCGCGCCTACTACGGCTTCATGTGGGCGCACCCGGGCAAGAAGCTGCTGTTCATGGGCGGCGAGCTGGCGCAGTGGCAGGAATGGAACCACGATGCCGAGCTTGACTGGGCCTTGCTGGACCACCCGATGCACCGCGGCATGCACACGCTGGTGCGTGACCTGAACCGCCTCTACCGCGAGCTGCCCGCGCTGCATGCGCTGGACCACCGCCCGGAAGGCTTCCAGTGGGTGGTGGGCGACGACAACCACAACAGCGTGTTCGCGTGGCTGCGCCGCGCGGGCCCTCTCAGCCGCGAGGTGGTGCTGGTGGTGGTCAACATGACCCCGGTGCCGCGCTATGGCTACCGGCTCGGGGTGCCGTACGCCGGCGCCTGGCAGGAATGCCTGAATACCGATGCTGCCGTGTACGGCGGCAGCAATGTCGGCAATGGCGGCGCGGTAGCGGCAGTGGACGTGCCTTCGCACGGGCAGCCGGCTTCGCTCGCGCTGACGCTGCCGCCGCTGGCCACGCTGGTGCTGCGCTTCGATCCAGGCGGTGGCATCCAGGGCGCATCGGCATGAGCCGCCAGTTCGCGGACCGGCTGCTGCCCGGCAAGCCGTATCCCCTCGGAGCCCACTGGGACGGCCTGGGTGTCAATTTCGCGGTGTTCTCGGCCCACGCCCCCCGCATCGACCTGTGCCTGTTCTCCGACAACGGGCGCAAGGAGCTGGCGCGCCTGCGGCTGCCGGAATGCACCGACGAGATCTGGCACGGCTACCTGCCCGACGCGGCGCTCGGCACGCTGTACGGCTACCGCGCGCACGGCCCCTACGATCCCGCGCACGGCCACCGCTTCAACCCGCACAAGCTGCTGCTGGACCCGTATGCGCGCCAGTTGAGCGGCCCGGTGCGCTGGTCCGATGCGCTGTTCGGCTACCGCCTGCAAAGTGCGCGCGGCGACCTGACACCAGACCGCCGCGACAGCGCTCCGACCATGCCCAAGGCGGTGGTCGTCGACGAAAGCTTCCACTGGGGCGACGACCGCCCGCCCGCGGTGCCGTGGCCGTCCACCGTCATCTATGAAGCCCACCTGCGAGGCCTGTCGATGCTGCGCGGCGACCTGCTGCCCAACCTGCGCGGTTCCTTCGCCTCGCTGTGCGACCCACGCTTTATCGACCACCTGGTGCAGCTCGGCATCACCACTGTCGAGCTGCTGCCGGTCCACGCCATCCTGCAGGACCGCTTCCTGCTGGAGCGCGGACTGCGCAACTACTGGGGCTACAGCACCATGGCGTACTTCGCACCGGAGCCCGCCTACCTGGGCACCGGGCAACTGCAGGAACTCAAGGTGGCGATGCGGCGCCTGCACGCCGCCGGCCTCGAAGTGATCCTGGACGTGGTCTACAACCATACCTGCGAGGGCAACGAGCTGGGGCCGACAGTGTCGTGGCGAGGGCTGGACAACGCCAGCTACTACCGGCTGGTGCCGGGCGACGAGCGCCACTACATCAACGACACCGGCTGCGGCAATACGCTCAACGTGTCGCATCCGCGCGTGCTGCAGATGGTGATGGACTCGTTGCGCTACTGGGTGCAGTGCTACCACGTCGATGGCTTTCGCTTCGACCTGGGCACCACCCTCGGGCGCGAGGGCAATGGCTTCGATGCCGGCTCGGGCTTTTTCGATACGCTGATGCAGGACCCGGTGCTGAGCCGCGTCAAGCTGATCTCCGAGCCGTGGGACCTGGGCCCGGGCGGCTACCAGCTTGGCAACCACCCGCCCGGCTTTGCCGAGTGGAACGACAAGTTCCGCGATGTGGCGCGCCGCTTCTGGCGCGGCGACGCCAGCCACCGCGGCGAACTGGCGGCGCGGCTGGCGGCCTCGGCCGACCTCTTCGACCGTCGCCACCGGCGCCCGTGGGCCAGCATCAACTTCATCACCGCGCACGACGGCTTCACGCTGGCAGACCTGGTCAGCTACAGCAGCAAGCACAACGAGGCCAACGGCGAAGACAACCGCGACGGCACCGACGACAACGCCAGCGCCAACTGGAGTCCCGACGGGAGCATCGAAGGCCCCACCGACGACCCCGCCATCCTGGCCTGCCGCGCGCACGTGGCGCAGGCGCTGATGGCCACGCTGCTGCTGTCGCAGGGCACCCCCATGCTGACCGCCGGCGACGAATGGGGCCGCAGCCAGCAGGGCAACAACAACGCCTACTGCCAGGACGACGAGATCTCGTGGCTGGACTGGAAGCAGGCCCAGACGCCCGGCGCGCAGCCGCTGCAGCACATGGTGCGCCGCCTGCTGGCCCTGCGCCGGCGGCTGCACTCGCTGGCCGGCGACCGCTTCGCGCACGGGCGCGAGGAGCCGGCGCAGGGCATTGCCGATATTGCCTGGTTCGATACCGACGGCAAGCCGCCCACCCCCGAGGAATGGGCCGACCCGGAGATCCGCACGCTCGCGCTGCGCCGCGCGGCCACGCCGCCCCAACCGGAGCGTGCACAGCTGGGCTCGATGGCGCAAGACGAAGAGAGCGATGCTGACAGCGTGCAGGTGACCTTGCTGCTGCTCAACGCCGGCGATGCCGATGCATCCTTCCTGCTGCCCGAGCCCGCGCTGGCCTGGACGCTGCTGTTCGACAGCAGCCGGCCCGACGCCACTGAGGCCGAACTCGCGGGCGAGGCGGTCGCCAACAGCCTGGCGGTGGCGGGCCACTCGCTGGTGCTGCTGGCGGCCCAAGCCCGCCGCCGCCACAGCGCGCCCCAGGAAAGCCCGCCCCTGGGCGCGCCCCAGGAAAGCCCGCCTCCGGGCGCGCCGCAGGAGGCACAAGCGTGAGCCGGCGCGCCACCCGCCACGACGCGCCCACGCCGCTGCATGCGCTGGCGCTGCGCGCGGGCCTGCTGCCTCAGTGGACGGATGCCTGGAACCAGCCCCAGACGGTCTCCGACGCCGCGCTGCGGCGCGTGCTGGACGGCCTGGGACTGCCTGGCGCCACCAATGGCCAGTGCGAAGCGTCGCGCGCGTGGCTTGCCTCCGATGACGCCGCGCATGCACTGCCGCCCCTGGTCACCGCCGAACGCGGCAAGCCGGTGTCGGTGCCGTGGCCGCGTGCGCTGCCGCAGCGGTCCTACCGGCTGACGCTGGAAGACGGCGCCATCGTCACCGGCACCGCGGTGCGTGGCAACGGTGACAGCGCGCGCGACAGCGGCGGCACCATGCTGCTGCCCGCCATTGACGTATGCGGCTACCACCGCCTCGAACTGGGCGATGCGCACACCGTGCTGGCGATCGCGCCGCCGCGCTGCTACGGCGTCGCCGATGCGCTGCGGCACGCCGGCCGCGCGGGCGAACTGACCCGGCCCTGGGGCCTGGCAGTGCAGCTCTACGGCCTGCGCCGCGGCGCGCCCTGCGGCATGGGCGACCTGAGCGCGCTGGCCCAGTGCTGCATCAGCGCGGCCGGCGCCAGCGCCGACGCCGTGGCCATCAACCCGCTGCACGCCGGCTTTGCCGCCCTGCCCGAGCGCTACAGCCCGTATGCGCCGTCCAGCCGCCTGTTCCTGAATCCGCTCTATGCCGACCCCGCCGTGCAATTCGGGCAGGCCGCGGTAGACTGGGCCGTCGCCGCGCTCGGCGCGGGCGAGTCGCTGCAAGCGCTGGAAGCCCGCAGCGAGATCGACTGGATCACGCTGACGCCGCTGCGCTACGCCATCCTGCGGTGGCTATGGGAGCGCAGCGAAGCGCTGCTGCCGCGCGCGGCGCTCGATGACTGCGCCGCCTTTCGCGCGCGCGGCGGCACTGCGTTGCACGCGCACGCCTGCTATGAGGCCATCCAGGCCCAGCGGCTGGCCGACAGCGCCAACGGCATGAACCACAACCCCGCGCCTGACTGGCACTGCTGGCCGGTCACGCTGCGCTCGCCCGGCGATGCCGCCGTGGCGGCTTTTGCACAGGCGCATGCCGATGAGGTCGCCTACCACGCTTTCCTGCAATGGATCGCCGCCGACGGCATGGCACGCGCGCAGCGCGCGGCGCGCGCCGCGGGCATGGCGGTCGGTATCGTCTCCGACCTGGCGGTGGGCGCCGACCCTGGCGGCAGCCAGGCCTGGACGCGGCAACAGGAAATCCTGGCGGGCTTCCATGCCGGCGCGCCGCCGGACCTGTACAACCCGCTCGGGCAGGACTGGGGCGTGGCGGTATTCTCGCCGCGCGGGCTGCGCCGCCGCGGCTATGCCGCCTTCCTGGAGATGCTGCGCGCCAACCTGGCCCATGCCGGCGGCCTGCGCATCGACCATGTGCTTGGCCTGGCACGCATGTGGCTGGTGCCGGCCGGTGCCCCGGCCAGCGAGGGCGCCTATCTGCGCTATCCGCTGCAGGACATGTTGCGGCTGGTGGCGCTGGAATCATGGCGGCACCGCGCGATCATCATCGGCGAGAACCTGGGCACGGTGCCGCCGGAGCTGAATGCGGTGCTGTCGGCCCGTGGCGTGCTGGGCATCGATGTGCTGTGGTTCCAGCGCGAAGAGTGCGCGCCAGCCGAGGCGGCGCAGGCAGATCGCCGGGTGCCCGCCCCCGTGCCAGACACCGTGCCCGACACCGTGCCGGCCTTCCTGCCTCCCGCAGCCTGGCCGCCCGATGCCGTCGCCACCACCTCGACGCATGACCTCCCCACAGTCACTGGCTGGTGGGCCGGCCGTGACCTTGCGTGGCGCGACCGGCTGCACCTGCTGGCGCCTGGCGAAACCCTCGAAGCGTTGCAAGCCGGCCGTGCGCGCGAGCGCGGCGCGCTATGGCAGGCGCTGTGCGAAGCGGGGCTGTGCAGCGGCGCCGTGCCGGGCCCCGCCCATACCCCGCTCGATGCCGTGCTGGCATGGCTGGGCACGGCGCGCACCGCCATGCGCCTGGTGCCGCTGGAAGACCTGCTGGGCGAAGCCGAGCAGCCCAACCTGCCCGGCACCACCAGCGTCCATCCCAACTGGCAGCGCCGGCTCGATGCCGACGTACGTGCGCTGTTCGATACCCCGGCGGTGCGGGCGCGGGCTGACGCCCTGCGCGGCGGCCGGCACGGCGCACGCCATCCGCCGCCACGCGCGTAGCCACGGGCCCGCAAAAGTGCCGCTTGCAAGACCAGCGCCGCGATCTCCCTGCAGGGATTGCTCCATCCACTAAGCTTGACCCACGCACATGCGCAGGAGCCTCGCCATGAAGGAATCTGTCCGGCCCGAGCATGCCGATGACATCCATACCGTCCGGCCCGAGCATGCCGATGACACCCGTACCGCCCTGTCCGGCGCCAGCCTGCGCCGGGCCTTCCTCGACCACGTCTTCCATACCCAGGGCAAGCTGCCCGGCCACGCCAGCCAGAACGACCTCTACCAGGCGGCGGCGCATACCGTGCGCGACCGCCTGGTGCAGCGCTGGATCAGCACCGCCGAAGCCTATCTGGGCCAGCCCTCGCGCACCGTCGCCTACCTGTCGGCCGAATTCCTGATGGGTCCGCACCTGGGCAACAACCTGATCAACCTGGGCATCTTCGACGAGGTGCGCGAGGCCATGGCCGCTGCCGGGCTGGATCTCGACCGCATCCTGGAGCAAGAGGTCGAGCCGGGGCTGGGAAATGGCGGCCTGGGCCGGCTGGCGGCCTGCTTCATGGATTCGCTGGCGACGCTGGAAATCCCCGCGCTCGGCTATGGCATCCGCTATGAATACGGCATCTTCCAGCAGACCATCATCGACGGCATGCAGGTGGAATCCACCGACACCTGGCTGCGCAACGGCAACCCCTGGGAGATCCAGCGCTCAGAGTGGGCCGTGCAGGTGCGCCTGGGCGGCCACACCGAGCACTACACCGACGACCGTGGCCACTACCGCGTACGCTGGGTGCCGGCCAAGACCGTGGTGGGTGTGCCATTCGACTCGCCGATCCTGGGCTACCGCGTCAATACCGTGAACACCCTGCGCCTGTGGCGCGCAGACGCCACCGAGGCGTTCGACTTCCATACCTTCAACCGCGGCGACTACCTTGGCGCGGTCAGCAAGAAGGTCACCTCCGAGAACCTGACCAAGGTCCTCTACCCCAACGACGAGACCAGCCAGGGCAAGGAGCTGCGGCTGGAGCAACAGTACTTTTTCGTCGCCTGTTCGCTGCAAGACATGCTGCGGCTGCTCGCCGTCGACGGCATCCCCGTGACGCGCTTCCACGAGAAGTTCGCGGTGCAACTGAACGACACCCACCCGGCCGTCGGCATTGCCGAGTTGATGCGGCTGCTGGTTGACGACCATGACCTGCCCTGGAACGAGGCCTGGCACATCACCCAGAATGCCTTTGCCTACACCAACCACACGCTGCTGCCCGAGGCGCTGGAGCAATGGCCGCTGCCGCTGTTTGCCCGTGTGCTGCCGCGCCATCTTGAGATCATCCTGGAGATCAACGCGCGCTTGCTGGACGAGGTGCGGATCCGCTTCTACGGCGACGAATCGCGCCTGGCGCGGCTGTCGCTGATCAATGAGCACGGCGAACGGCATGTGCGCATGGCCAACCTGGCGTGCGTGGGCAGCCACGCCATCAACGGCGTAGCCGAGCTGCACTCACGGCTGATGCGCGAGGACGTGCTCAAGGATTTCCACGAGATGTGGCCGGAGAAATTCACCAGCATCACCAACGGCGTGACACCGCGGCGCTGGCTGGCGCTGTCCAATCCGCGCCTGACGCGGCTGGTGTCGGAGGCGATCGGCGACGGCTGGATCTCCGACCTGGCGCAGATCCGCGCGCTCGAGCCGTATGCCGAGGACGCGGGCTTTCGCGAACAATGGCACGCCGCGCGGCACCAGAACAAGGTGGCGCTGGCCGAGCTGGTCCGCGACACCACCGGCGTGGTGGTGGACCCTTCCTCCATGTTCGACGTGATGGTCAAGCGCATCCACGAATACAAGCGCCAGCACCTTGCGGTCCTGCATGTGATCGCGCTGTATCACCGCATCAAGTCCGATCCCGGCGCCGAGATCCAGCCGCGCACCTTCCTGTTCGGCGGCAAGGCGGCACCGGGCTATGCCTATGCCAAGCTGATGATCCGCTTCATCACTTCGGTGGCCGACGTGGTCAACCGCGACCCGCAGGTGCGCGAGCGCCTAAAGGTAGTGTTCCTGCCCAACTTCAACGTCACCTACGGGCAGCGCATCTACCCGGCGGCCGACCTGGCCGAGCAGATCTCGCTGGCGGGCAAGGAAGCGTCCGGCACCGGCAACATGAAATTCGCAATGAATGGCGCGCTCAATATCGGCACCATGGACGGCGCCAATATCGAGCTGCGCGAAGCCGTGGGCAACGACAACTTCTTCCCGTTCGGCCTGACCGCGCCAGAGGTCTATGCGCTGCGTGCAAGCGGCTACGATCCTGCCGCCTACTACCACAGCAACCCGCAGCTGCGCGCGGTGATCGACCTGGTCCAGCAAGGCTTTTTCTCGCGCGGCGACCCGGCGCTGTTCCGTCCGCTGTTCGACCCTCAGCAGAGGCACGACCCCTACCTGCTGATGGCCGACTTCGCCTCATACATCGAGTGCCAGGAGAAAGTCTCGCAGGCCTTTGCCGAGCCGGCGCGCTGGCAACGCATGTCGGTGCTGTCTTGCGCGCGCTCCGGGCGCTTTTCCTCGGACCGGGCGATCCGCGAGTATTGCGAGCGCATCTGGCGCATCGAGCCGGTGCCGGTGCGGCTGCTGCACCGCGCCAGCGGCGCGCCCTGGCAGGGTGAATCTCCGGCACACGCCCCGCGTGCCGCCTGAAGCAGCGCTGCGGGCGTGGGCTAACGCACGTCCGCACCACCCGGTAGTTTCTACAATGGCCCATGTAACAAAGCCCGCGCCGGCAGTTGCCCCCGCCAGCATGCGGCCTCGCAAAGCGTTGTCCCACGGGCATGGAGTTCGCATTGTGCCAAGACCGGCCATCCGGCCGGCTCTCCCTTCGCACGTCCCACAGCTGTCCCGAAGCCAGGAGCCGAATTTGCACGCCAACCCGTTTCTTCTTGCCCCCGGCGCCCGCTCCGCCATGCCCAGCCTGGCCCCGCACGACTGCTTTGCAGCGCCCGCTGCCGTCGGACAGCCGGGCCTGCCCGGCAACGGCGAACCTGCGCACGACTACCTGTTCGGGCCGGCCTGGCTGCCAGACGGCCGCGTGCGGTTCCGGCTGTGGGCTCCGGACGCAGCCGAGCAGGGCCAGGCGGTACGGCTGGAGATCGCCGGGCTCGGTCCGGTGCACATGGCGGCCGGCGCCAACGGCTGGTTCGAGGCCATTGTTCCGTGCAGCAAAGGGGCACGCTACTGGTTCCGGCTTGACGACGGCACCACCGTGCCTGACCCGGCCTCACGCTGGCAGGCTGACGATGTGCACGGGCCCAGCATCGTGCCCGCCCCCGACGCCGCGGGCGCCTTTGCGTGGGCGTGTCCGGACTGGCGCGGGCGCCCCTGGCATGAAGCCATCGTCTATGAAATGCACGTGGGCCTGTGCGGCGGCTTTGCCGGCGTGGCCCGGCAGCTGCCGCGGCTGGCGGCGCTGGGCTTCACCGCGGTCGAGCTGATGCCGCTGGCTGAGTTCCCCGGCACGCGCAACTGGGGCTATGACGGCGTGCTGCCATTCGCGCCGGAGTCCGCCTACGGCACGCCGGACGAACTGCGCGCGCTGGTGGACCGCGCCCATCAGCTCGGCATGATGGTGCTGCTGGACGTGGTCTACAACCACTTCGGACCGGAAGGCAACTACCTGCACCGCTACGCCAGCGCGTTCTTCCGCGCGGACCGGCAGACCCCATGGGGGCCGGCCATCGATTTCCGCCGGCCGCAGGTACGGCGCTTCTTCACCGAGAACGCGCGCTACTGGCTGGAGCAGTTCCGCTTCGACGGCCTGCGCCTGGACGCCGTGCACGCGATCGAGGACGAAGGCTGGCTGGCGGCGCTGCCCGGCGAGCTGCGCACCATGCTGGCCGAAGGCGACGGCGCCAGCCGCCATCTCCACCTGGTGCTGGAGAACGACAACAACGATGCCGCACTGCTGGCCACGGGCTACGACGCACAGTGGAACGATGACGCCCACCATGCCCTGCACGTGCTGCTGACCGGCGAGGGCGACGGCTACTATTCCGACTACACCTGCCGTGCCGATGAGGGCGACGATGCGGCTGCGGGGCGCGGCGAGCCCGCGCTGCGCCACCTTGCGCGCGTGCTGGGCGAAGGCTTTGCCTACCAGGGCGAACTGTCGGCACACCGCTCTGCCGCCGCGCCTGGCGTGTCGTCAACCGCGGAGGGCGTGCGCCGCGGCCAGCCCAGCGCGCACCTGCCGCCCACGGCCTTCGTCTGCTTCCTGCAGAACCACGACCAGACTGGCAACCGCGCACTGGGCGACCGGCTGGCCGGCCTGGCGGACCGCGATGCGCTGCGCGCAGCGGTGGCGCTGCAGCTGCTGTGCCCGCAGGTGCCGCTGGTGTTCATGGGCGAGGAAACCGGCACGCAGCGGCCCTTCCTCTACTTCACCAGCCACCCGCCCGAACTGGCGCAGGCCGTGCGCGACGGGCGGCGCCGCGAGTTTGCGGCAAGCGCGGCATTCCGCGACGATGCGCGCGCCGCGGCCATCCCCGATCCCAACGACCCGGCCACCTTCGAGGCGTCGCGCCCCGAGCTGGAGGACGACGGCGACTGGACACCGTACTACCACGAACTGCTCTCAGTACGGCGCCGTGAACTGCTGGACCGGCTGGCCGGCTGCCAGTCGGCCGGCGTCGATATCCTGGGGCCGGCCGCGCTGTGCGCACGCTGGCGGCTGATGGACGGCATGGAGCTGAGCCTGTGGCTGAACCTGGGCAGCGAAGCCGTGCCATGCACGCGCCCGTGCCACGACATGAGCGCGGCGCTGCATGAAAGCCTGCCCGGCGCCGCAGCCGAGCTGTCCGCCGGCATGCTGCCGCCGCTGGCCTGCGTCGCCACCATGTGCGAGCCCGCCGCGGCGCGCGCCAGATAATGCCCGCCGGCTTGCCGGAATCCCTGCCAGGCAGCCATGGCGATGGCGGCGATCATGACCTCCCCCGCGCCACCGCCCGGCTGCAGCTGCATCCGGGCTTCACCTTTGCCGATGCCGCCGCCGTGGTCGACTACTACGCCGCGCTCGGCGTCAGCCACCTGTACCTGTCGCCAGTGTGCAGCGCGCGCCCGGGCTCCAGCCATGGCTACGACGTCACCGACTTCACCCGCGTGCGCGACGAGCTGGGCGGCGAGCCCGGCCTGAAAGCGCTGGCCGGGCGCGCCCGCGCCGCCGGCCTCGGCCTGGTGCTGGACATTGTGCCCAACCACATGGCAGCCGACGCCACCCACAACCGCTGGTGGCGCGACGTACTGACCCACGGACGCGCCAGCCGCTGCGCCGGCAGCTTCGACATCGACTGGACCCCGCGCGACCCCGCCCTGCATGGCAAGGTGCTGCTGCCGATGCTGGGTCAGTCCTACTGGGACACGCTGGTGGCGGGCGAGCTGCAATGGGTGCCTGCAAGCGCAGGGGATGCCGCCCACCTGCGCTATTTCGAGCACTCGCTGCCGCTGGCGCCGGGCAGCGAGGATGCCGCCGCCGCAACACAGCCCGGCTGGTACGACCCCAAGCAGGCCGAAGGCCGCACCCGCCTGCACGCACTGCTGGAGCGCCAGCACTACCGGCTGGCCTGGTGGCGCACCGCCGCCGCGGCACTGAACTGGCGGCGCTTCTTCGAGATCAGCGATCTTGTCGGCGTGCGCGAGGAAGACCCGCAGGTATTCGACGCCGTCCACGAACTGGTCTTCCGCCTGCTGCGCGAAGGCTGGATCGACGGCGTGCGTGTCGATCATGTCGACGGCCTGGCCGATCCTGCTGGCTACTGCCGCCGGCTGCGCGCCGAGCTGGACCGGCACGCCGCCGCGCGCCCGCCGTTGCTGCGCCTGGCGCACCCATGGCTGGTGGTCGAAAAGATCCTGGGCCCGCGCGAACGCCTGGCGCCGGACTGGCAGGTCGATGGCACCACGGGCTACGACTTCATGGACGATGTGGCCGCCGTGCTGCATGACGGCAACGGCGAGGCGCCGCTGGGCGCGCTGTGGGTATCGGCCAGCGGCGATGCGCGCCCGTATGCCGCCCATGTCGCGGCGGCGCGGCGCCAGGTGCTGGAACGGCACCTGGTGACCGAGTACGAAGGCGCGGCCGCCTGCCTGCACGACTGCGCGAAGCAGGAGCCCGGCACGCGCGACCTGACACGCGCGGCGCTGCGGCGCGCGCTGGCCGCGCTGATGGCGGCGGTGCCCGTCTACCGCAGCTACTTTGACGCGCAACCCGGCAAGCGCGACGCCTCGGCCGCACAGGCCGACGATGCCATGCTGGACGAAGCCATGCAGGCGGCGCGCGCCGGCCTGGCCCCGGACGAGGCCGTGGCACTAGCCTTTATCGGCGGCTGCCTGCGCACGCCAGCCCCGCCCGACAGCGAAACCGGCGTGCTGCGGCGCCGCCTGCAGCAACTGATGCCCGCGCTGGCAGCCAAGGCCGGCGAAGACACGGCGTTCTACCGCTACGGGCGGCTGCTGTCGCGCAACGAAGTGGGCAGCGACCCCGGCACGCTGGCGCTGCCGCCGGCGCAGTTCCACGCGCGCATGGCGGCGCGGCGCCTGGCCAGTCCTCATGCCATGCTGGCCACCGCGACCCACGACCACAAGCGCGGCGAGGACACACGCATGCGCCTGGCCGTGCTGAGCGAGATGCCCGACGCCTGGGCCGATGCCGTGGCGGCATGGGAACGCGCATGCGCACCGCTGCTGTCGACCCTGCCGCAGGCCCCGGACCCCGGCGACCGCCTGACGCTGTACCAGACCCTGGTCGGCGCGTGGCCGATGGAGGACATCGGCAAGCCTGCAGGCAGCAACACCGTCGACGCGCTCCTGGAGCGCGTGTCGGCGTGGCAGCTCAAGGCCATCCGCGAAGCCAAGCGCCACGGCAACTGGACCTGCCCCGATGCAGGGTATGAAACTGCGTGCGAAGCCTTCCTGCGCGCCATCGCAGCGGGCTGGCCCTTGGGTGTGCTGGCGCATATCGGCCAGTTTGCGCAGCACATCGCCGTGGCCGGCGCAGTCAACAGCCTGGCACAGGTGCTGGTGCAGCTGACCGCACCAGGCATCCCCGACCGCTACCAGGGGTGCGAAGGCTGGGACCTGAGCCTGGTGGACCCGGACAACCGGCGCCCGCCCGATTTTGCGCAACTGCGCGCGCGCCTGGGCTGCAGCGCTGGCTGGGCCCACTGGCTGGCGCACTGGCGCGACGGGCGCATCAAGCAGCAGCTGATACGCCAGGTGCTGGCAGTACGCCGCACCTATCCCCGGCTCTTTGCCGACGGGCAATACAGCATGCTGGCGGCGCAGGGCGCGCTGGTGCCGCAGGTGCTGGCCTTTGCCCGCACCACGGATGCGCACCAGGCCATCTCGGTGGTGACGCGGCTGGCGGCCACGCGGGTCGACCCGACCATGCCGCGCATCCCGCCGGCGAGCTGGGGCGACACCATCCTGGACGTGGGCGCGCAGCAGCCCAGCCGCTGGACCGATGCGCTGACCGGCCACGTGCTGGACGCACCCATGGGCCGGCTGCGCCTGCGCGAGGTGCTGGGCGGCTTGCCGGTGGCGCTGCTGCTGCGCCAGCCGTAAGCGGCCCCGGGCAACGCGAACGGTGCCGGTCTCAGGACTTCTGCGCCGCCGTATGCAATACGATCGGCGTCAGCGGGCCGTGCTGCGGCTCGCGCCTTGCCTGGCTGGGCGAAGCGCCGCGTTCCTGCGGCAGGTAGGGCCGGATCACGACGGCCACGTAGTCGTCCGCCTTGGGCGTGACAACGATATATGCCAGGCCCGACATCACCAGGCCCACCTCACCCAGCTCGGTCGCGATGCGCGCCACGATAAAGCGCTGCAGCAGCAGCGGGTTGACGCTGTCGTCAATCGCAAGCGCGGCCGTGCAGATCGTCAGGAAGCAGCGCTCGACCTCGCGGCACACCACCACCACCTCATCGATGGCGTAGCCCGAGCGGCTGGCGCGCACCAGCACCGATACGCCCGAACTGGGCGCGGCACGGTGCCAGCCCGGCTTGACCTTGAAACTGGGCAAGGCCAGGCCGGAGCCAGTGTCCTGAGCCACGGTGTTGAAGCGCTGGGCGAAGTCCGTGGGCGTCATCGCAAGCAGCTGGCGCTCCATCGGTGCAGAAGACACCGAGACGGACGAGGCCAGGACGACAGTGGACAGGATGCTGGCTAGGTTCATGACTACCTCGCAACGGATGAGCCGCTTCCCCCCGGCTGCGCTGTCGGGCCCGGCGACACGCGGCGCACAGGGTGCCGCCGCGGCATGGGGCCGGCGTTGCGGGCTGTGCTCGCCGGCACTTGCCGCTCGCCAGTTTTTGCCAGCATTTCATTCACTATAGACACGACGGCACGCAATCACACGACAGCGCGCAAGCATCGCGCCGGTCATGCCGCGGCGGCCTGCCGGCACGCGCACGGGGCGCCATGCGGCGGTGCATGCAGTTTCTGCGGCGGCGGTAAAAACTACGCCGTGTACGCCGCGCCTGCGCCGCAAGCCGCACAGGATCGAGCCAGGCACCGGCGCGGGAACGGAGCTTGCAGGTCAAAGGCAGATGCGGAGCAGGAATCGCCCTGCCCGCCGCCAAGTACAGGAGGATCGTCATGACACCACGCTCCCGCATCACCCGCCTGGCGCTGCCACTGGCGGCGCTGGCCGTGGCCGCCTCCCAGGCCGCCGCGGCCGCCCCGACCGATGCGCCGGCGGCGCCGTCTTCCACGGGCCACACTGCCGCGCCGCGCGACACTGCAGCCGCCAGCGACCGCGCCATCACTGCCGAAGTCAAGGCCCGCCTGGCAAACGCGCGCACGCTGGACCCGGCCAGGATCCGCGTATCCACCACTGACGGCGTGGTCAAGCTGGAAGGCACCGTGCGCGACGATAAACAGCGTACGATGGCAATGGAACTGGCTCGTTCGGTGCGCGGCGTGAGCGCCGTCTCCGACGAGCTGCGCGCCGGCACCGACTGACCGGCAGCGCCATGCCAACCTTCGTGGAGGCGCCATGAGCACCCATCGCCAGCCCGACCATGACATCACGCGGCGCCGCAGCGAGCGCCCCGATCCGCACAAGGGCGGCCCCGACACCGAGCATGAACGCGGCAAGCCCGGACGCGACCGCCGCCACGATAGCGAGCATGAGCATGACATCCCGGACGAGAACCGCGAGCCGCCTTCAGTCAGGCGTCGCGGCAGCAAGCCCGAGGAAAGCGAATCGCCGGTGGAGAATGGCTGAATCCGCCGGGCCAACCGAACAGGAGGCACGATGAGCAAGACCGTACGTACCCACCGTACCGGCCCACGTCGCGGTGACCGCGTGGGCGGCACAGCAACCGCGCCGCGCGAAGGCGCGCAGGCCTCCGCCGGCCGCCGTTCGCGCGAGAACACCGCGTCCGGCGCCGCGCGTGCCGACGCGGGCCATATCCCGAGCACGCTCGACCCCGATCTCGAACAGGAAACCGACGATATCGACGAAGAAATCGAGCAACGCGAGAATGAGGCCCACACTGCGCCGGATGAGGAAAGCCCCGAGGAAGAGATCGCCGATGAAGTGATGCATGCCGCCGAAGACCTGCCGGCCGAGGTGCCGGTCGACAAGGCCGACCACACCGATGAGCGCGAGGAACGCCCGCCCCGCGCACCGCGTTAGGATGGCGCCCGGCAAGGACGTATCAGGGCGGCAAGACGAATGCCGGCCCCGGTGCGCCCGGGACCGCCGTCCTTATCCGGTCAGGACGCGCGTCGAAGCCACCTCTATGTCGTGCTGAGGTCCCCACCGTCATGCCGCGGCGCTGCGGGCACTTCAAAACAAGCCAGCAGCGGCAGGTGATCGGAGGCCACGCGCGCCAGCGGCGAACGATGGCTGGCCACGGACACCAGGTGCGCGCGCGGCGACACCCAGATGCGATCGAGCGCAAACACCGGCCAGCGCGACGGGAAGGTGGCGGTGTGCGGCGTATGCTCGAAATAGGCATGCAGCCAGCGCAACGGCCGGCCCCACAGGAACCATTCATTGACGTCACCAAGCAGGATCGTCGGCAACGGCGGCGCGGCGGCCACATAGTTGAGCAACTGCTGCACCTGGCGCCGGCGCTCACCGGGGCGCAGGCCCAGGTGGGTGGCAATCACGCGCAGTGCGCTCTCCCGGCCCGAGGCCGTGCACGCCAGCGTGACATCGATGGCACCGCGCGGCTCGCAGCCCTTCACGGTCAGGTCGATCTGGTTCACCGCCTGCGGCGCAAAGCGCGCCAGCAGCGCATTGCCATAATCGGCATTGCCGCGCACGCGCGTAAAGCCCGAGACCACATGCATGCCGGTATGGCCGGCCAGGTATTCCAGAGTGTGGTCGTTGCTGCTGCCGGATTCCACCTCCTGCAGCGCGACGATATCGGCGTCCAGTTCCTCCAGCACCGCTGCGATGCGGTCCGGCCGATAGCGGCGGTCCGTGCCCACGGCGCGGTGAATGTTGTAACTGGCCACCGTCATGCTGGCGATGCCGGCCGCGTCCGCCGGCCGCCCGCAGTGCAGCGCTGCCCGCGCGCCGGCGACCGCGAGCGCGTCGCCGGGGTCACGCGCCTGGGCAGGATTTACAAGAGACGGTAAGTCCGGTTGCATTCGCATGGCCGGCAGCGCTGGCCGCAATGCTCAGGCGCCATCCAGGAACGGGTTCGGCTTGCCGATACGGCGCCCCAGGTCGGGGCTTTCCCAACGTGCGCCATCCATGTATGGATCCGGGGCACGCTGCATGGTCGTGCCAGGCACGCCAGGCTGCGCCGGCATGGTCGAAGGCTGGGCCTCTGGCGCGGGCGCCAGGTCGGTCCGCGCAGGAGCGTTGGCGCCCTGGCTGTACGGGTCGAACTTGTCAGTGCTGCGCGCGCCTTGCGAATATGGGTCATAGGCGCCGCGCGGCGTGTCCGGCGCCTGCGCCATGGCGGGAATCGCGGCGGCGGCCAGGGCCACCGCTGCAAGGAGTCGGCTGGTGCGGGTATGCTTCATGGTTACCTCCGTTTGCACGCGATGTGCGCGCCAGTAACCATGATCAAGCGAAAGGCGTGCCCGTACGCCCTTCGCTGCGCCAATCCCTGCGCCAGTCCCTTACGCGATGCCCACTTTGCCTGCCTCGGCATTGCCCCGCGCCAGCACCGGCACCAGCGCCGCGCCGGTATGGCTGGCCGCATTGCGCGACAAGGCCTCCGGATCGGCCGCGCCGACAATGGTGCCGCCGCCCGCACCGCCTTCGGGCCCAAGGTCGATGATCCAGTCGGCCTCGGCAATCACGTCGAGGTCATGCTCGATCACCACCACGCTGTGCCCGCCGTCCGTGAGCCGGTGCAGCACGCGGATCAGGCGCGCCACGTCGGCCATATGCAGGCCCACGGTAGGCTCGTCCAGCACGTACAGCGTATGCGGCGCCTTCTGGCCGCGGCGCGTGATGTCGTCGCGCACCTTGCTCAGCTCGGTGACCAGCTTGATGCGCTGCGCCTCGCCGCCGGACAGCGTAGGCGACGGCTGGCCCAGCGTCAGGTAGCCCAGGCCCACGTCCTTCATCAGCTGCAGCGGATGCGCGATGTTCGAGATGGCCGAGAAGAACGCCACCGCCTCGTCGATCTCCATCGTCAGCACGTCGCCGATATTCTTGCCGCGCCAGGTGACCGCCAGGGTCTCGGGGTTGAAGCGCTGGCCGTGGCAGACATCGCACGGCACCTTCACGTCCGGCAGGAAGCTCATGCCGATGGTGCGCACGCCCTGCCCTTCGCACGCCGGGCAGCGCCCGTCGCCGGTGTTGAACGAGAAGCGCGACGCGGTGTAGCCGCGTGCGCGCGCTTCCAGCGTATCGGCAAAGAGCCGGCGAATGGTGTCCCACACGCCGATATAGGTAGCCGGGCATGAGCGCGGCGTCTTGCCGATCGGGGTCTGGTCCACTTCCAGCACGCGGTCGATCGGTTCCCAGCCGGTGACGGCGTCGCAGCCATGCCAGTTGTGCTCGACATTGAGCGGCTTCCTGGCGCTTGACTTCGCTGCCCTGGCCTCGTCTTTCGCAGCGTTGCGCGCGCGCCGGGTCGCAGGCGAAGACAGCACCGAGCGGCCCACCGCATCAAGCAGGTTGGTCATCAGCACATCGCGCGCCAGCGTGGACTTGCCCGAACCGGACACGCCGGTGATTGCCACCAGCCGCGACAGCGGAATGCGCGCCGTCACCTTGCGCAGGTTATGCAGCGATGCGCCATGCACGGTCAGCCATTCCGGCGGATCGGCGGGCTTGCCGGCAGCGCCGGGCTTCACCCTGCGCCTTGCCTGCAGCGGATGGATGATCGGGCGCGCCAGGAACTGCCCGGTGGTGGAGTCCGGCGCCGCGGACAGGTCGGCCACGCCGCCCTGTGCCACCAGCGTGCCGCCGCGTTTGCCCGCACCGGGGCCGATATCGATGATGTGGTCGGCACGGCGGATGGTGTCTTCATCATGCTCGACCACCACCAGCGTATTGCCCTTGTCGCCCAGCTTGCGCAGCGCGTCCAGCAGGATCCGGTTGTCGCGCGGATGCAGGCCGATGGTGGGCTCGTCCAGCACGTAGCAGACGCCCTGCAGGTTGCTGCCCAGTTGCGCGGCCAGGCGGATGCGCTGGGCCTCGCCGCCAGACAGGCTTGGCGCGGCACGGTCCAGGCTCAGGTAGCCCAGCCCCACTTCCTCCAGGAACTGCAGGCGGCTGCCGATCTCGCTGATGACATCGCGGGCGATCTCGGCATCGCGCCCCGTGAGGTGCAGGCCATCGACCCAGCGCCGGGTATCGGACACGGTCCACTGCGCCACGTCGACGATGGCGTTCTCGTCGAAGGTCACCGCGCGCGCCACCAGGTTCAGGCGCGTGCCATGGCAGTCCGGGCACGGCGTATCGACCACGCCTTCGGGTTCCTGCTCTTCCGACGGCAGGCTCTGCTCGCGGCCGCGGTTGTCTTCGGCCAGCACGGTATCGTCGAACGCCGCGCGCTGTTCGCGGGTCAGTGCCAGCCCGGTGCCCACGCAGGTGGTGCACCAGCCATGCTTGCTGTTGTACGAGAACATGCGCGGGTCCAGCTCAGGGTAGCTGGTGCCGCACACCGGGCAGGCGCGCTTGGTCGAGAACACCTTGACCTCGCCCACGTGCGCGGTACCGCCGTTGTGCATGGCGTCGTGCAGGCCGTCCAGCGGCGCCAGGAGGTGCATCACGCCCTTGCCGGCCTCCAGCGTCTGCGCCAGCAGCGCGCGCAGCTCGGCCTCGTTCTCCGGCGAGACCACCAGGTCGCCTACGGGCAGCTCGATGGTGTGCTCGCGGAAGCGGTCCAGCCGCGGCCACGGGTCGACCGGCAGGAATTCACCATCGACGCGCAGGTGCGTATTGCCGCGCGCCTTGGCCCACTTGGCCAGGTCGGTATAGACGCCCTTGCGGTTGACCACCAGCGGCGCCAGCAGCCCCACATGCTGGCCTCGATGGTCGCGCAGCAGCTGGGCGGCAATCGACTCCGGGCTCTGCGAGCTCACCGGCGCACCGTCATGCACGCAATGCTGGATGCCCAGCTTGACGTACAGCAGGCGCAGGAAGTGCCAGACTTCGGAAGTGGTCGCCACCGTGCTCTTGCGGCCGCCGCGCGACAGGCGCTGCTCGATCGCCACCGTAGGCGGGATGCCGTAGACCGCATCCACCTCGGGCCGGCCCGCGGGCTGCACGATGGAGCGGGCATAAGCATTGAGCGACTCCAGATAGCGGCGCTGGCCTTCGTGGAACAGGATGTCGAAGGCCAGCGTCGACTTGCCCGATCCGGACACACCGGTGACCACGTTGAACCTGCCGTGCGGGATATCGACGTTGAGCGCCTTCAGGTTGTGCTCATGCGCATTGACGATGCGCACCACGTCCTCGCCCTCCACCTCGCGGCGGGCGCGCCGTGCCTGCAGCGCGGCCTGCAGCGGCACGCCTTCGATCTCGGCGCGCTCGGCGGCCAGCGTGCCGGCTTCGCCCAGCGCCGCGTCATAGTGGACCAGCGCCTGGCCGGTATGCGATTCGGCGCAGCGCTTCACCTCTTCCGGAGTGCCGGTGCAGACCACGCGCCCGCCGGCGTCGCCGCCCTCGGGGCCAAGGTCGATCAGCCAGTCCGCTGCGCGGATCACGTCCAGGTTGTGCTCGATCACGATCAGCGAATGGCCGCCGTCCAGCAGCTTGCCGAAGGCGCGCATCAGCTTGGCGATATCGTCGAAGTGCAGGCCCGTGGTCGGCTCGTCGAACATGAACAGCCGGCGCGGGATGGCGCTGGGCCGGGTCCGCGACGGCGTTGCCTGCGCCGCTTCGGCGAGGAAGCCGGCCAGTTTCAGGCGCTGCGCCTCGCCGCCCGACAGCGTCGGCACCGGCTGGCCCAGCTTCATGTATTCCAGGCCGACATCGACGATGGGCTGCAGCACGCGCAGCACCGCGGGGTCGGCGGCAAAGCAGGCGGCGGCTTCGCTGACCGTAAGCTCCAGCACGTCGGCAATGCTCAGCAAGCGCGGCGGCTGGCCGGCCGCGGCGCGCTCGATCTTCACTTCCAGCACTTCGGGGCGATAGCGGGTGCCGTCGCAGTCCGGGCAGCGCAGGTAGACATCGCTCAGGAACTGCATCTCGACATGCTCGAAGCCCGAGCCGCCGCAGGTCGGGCAACGCCCGTCGCCCGAGTTGAAGCTGAAGGTGCCCGCGGTATAGCTGCGCTGCAGCGCCATCGGGGCCTTGGCGAAGATCTTGCGGATCTCGTCGAACGCGCCCACGTAGCTGGCCGGGTTGGAACGCGCGGTCTTGCCGATCGGCGACTGGTCGACAAAGACCACATCGTCGACCAGGTCGGCGCCGCACAGCTTGCGGAAGGCGCCCGGCGACTCGGTGGCCTTGCCAAAGTGCCGCGCCATGGCCGGATGCAGTACGTCCTGCAGCAGCGTGGACTTGCCCGAACCCGACACGCCGGTCACGCACACCAGCCGCTGCAGCGGGATCTCGACCGTGACGTCCTGCAGGTTGTGCTCGGTGGCGCCTTCCAGCACGATGCGTGGCAGCGTGGCATCCACCGGCCGGCGCTGCCAGTGCGAGGCATCGGCCACGCGGCGGCGCCCGCCCAGGTATTCGCCGGTCCGCGTGCCGGCATTGCGGATATCCGCCGGCGTGCCGTCGAAGATGATATTGCCGCCGCGCTCGCCGGGACCCGGGCCCATGTCGATCAGGCGGTCGGCAGCCAGCATCACGGACGGATCGTGCTCCACCACCACCAGCGTGTTGCCCGCATCGCGCAGCCGGTGCATGGCCTCGACAATGCGGTTCAGATCACGCGGGTGCAGGCCGATGCTGGGCTCGTCCAGTACGAACAAGGTGTTGACCAGCGAGGTGCCCAGCGCCGTGGTCAGGTTGATGCGCTGCACTTCGCCGCCGGACAGCGTGCGGCTCTGGCGGTCCAGCGTCAGGTAGCTCAAACCCACGTCGCACAGGTATTTCAGGCGCGTGCGCACCTCGGCCAGCAGCAGCTTGAGGGCATCGTCCAGCATCGCGCTGGGCAGGGTCAGTCCGTCGAAGAAACGGCGGATGCGTTCGATCGGCAGCAGCATCAGGTCATGCACGGTCAGGCCGGGCAGAGCCTCCAGCTGCGTGCGGTCCCAGTCCACCCCGCGCGGCAGGAAGCGGCGCGGCGGCGCCAGCACGGCGTCGGCATTGTCCCTGGAGCCCAGGCGCCACAGCAGCGACTCGGTCTTCAGGCGTGCGCCGCCGCAGGTTTCACACGGCGTGTAGCTGCGGTACTTCGACAGCAGCACGCGGATATGCATCTTGTAGGCCTTCGACTCCAGGTAGTTGAAGAACCGCATCACGCCATACCAGTGCTTGTTCCACTGGCCGGTCCAGTCCGGCGAGCCATGGATGACCCAGTGGCGCTCGGCCTCGGTCAGCTCCGCCCAGGGGGTGTCGCGCGGGATGCCGGCCTTGGCCGCATAGCGCATCAGGTCATCCTGGCACTCCTTCCACGCCGGCGTCTGCATCGGCTTGATCGCACCGCCGCGCAGCGTCTTGCGCGCGTCGGGGATCACCAGGCCAAGGTCGACGCCGATCACGCGGCCGAAGCCGCGGCAGGTCTCGCACGCGCCGTAGGCGGAGTTGAACGAGAACAGCGCCGGCTGCGGATCCGCATAGCGCAGGTCGCTGTCCGGGCTGTGCAGGCCGGTGGAAAAGCGCCATACGGGGCCTTCGTCGCCGTCAGCCAGCACATAGATGTTGACGCGCCCGCCGCCGCGCTTGAGCGAAGCTTCGATCGCCTCCACCACGCGCACCTTCTCGGCATTGCCGATGCGCAAGCGGTCCGCCACCACATCGAGCAGCTTGCGCGCGCCGGTGGGCGACTGCACCACGCGCTGCGCCTGCACGCGCGTATAGCCGCTGACCGACAGCCATTGCTGGACCTCTTCATCCGTTGCGGACTCGGGCAGCTCGACCGGAAAGGTCACCACGAGCCGCGCATCGTGATGCGGCTGGCCCTCGGCCGTGCGCGCCAGCAGCTCGGCGTAGATGGTTTCAGGCGAGTCATGGCGCACCGGCAGCGCGGTCTGCTTGTCGAACAGCTCCGCCGCGCGCGCGTAGAGCAGCTTCAGGTGGTCGTTCAGCTCCGTCATCGTGCCCACCGTCGAACGCGAGCTGCGCACCGGGTTGGTCTGGTCGATGGCGATGGCGGGCGGCACCCCGTCCACGCGCTCCACCTGGGGCCGGTCCATCCGGTCCAGGAACTGGCGGGCGTAGGCGCTGAAGGTCTCGACGTAGCGGCGCTGGCCTTCGGCATAGAGCGTGTCGAACACCAGGCTGGACTTGCCCGAGCCGGACGGCCCGGTCACCACGGTCATCTCGCCGGGTCGCAGGTCGAGATCGACATTCTTGAGGTTGTGCTGGCGGGCGCCGCGAATGCGGATTAGCTGCTTGCTCGACACGATTTCTCTTTTCGAATCAGGACGTTAAGAAGAAGACGGGGGTGGCCCGACCACTGTACATCCATACAGTCTATCAGGTTGGAAAAGATTTGGTATCGCCAGCGCCGCTCGGAATCAGACAAATGACGGTGCGGGGGGAGCGGCGCGCAGCTTTCATGGCTTCTGGTACAGGCCAATGCAAATTTCGCCAGACTACTATTTATCGATTACCGGTATGCGATATGATCCAGTCATTCAGATGTTCCCACACATTTGAACTGTTCGGCGGCCGCTGTGTGCCGCGTTTCGCCAATGTTCGCGCGGTCGCCTGCCGCAAGTTGCTCATGCTCCATGAGGCGACCACACTCGGAATGTTGCGTTCGCCTCCGGGCAACCGGCTGGAATTGCTGGGCGGCGACCGCAAGGGCCGCTACAGCATCCGCATCAACAATCAATGGCGGATTTGCTTCATCTGGACGCATGACGGCCCGGCGGCCGTCGAAATCATCGACTATCACTAAGGACTGCCATGGCCCACTTCAAAGACGGCATGCCCCCCATCCATCCGGGCGAAATCCTGCGCGAGGAGTTCCTGGTGCCGCTGGACATGAGTGCCAACGCCCTGGCCCTGGCGCTGCGCGTGACCGCGGCGCGCATCAACGAGATCGTGCGCGAGCAGCGCGGCATAACGCCGGACACGGCACTGCGGTTGGCGCGCTATTTCGGCGGCGATGCGCGTTCGTGGATGAACCTGCAGTTGAACTATGACCTGAAGGTCGCGGAGCGCGACCACGGCGAGAGGATCACGGCGGAAGTGGCGCCGCGCGACCCAGCCGCGGCGCAGGCCGGCCCGTCGGCCGCAGAAAAGTAGGAAGTCTGTATTGCCAAGCCGGGCGGCCCTTGCCGCCCAGGCCATCACCCTATCGCATCAGCGTTTCCGCCAGCGCGCGGAAAGCGCGGAACGTGATCGGATTGTTGGCAGCGTTGCCGGCCACGGGGTGCGACGCGTATCGCACGATGGTCAGCTCGGCCTTGGGGTCGATATAGATGCGCTGGCCATGGATGCCGGCGGCCTGGAACATGCCGTGGCTATCGTGCGAGACCCACCACATATCGCGATAGCTCCAGCCCGGCAGCACCGGCGCGCTGGCCGACCTGGCAAACTGGTCCCGGTCGCCGCCGGCGCGGATATCCGCCACCACCGAGGCCGGAATGATCTGCTTGCCGTTGAAGCGCCCGTTGCCGCGGATGGTCTCGCCAAAGCGCGCGAGGTCGCGCAGCGTGGTGTTCAGCCCGCCACCGCCTGACTCCGTGCCGATGCTGTCCACGGTGAAGTACGCATCCTGCTCCGCGCCCATCGGTTGCCAGATCCGTTCCGAGAGCAGCTTGGCCAGCGACTGGCCCGAGGCTCTGCGCACGATCCACGCCAGCACCTCGGCATTGACCGTCTTGTAGGCAAACACAGCATTGTGGTCGCCTTCCTTCTGCAGGGTCTTCAGGAAGTCGTAGAACGTCCCCGGCCCGCTGTAGTCCGCCGGGCGGCCCAGCATGCCGCCCGCACGCGCGTAGTCCCACACTTCTGCCTTGGGATTGGCATAGTCCTCGGAGTAGCGCACGCCGATGGTCATGTCCATGACCTGCCGCACCGTGGCGTCGCCATAGGCCGTGCCAGCCAGTTCGGGCAGGTAGCGCGTCACCGGTGCTGCCGGGTCGAGCTTGCCGTCGGCTGCAAGCATCGCGGCCAGCGTGCCGACGAATGACTTCGTGACCGACATGGCGATATG
>NZ_KB902941.1:0-4850 GCF_000379565.1 Cupriavidus sp. UYPR2.512 | reverse complement strand
CCGGATCGCGCTAAACCACGTCCGCCTCGCCAGAAACCTCATCGACATGCCGCCTATAAGGCTTGCTGATGTCCTTATCTTGGGTGGATTGGGGGCTTGGGGACCTCGTAGAGCGCGCAGTACATCTCTCGCAGCGCATAGGCCACGGCGGCAATTCCCATCGTGTCGACGAAAATCACATCAAGCTGCGCTCCAACTTTCAGCGAACGATTGCGCAGCTTCTCGAGTAGGGAAAAGGCGAGGAACTGAACTCCCTCGACTTCGGTAAGCGCCTCCTCGGCACGCAAGAAATGCGTCGAGCGCTTCTGAGACGGTTTGACGAACGTGAAACCCGGCGGCGCAACAACTGAGACGTGCTTAGCTGAGAATAATCTCTTTAGTCCTGCGTTACGGATGGCAGGCGCCTGGCCGCGGAGCAACCGGCCAAGTCCGGCAACTGGATTGGTAACCTCGTCTACTAGCGTTACAGTTCCGCCGTGGTTAAACGAGCAAATGCAAAGACAAACCTTGTTCGACGTACGGCTTGCGGCCTGTACGAGCAGCGGCTTTTCGAACGCCTGCTTGACCGAAACGGCCTCCGCTGCCTCGCAGATGATTGCAACTACGTCGGGCGGGTTGATGCCTTGCAAACCGGCTTCAATGGCATCAGCGAGGTTCGCCACGTTAAAGGTGCCAGGTGGCTTGAATAGGAAATGGAAGTTTTGAACCGGCGAACTACTCTCGAGTGCCCAATCAAACGCAAAAAAACCGTTCATCGCTGCACCGCCGTCAAAGGAATAACGATGGAGTACGACGCGCCTGCGGTGTGACTCAATTCTTTCTGGCTTTCAAGCCAATGAGTTGGCTCAAATGACCCAGCCGGTGTGTTCGAGAAATCTTGAACGAGGCATATCCTTCCTGTACGGAGTCTAAGATATGCATTCAGTTCGCTCAGTGTCTTGAGCACGTATGTAAGTCCACCACCACTCGCATTCGTGTCCTTAGTTGTTGCGTGTAATGCAAAGCAATGTTTAACGATGTCAACTTCGGCGCCTATGGAAAGTTTTCCTGTCGGTGGCGTACCGTATCGTGACATCCATCGACGGACCAGACCCGGCCCGGTGTCGAGCACTGTCAACTCTAAAAACGACGTACGCTGAAGCGGAGAATCCCCGCCAGGAGCCGCAGCAGCATGAGCGGCAGAGTTCTCTGCAAGGTATCCGCTGAATGCCGGGTCGCCGGAGACCACCTGCTCCTGATGGGAGTCCCTGTCATAGGCAATGAACTTCGCCATGAGCGCCCGTACGTTCCTGGCATACGGTTTCCCTTCCTCGTCAACAGTTGCGTGCTCGTCAGTGTTCTTGAAGAGCTCGTAAATCAACGTTCCGATCGCGGTATTGTCTTGCTCCGACACTCTCCATTCCGCCGCAGGCGCGCATGCACCGATTATCTTAGAGATGAGCCGGACGAAGTCCCCTCGCGAACGTAACCCACTCGGATGTGGTCGGCTATAAAACGGAAGGAGATATTCGTTCTTCGCTCGCGCAAAGCAACAGAGGAACACCCCTCTGCCACGCATGGTGTCACGGAACTGACTCTCCTGCATGGCCTGGATTCTTCCGACACCAAAAGACAGTGCTTCCCGAGTCGACAATGGGGCTTCACGTCCCGGCACTTCGACTGAACCGGCGAAATAGGTCGACACGAGTCCGTGAGGCTCTTGTGCCAATGATTCCATCGGGTTGCTGTCGACGTTTCCGTAAAGTCGAAGTGCGGGATGCGTCTGATGGCGAGACCACGTCGCGACGTATTGCACCAGCGCCGAGGGGACGCCTACAGCTCCACCATATCGGAGTGCGAGAGGAATCCGCAAAATCGGGTCGCGGCCAGCCTCATCGTAAGCGGCTTCAATCTCGCGGAGGCTGACGGCCTGCTGGAAGGAAATCATAGAGTAAATGTAAAGCGCTCAAGATTCAGGGCGCCGGCAGTAGTTTGCGACTTCGGATGGCCTATCTGCTACGTTGCGCTTCGGTCTCGTAGTCAAGCTCGAGCTGAGGCGAAGTGGCTGGCAGCGGGACTTCCCAAGTCAGGACTACGTTGATTCCGTTCTCGGTTGCATGTTTCGCAAGGGTCGTGTCGCCGGTGTACATAGCTTGAACCCGATTGGCCTTAGCAATGGCAATGACTTGACGATCAAACTTTACCTTTGCTTTCGTCTCACCGGGCGTTAGCTTCTTATTTCTCTTCGAATCACCATCTTCAATCATTGCACACTCGATCGCTGCGCGTTGATCAAAGGCGGCAATCGAGAAAACTCGAGAGCCTGCGAAGATCTGTAATCGCTTGTCCTTATCCTGTCCGCCTTCCACGAGATATTCAGCAAGCACCGGTGTAGGAACGAGAATACGGCGCTTCGATGTGCTCAGGGTAAGAATTAAGTGGTTAATGCGCTCTGCACATCGCGTCAACGGTTCACCGGTTGACGGATCGATCGGCACGCCGTATTCGCCGTCGAAAGCGAGTGCGAGAAAAGAAGTGTCAAAGACTACCATTAGTGCAGCCCGTCGCTTTCGCCTCTCAAGGCGGTAATGTAGCCGTCAATGTCGTCGTGTTTGCTCCAACCGGAGCTTTCCAGCTTGCGCAGACGATCTGTCACCTCGAGAAGCGTTTCGTCGTCGAGGACGGTGAATTCGTTGACTCTTAGCGAAACAAGATGCCATGCACCATCTTCGCGCCGTTCCCAACGCGCGTCACCGTTCAGTCTGAGAACCGGGCCTTTGTAAAGGTAAGGCGCAAGTTCTTGCGCAAGCTGACGGCTGATCTCGCCGTGCCACGAGCGGCCTTCGGGGTCGACGATTGTGGCGTGCGCGCTCTTATCGCGGCCGCCGACTCTCACCAACTCGCCGTCGAAGGTCGCGGACTCGGTAAAGGGACCGAACGTGAGTGGACGCGGAAGGTCTCGCCCCGGAAATCTGAGGACGACGGCACTCAAATGCGCACCAGGCTGACGCTGACGCAATTCGCCGGTAGCATTGTCGTCTCGCAGAAGTGCGTTCAGTTCATCGTACCCGGCGACAGCATCGTTTGCGGCTTCACCTTGGCTCAGACCGACAATTCGCGCCGACACCCTTGACACGGCATCAACGTCAACCTTTAGCACAGGCATGGTGCTGCCTTCCTCGATATGATCAAGGTGAACGCTGGCATCGTTTCCGAATAGCTTGGCAAGCGAAGCGATGTACTTCGCTAGCCGCTCCATTGGAATTGTTGCGGGCGTGTATGCGCCTATTCGAAACAGATATTCGTCTCGGTCATCCATCTCTGTCCGCCTTCGCCTCGTTGGGCTTGGCCCCGTCTGTAAGAAATCAGCACCGGGTGTCGCTCAAGGATACCAAAGGTTGGCTTTATGGTTGTCGGGGCGCGTTTTATCCGTGCCAAGCGTTCCCCTCATCGCATAGGGCCTCCCAACGAAAATTTCAGTCTGCCCCCGACTTGGACGTCAGCTTCTCATGCCGAACCGGCCGCCCACTTCGAAGCAGGCGGATGTCTCATAAGTCGTCCTCGGCCATCGCCTGTCGAGCAGCAAGCGGCCGCGTAGAACCGCGGTGCGATCCCGCTGTGGGTTAATCCGCTCACTCGCACCGATACTTTGATATTTGTGCCCCGGCTCGTTGTACAGCTTCTGATGCTTGCTGGATCTGCCCCGGATACTGGGTGAGCAGTGCCCGCTCAGAGCTGGCAACCGCGGCCTGATAGGACTGTCGCAGCGAGGGACAAATGATGCTCGATGTGAGTCTCGCCTGCCTTGTCGGATCGAAGAAGGAAGTCGGTTCGGAGCGATACTCTGCGTTTCGTTGACCGATGGATTTCCTTTCCACCTCAGTCCTTGCGTCGCTCGGGCACGGGCTGTCCTGCAACGTGACACGTCCCGCGGTGCTGCGGCACTGATAGATGGTCTGTCCCGCTGCATTCGTGGCCATGACTAGCATCGCGATTGTCAGATATCTCCGCATGGTCATGCTTCAGACTACGGGCGCCCGCACGACTTGCATCTTTCGCTCGTTTGCGGGTCCAGACGTGCTAGCTTCTTCTGTGGGCTGTGGGGAGACGACACCGATGTAGTCGCTGAGAATGGTCCGGGTATCGACGTCCTTGGATTTGTAGCGCATGATCGGGATACCGGCCGATGCAAGAACATCATTCTTTTGGCTATCGCGCTTTTGTGCTTTGTCGCTACAGTGCGAGGCGCCATCAAGCTCGATGACATAGAGCGGTCGCATCGTTTTGCGCTCACAAACGAGGTAGTCGACATACTTTTGAGCGAACAGATTCCTCGCGGCCTGTGATTTTCCCTTGTGTTGTACAAATGCAGACATCGCGACCTGGGGAAAGACGTGCGTGTCCGTCAGCACGGCCGTCAGCCGTTCGTAGAGGTGTATCTCGTCCTGGCGCAAGAACGGAGATCTGCGGGCAAAACGGAAATTCTTGGAGGAAGTCCCGCCTGCACCTGCTGACTTCAGTACCGACAGGATAACGATGGAAATGGCTACAAGGACCACCAGCCCAAGCATCGCTCTCACTTGACCCTCCCGCGTCTATTGTTGTATCGCGCGATACTATGCGCTAGCCAGGTTAGCAGCATCCCCCCATCGTGGGGCATAGGGGGCCGCGCAGAACAGAGCTCGTCGCTTGCCGGACCGAACTCGGCCATCCAAGAACTAGCGCCCGGTAACCGCTGCTCTCTCACGACCCTATGTCTTGCATCTCCATTGCAGACCGACCGTTGCGACCCAATTCACAGCACGATACAGTAGCCGCCGCGACAGACGTAATTTCGAGGTCATGAAATTACAGATTGGCCACCGCTCATC
>NZ_KB902940.1:0-4897 GCF_000379565.1 Cupriavidus sp. UYPR2.512 | reverse complement strand
ATCAAGCAGTGAATCTTGATTGGATGAAAGCGTTGGCGGCCGNGAACCCTGCGATTCGCGCCCGCCATGACGCACGTTCAATCCGTGGCTCCGCCACGCCGATTCCAACATGGAGGGCTATGCACTGGTCACGCTGACGCCAGACAAGCTCAGCTGCACCTTCCATACGCTCAAGCCGCTTGACGGCGGCACCGCGCCTGCCCTGCAGTACGAAGGTGCTGGAGGTGGCCGCAGGCACGCCGGATGTGAGTGTGCTGTAGTGCCGGGGGTGGGGGGTGGCCGGCGCCACCACCCTGTCTCGCAACGACCCTTGCGCTCAGCGCTTCATCAGGTATTGGCCGGCCAAGCGCAGGATTTCGCGCGACTGATAGGCATTGGCCAGCTGCCTGAGCCTGGCGGCAAAATGCCTGTAGCGCTCGTCGAGTTCCACGATCCGCTGCGCCCAGTCGTGTATCTCGCGCATGCTGCCGCGCTTGGCAAGGTAGTGCAGCTTCTCGATTTCCGCGATTGGCGGCACCACCACGCCATCGGGTGACGGTTGCCTGCCGGCCCCCGTCGCAGCCTCGTAGTCCCACTGGATATGGAGCAACCTGGCGATCTGACCCAGCAGCGCATCGTGGTCGATCGGCTTGGGCAGGAAGACATCGGCGCCCGCGTCGATCGAACTGGTCTCGTCCATGCCCCGCGTACTTGCCGAGGTCGCAATGACAGGCACCCGCTTCAGCCTGGGATCGCGCCGCAACTGCCGGATGGCATCAAGGCCGCTGATCCCCGCCATATAGACATCCATCAGGATCAGGTCGGGCGGCGCCCTCAGCGCCTGCCTGAGGCCCGCTTGCCCGTCCGGCGCGGCTTCCGGCACGAACCCGAGGGACCGCAGCAGATCCACCAGCACCGCACGGTTTTCGGCGATGTCGTCCACCACGAGCACGCGGCGGCGCGCTTCGGCATACCCGATGGCAACGGCTGCGTGGTCTTCATGGCGCAGCGGGGCCGCACCGGTGGCGGCATCGATCTCGAAGCAGAACGTGCTGCCGACACCCGGCTGGCTCTGCAGCCGGATCTCGCTTCCCATCAGGCCCACCAGCTTCTGGCTGATGGCGAGTCCCAGGCCGGTGCCGCCCCGGCGGTGCCTCGCGTCGCCGAGCTGCTCGAACGGTCGGAACAGCCGCTGCTGCTGCCGGGCGTCAATGCCCACGCCACTGTCGCTGACCTCGAAGCGCAGGCGCAACCTGCCCGGCCCCGCTTCCGAGACCTTCACGTCCAGCCGCACGTAGCCGCGGTCCGTGAACTTGACGGCATTCGACAGCAGGTTCAGCAACACCTGGCGCAGCTTGCCCACGTCCGCGCAGGCCGTGGTCGACATTGCCTGCGGCGCATGGCACGCGAAGGCCAGGCCTTTTTGCTCAGCCTTGACCCGTATCAGTTCCTCGATGGTGGCAAGCAATTCGGCCAGGCCGAATTCCGTCGGCGCCAGTTCCAGCTTTCCTGCCTCGATCTTGGAGAAGTTCAGCAGATCGTCGATCAGCTTCAGCAACTGCTCGCCGCTGCGCTTGATGACCTCGCTCTTCTCGCGCACGCCCGGGGCGCTGTCCTTGTCGCGCATCAGCAGCTGGGCATAGCCGAGGATGCCGTTCAGCGGCGTGCGCAGCTCGTGGCTGATCGTGGCCAGGAACTCGGTCTTGGCGCGGTTCGCCGCCTCGGCCGCACGGCGCGCCTCGCGCTCGGCTTCCGCAAGCCGCACGGCGGTCTTGTCCGCCGCGATGCCGACATACTCATCGACCCCACCGTCCTTGTTGCGTACCGGGTGCGCAAGCACGCCCACATGCCGGATGGTGCCGTCCGGCAGGGCCAGGCGCATCTCGTGTTCGTGCTCGCGCGGATCGCGCAGGCTGTCGGCCACGATGGCTTGCATGGCGGGCCGGTCCTCAGGGTGGATGAGGCTCATGAAGATCTCCGCGGTCGGCTCGACTTCGCCGGGCGCAAATCCATAGATGCGGTAGTGCTCGTCGGACCAGACGACGGCACCGGTCCGGACATTCCACGACCAGCTCCCGGTCCGGCTGAGCCGTTGGCCGGCAGCCTGCAAGGCTTCACTGCGCCGCAACTGGTCCTCGATGCGCCGCCGCTCGGTAATGTCGCGGGCAATGCCGACCGTCCCGGCCGGCCGTCCGCACCCATCGGCATACGGCGTCTTGATGGTCTCGACCCAGGTCCGCGAACCGTTCGCCTGCGTATGCGGCTCTTCGATGCGCTGCCGCTCGCCCGAAGCCATGGTCCGCGCATCGTCGGCTAGGTACCCCAGCGCCCGATCGTGTGGATAGAAATCGTAGTCGGTCTTGCCGATCAGCTCGGCGGGGTGCGCCACGCCCAGCGAAACCGCCAGGGCGCGGTTTGCGGCCACATAGCGCCCTTCCGTATCCTTGACCCAGGCCAGGTCGGGGATGTTGTCGAGGATGGCGGCCATCCTGGTATTGGCATCGCGGATTTCCGCCATATGCCGGTCGATGCGCGCGAACATCAGGTTCAGCGCCTCGACCAGTTCTTCGATTTCATCCTGCCCGTGCCGGGACCGGCGCAGGCTCAATGGCGCCGACGGTACGCCGGGCGCGCGTTTGCGCAACCCCGTGGTGAGATCGACGATATGGCGCGTGGCAACACGATGGACGATCCACAGAATAAAGAGCGCAACCAGGAAAGTCTTGGCCGCGTTGCTGGCCAGGATGACGACCGCCTGGCGCAGGATGTCGAGATAGACCTCATCGAGGCTGGCCTCCACGCGCAGCACGCCCACCTGGCGTTTGTCGTCGTTGCAGCAATTGATGGGAAACTCTCGCGCGACCACATTGCGCTCGGCGTGCGTGCCCCGATGCACCACCAGCGGGTGCATGGTCTGCGCCGTTTCACGCACTTCGACATAGCGGATAAGAGGCAATTGCAGCATGCCATCCAGTTGTTCCTGGACCAGGCGGCTGTCGAGTGACCAGAGCGAGCTGCCAAGCGCGCCGGAGTAGCCTTCCTCCATTTCCTGGAAGCGATTCTGGATGCCGGCCACTTCAGCCTGGTAGCTGAGCGCAAGCTGCATGGCGGTAAGGAGCAGCGTGATGACGGTGCTGAACAGCACGACACGGGTCAGCAAGACTACCGCGATCCTTTCCCGCGGGGCATGCCACAGCTGCAACAACCATGGAGGGATGACCGACTTCAACTGACGTACTCCCGGATTTCTGACCAACGCCCAACCGCAAAACCAATCCGAACTTTAACGGCTGTGGCCGCGCTTTGGCTGACCACCGGTACAAACACCTAGGCGCGTGCGACAATGGCGCGCGGGTAATCGATCAGAAAGCGATCAGAAAGTCGGAGATGGGACGCATGGTTCGGATCCACGTGGTCTGCCTGGTTGGCTTGCTAGCAGTCATGCACCTCACCGTGGCCGGCGCCACGGAGATTGGCGTCGTCCTCGCGGGCAACCGCAGCCAGTTCTGGCAGGTGCTTGCCGACGGCGTGCGCAAGGCCGCAAGCGACGCGAAGCTCGACGTGATCATCCGCGCGCCCAATGAGGATGACCCGCAGGCGATCCGGGACAACCTGCAAGTGCGGATGATCCAGTCCATGCTGGAGCGCAAGGTGGACGGCCTGATTCTCGCGCCGATGCCGGTGGCGGCACCCGCGACCCCTCCTGTCATTGGCGTGCCCTTCCTCCTGGTCGACAGGGAGGGCGCCGATTACTCCGCGCCCCTGGTCGCCACGGACAATTACGCCGCTGGCCGCCGGGCTGCGCAAACCCTGCGCGGCGCGCTGCCCAACGGAGCCCGTATCGGCGTCTTCCGCGTCGCGCGGGACCTGCAGGCCACCACCGCGCGCGAGAACGGGTTTATCGCCGCCGCCACGGAACTGGGATTCCGGGTGGTGCTGCAAACCTACCTGGGCTATGACATCCGGGGCATGCAGACTGCTGCCGCCGCAGCGCTCGCAAAGCACGCGCAGGCGCTCGATGCCGTGTTCACGCCGCATGACATCTCGACCTTCAGCGTGGTGCGTGCGATCAACGCGCTGCCGAAAGGCAAGCGCCCCATCCAGGTCGGTTTTGACTATTGGCCGAGCTTTGCGCCCAGCCTGCGCAATGGCGAGCTCCACGCCATCGTTATTCAGCGGCCATTTAACATGGGCTACGAGGCCATGCGCGAGCTGGCCGAATCCATGCGGGCGAACCGGCCGCCGCGGCATATCCGGATCGGCACGCTCGTGGTGACGGCGGCGCGGCTCGACGATGCCGACGTGCGCGAGGAACTTGCACGCTACGAGAAATCGCCCAAGGCACCGAGCCAATGAGGTGATGATCAGCGCCGTCAGGGAAATCCGAAGCGCAATTCAGCGCTAGCTGACTGGCCGACCACCATGGCGCCTCCGATAATCGCCACATAACAAGCTCTGATATGCGACGAGCCGGCCGCAGGGAATCGACGCAACGCCAAGACGACGGCGCATCAAGCGCCGCAATGCATGACTGTGCCGGCTTTGGGCCCGTGCGTGGGGGCCTTGGGACGGCATACGGCTAGCGCGGGGTAGCCAGCCGTCCCACTCTCTTCTCTTAAGGTGGATGAACTGCAGGCTAGTGCAATGTTCCATTCTGTTTGGAACTTAAGCGGCGGTTGGCACGAATGACCTTCTGTAGGATGTCGCGAGCGCTCTTGGTCCAGATGAACGGCTTGGGGTTGGTGTTGTGGTGAGCGATGTACTCGTTGATGGCGTCGACCAGTTCCGGCACGCTGGTGAATACGCCGCGGCGAAGTCGCTCGGTTGTGATGTCACGAAAGAACCGCTCGACCATGTTCAGCCATGATGCGGAGGTGGGCGTGAAGTGCATGTTGAATCGCGGATGCTTGGCCAGCCA
>NZ_KB902939.1:0-4967 GCF_000379565.1 Cupriavidus sp. UYPR2.512 | reverse complement strand
GGTGATGCGCTCGCGCATCGAGCCGATGAAGAAGTTCGCCCGCACCGTGCGTGCCCACCGTGAGCTGATCCTCAACTACTTCCGTGCCCGCAAGCAGTTCTCCAGCGGCGTCGTCGAGGGCCTGAACAACAAGGCCAAAGTCACCATGAGAAAATCGTACGGATTCCGAACCTTCAGGGCGACGGAAATCGCGCTATATCATGCACTTGGCAATCTTCCTGAGCCTTCGTCAACCCACACTTTTTCCTGACGAACCGGAATTTTAGATGATCTCCATCAACCGTGAGTGGTGGGAGCATCTCTCTCCGAAAGTGATGCACCAGCGCCTGCGTGAGATGGAGGCGCTGTTACGCAAATGGTGCTCCACTGACTATGGCGCCCGCTGGCTATCGGTGGCCCGCCAAGAAGGCGGGGTGCTCCGCGTCAAGCCGGGTCAGTTGATCCCTGTTGTTCACTTCGTGGCGCTGGGAGACAGGCCGATTTTTATCGTGCCACAACAAGTAATCCGTGTAGGCCATCGCATGGTGGGAATGGACACGTTTCTCTCAGGCCGGCCTCTAGAGGAAGGCGAACTCGCGCTGCGCCCCGAAATCCGGCTGGACATCGTACAAGACCCCGTGCTTCTCGGAGCCGCCGCACGCGGGGAAACTTCTCCGCACATCTTCGGCGTAAAGGAACCGAGCCTCGTTTTCTCAGCACCTGCGCCCTATCTGCTCTCGCCCAAACTTTGGCCGAGGAAAGCGTCAGTACTCTATCAACATATATTCGGAAGCGGAGCCTCCTATCCCGATGACGGCTTCTTCTACGTCGGCGTGACCACGCGGCGCTGGCAGACACGTTGGGCCGAGCATCGCCGTGCGATGGAAACCGGCAGCCCGTTGCTTTTCCATAGGAAGCTGCGCGAGGAGATGGCCGCAGGCCGAGTCACCTACATCCACCACAAGGTCATGGGCATCACCGACGACATCGAGAAGCTCTACGCGACCGAAGAGTGGCTCGTCGAAGGGCATTGGAACGACGCGCGGCGGTTAAACATGATTCCCGGCGGCAAATCGGGGCTCCGCTATCTTCGCGAGAACGGCATGCTCGCCAAGCGAGTTATACCGTTGCCAGACGAAGGGGATTCGCTTCTTAGCGAGTGGCTGCGCGAGCAGCCTCGCAAAGGACTTCCGGCGCCCTGGGTTGCAGAGAAATGGAAGGACGATGCCTGGGCCATCGCGCAGATATGCAGTCGCGACGATCGCCTGTCGATCGAACAAGTCCGCGCCATTCGCGAGCTCGTCGAAGCCCACTCGGCCGAAGAGATTGCCGACCGCATCGGTGCGCGCAGCGCGGACCAGGTTCAACGCGTCATTGCTGGGAAGACCTATACGCGTGTGAGCTAGATGCTCGTCTCCGAAGCATTGGCCCCAATTAGTTGACTCATCGTCGATCAGCGGAGATGAAACAAAGCAGGGCCGAAAGGGACCAAGCCCGATGGCGGTATAGTGTGCGGGTTGGCCGACAGCTGCAATCGGGCCAGGAACGTCCGTCATAAATCAGTAGCCTGGTTTCCAGGAGCCGGACTCTGTATCGACAGGCTCTTCCGGGCGCCCCAATCCCACCTTTGACGGGATTGATGTCGTAGCTTCACGCTGAGTCCGGAGAATCCGATTCGTTGCGAGTAAAATCGTTAGATCCCAATGGCACCAAAGGAGGGAGTTGCTAAATGGCGATGGCGGAAGAGTTCGAAGTAGCTGTGCGACGGATACATGAGCTCGCATTGACCTATCGCGGTCCCCGTGAAGCGGACTTCCAAGAGCTTGCACGAAGAACAGATCGAACGCTTAGGTTTGCAGAAGAAGCTCCAGCGGGGGGGGCGATCCGCGCTGTTTGAAGAGATAAAAGCTAAAGCTCAGTTTCAAGAAGCGCTTGCCATTCTTTTTGCCATTGCCTTCCCTCCCACGAAGAAGACGGCTGACGAGGTCTTTATGGAGCTGACGCAGCTGCTGGAACAGCCGGTTACCGATGCGCAGATAATCGGGCGGGAGAGGCCTTTCAATTTGAGATCCCAGTTGAGGGGCGAAATTCCCACACGTCACAGGAAGCTCTACGACTTCTTCAAGGAATTCATGCCCGAGGAGGATCAACTAGATGACTAAGAAGGCTCCAGCGGCGCCCTCTCTCGTTCAGCAGGTCGAGAAGCTCTTCGACCTTGCCGCCAAGTCCACCGCGACGCCATTGAAGCTGAAAGCAAAGCTTTCGGTGGACAAGCTGTTCGAGTTGCGGGTGTTGGGGCGGATTCTGAGAAGCTACTCGAAGGTACCCGGCGCGGTAGTCCGACACGTGCCTCCAACTACCAAAGGAGCGTCGGCGAACACGATCGTTGTCGCACTTAACCCGGCTTCCGCCGACAGGAAAAGGTTTTCACACTTTAGCTTGATCGACCCTGGCGGCAACCACTTGGAGGCCTGGGTTTCTGTGGAGACAATGACCTTGAGCTGGAGCATCCAACAGCCACATCCTGTTCCCCTGGCCGCTCTGCACGAACTGGATGTGGCAGTATTTAGAGGGGGGATTCCCAAGTACCCCAGTCACCTCGATGTCTGCCTTGCCGTCAGTTGCAAGAACGTCTTCAAGGCACAAAAGGAGTGTGTTCGCGAGGTACTTGGGATGCGGCGCGAGACAGCGTTTGTTACCCGACGGGAGGGGGGCGTCTAGCCTTGCACCCTGGCTTGTCCCTGCTGTGCCGACCGCTCCTCCTAGCCCGGTGTTCCTGTGCAGCTCAGACCCTGGAATACGAAAGTACATGTCCCCGGTAGATGCCCATGGAGTGTACGTGCGCTACCTCCACTTTTTCGGCTGATTCGGTAATGCGGTCTGGTGGATAAGTGAGAGTCAAGATTACGAAATATAGGCGCAACGACGGCTAAGAATAGAGCCCGATATGCGCAGCTAGAATGAATTGTCATACGGCCCATGACAGCAATTCGGTATCGCAACACTATCGCCGCCTCACCACATAATTCATTGATCATGAAAAAGCAGATATACAACACTGCGGTCTACGTCGACATGGAGAACGTCGCCTCCATCGATTTCGCTCTCGATGACCTGATGAGCGCACTACTTCGCGCGGACGATGACCACAACTGCATCTTCGTGATCAAAGCGGCCTACGGCAATCAAAGCAGCAGTAAGAAGACGCTGAAAGAGCAACTGATCGACCACAACTTCACGCTGATCGACACGCCAAAGATTGGGGCAGAGAAGAATCGCGCTGACTTGTTCATCAGCCTTGATGCGTTTGAAACCCTGTACCTTGGGAACCCGAAGATCGATCGCTACTGCTTCCTAACCAGCGACTCGGATTTCACAGTAATCGGCGATCGGCTACGAAAATTCGGTAAAGAAGTTTGGCTGGTCTGCCGCCGCAAGGACAAGGACCGCGCCATCTTGGCCAAGGCGTTCGACACCCTGCTTTTTCTGGAAGATTTCGGGCAGGCCCAGATCAAGACGTTCAACGACGCGATCGAGAACCTCTTTGTCAAAGCCCTGCGCAACATCGATAGCAACAAGTTGCCGGTCAATGTCTCGACCGCAAATAACAAGATGAAGGAACTGGACCCGAGCTTCGATGTGTCTCGGACGGCGTACAGGAACTTCATGCCCTTGGTGAAGGAAATGGCGAATCGTGGCCATCTGCGTTTTACCACGTCGCCAGGCGGGGAAAATCGGATTACCGAAATCCTGTTCTAGGCAGGCCGACGGCAGAGTTCGGCAAGGCTGGTTCCCTCTGCTTTGGCGCATTCTCTGGAGTTAGGGCACTCTCTCGCTTTGCTGACCACGGTCTAACCTGCCTTGCCATCGCGATATGATTGCCTGAGCAATCTGTGGTCTCTAGCCTTCACAACCACTTCAGGGTCGATCTTGCCATGGACACGGAGGAGACTCACTCAAATCTCTCGTCTTGCTGCCTGGCGTGGGGTCATCGTACTTTCCGTGCATTTTCTAGCGGTATGCACCGGAAAGGGCTTATCTATCAAGAGCTTACAAATACGCTGGCGGCAAGTGATTCATTGCTCTGAGAAGCCTTACTACAGGCGGGTCTGCAGTCTGCTACCGCCATTTTTTCACGGAAAGTACGATGACCCCGAGGAGACCGCCAGATTTCACGCGCAGCCCACCGTGGCTCAATCCACGCAGATCTTGTCCGCGATCAGTTTCAGATAGGGCGGAAGGTCAGCATCGGCGACCATCCGGACGAGTTCTTCAGCGTGCACCAGCGACAGACGAAGCCTTCGCGTGGCCATCGCCATCAGAAACTCCGGCAATGCATCCCCTTCGCCCCTGGGCCATCCGAGCACCGAAGCCCGGATGACGCTGAACATCCTCGCGCTGGCCTGTTCGTTGCCGACGTAGTGAAGTTCCGTGTCCCGCGCGCCACGCAGCAGTGCTGCGCGCAAAATCGCATCGTTGTAGTTCTCGAAATTCAGCGGGTTGAGCAGTACCAGCCCGTAGATCGAACGCTGGAAGTGCACGGGCTCCTGCGCAGCCGGCACGGCGAGCCCTTTATTCCCGGCGCGGACGCAGGCCAACAGGTTGGACACCACCGCGAATATATCGCCTTGGGAGATGGCGTCGGCATCACCGTCCACTTTGAGATAGACGAAATCATGATTGATGTGCAATGCGCAATGCAGCCCCGACAAGAACAGTTCATCGTGGCGTAGCGCAGCGTCCTCCAATACCAATCCACCCAAGATAAGCCGCCAAATAAAATCGCAATTGGCGCCGAGAACGCTTGACAGGTGACGAGGTTCGAGGGGCCGCCGCCCTGCTTGCGCTGGATGTTTAGCGCAAGCAGGGCGGCGGCCAATAGAGGATCGCTTCTCGATCTTCGCTTGGCTCTCATGCCCCTGTCCGATTTGTTCGCTGCACTTGCCCAATATCTGCACACCAAGGTCTTTCACGATCTTGCCCGTCAT
>NZ_KB902938.1:0-4968 GCF_000379565.1 Cupriavidus sp. UYPR2.512 | reverse complement strand
GATGCAAGTGACCGAATCCTTCCTGCCGATCATTCACCTTGTGTTCTCCAATCTCAAGACCTGGCTGCGCGGAATTCATCACGGTGTCAGCCCGCAGCACCTGCAAGCCTATCTCAACGAATTCACCTTCCGCTTCAACCGTCGTTTCTATCCCTTCAATGCATTTCGCTCCCTGCTCGGCATCGCTGGTGACGTCACCGCGCCGACCTATGCCGAGCTCTATGCCAAAAAATCCCTACCCACTATATCTAGTAGGTTTGGGAGCTAACCGGATAAGCACGGTACAGGCAACAAGCGGTGGATCCGGTCCGATTCCGCAGCCAATGCCCGCCGGTCGCCCATGCCAGCTGATGCAATAGTCGCTCCGGGTAAAAGCTCAAGAAGACAAACGATGAGTGATGACAAGAAGGCGCTGCTGGAGTGGGCGGAGAAGGCTGCGGTCGAGAACATGAAAGCCCACCACACTAGTGCCGATTTCATTGCGAAGGAAGCGGCGACGACGCTGACAGTCTTTCTGGCCGGCATGGGTGCTGCTATGGCCTATGCGGCAAAAGCTATTGATGAAGAGAAGTGGAGTTGGTTTGCAGTCGGGACTTCAGCTTTTGCAACATGGTTCCTGATGCTGAGCGTGGTGCTGGTCTGGAAATGCCTGATGATGAGACCAATTCCTCCAGTTCACAATGAGCCTCTAAATCTGTACCAGCCGGCATTTAGTCTAGTCGATATGCAGGAGGCGGAGTTGAGCGGGTATCAGAAGCGGATCAACGAGGCCGCGCGCCGGAACGGCAGGCTGGTATGGTGGCTAAATAGGCTGCGGCTTGCCGCCGCAGCCAGCCCCTTGGTCTTTATCGCTTTTGCGTGGGCGGCGTGGGCGAAGGGGTGCGTGTAGGTGCCGGCGTACGGCTGTTGTAGTCGTGATCCTTTGTCGGTGCGCGATACACCGGCTGCGGATCCGGGATAACCGTTTTGTTGTTGTTTGAAGTCATTCGACTCGCATGTTTCCAGATGTAGGAATAGGTAACCATACCAGAGTCAGATCGAACCTCGGGAGGCTCTTCTTTCCGTGTCGGATCGAGTGTCTCGAAAGCTGACAGTGCAGCGCATGGTATTAGCATTGGCCGCAGGTCGCGCAGCTACCGCGACCGAGATCCTGGCGTGCGGCAGGGCTGACCGTTAGCCAACGTGGCGGCCACTACTGCTGGAAAAAGACGAAGGCGAGGGCTGCGATTTTGATAGAGCCTCCCTTTTGCGTCTACAGACTGCCAGACCGATTGAATTGCTTTGGCTAGGACGACAGGCGTGGTCGAATTGGAGTTTCATCAAAGAGACAGCACGGCCTCAGCTTCCGCCGATGTCTGCCGTCCGTTTGCATAATGTTGTTCCCGCCGGTCGCCCGCCAGCTCGCCGTTTTCGAGGTGCCGAGAACAATTTTATGCAAAGAAATTTTGCAGAACATTGTTCTTCCGGCCGACGTTTTGCGTAATTTTGTTCCTTTCCCGGCGGATCGGTCAGTCGGTGCCCAGCCCGCTGCAGCTTGCGAAGCCGAGGACGGCCGCCGTTAGGGGCACCGCGTGCACCGTCGTGCGATCACGGGCCAATCCGGGGCACGCCGGCGGAGCTGCAAGGCGGCCGCCGCGCGCCTTCCCGCGGCGCTCCTTGGCCTGGCCCAGGGGGCCAGGAACAAAAATCCGCAAAATACGGGAACAAATTTGTGCAAACCGACGGGCTCGTCGGGAGGCCATTGGAGGGCGCCGATTTAACATAACGCCAGACACCGGCATTTTTGTTGGTTGCTGGAGTGTTATGTTTGATTGGCGGTGAAGAGCAGGATGTCTGCCGGCGGCTGGCATCTCAGCCGGCGGTCGACGCGCTGGCGTTGGTGGACACGGCAGAAAAATCGAAATGCGCGGCGGCATACAGGGCGTTGCACGCCCAGACTTCCTCGCCGTTCTTGAAGAAGGCGACCCATTTGCCGTCGCTGATGCAATGGGCACTGGGAAACACCTCATCATGACCATTGCCAGCTTCTGGCGGGAAGGGTGCATGTGGCACGGCCCAGTACTGGCCGCTTGGTAAGGCTTCGATTGATTTCCAAGACATACCTTTCAGCACCGCCATTCGGTGTCACGTTAACGCACAAGCCCACCGCCGCGGCAAAACGGATCGTGTCAATCCTGCGAAGGCGTGACATCGTTGCGAGACAGCCTTGTAGGCTCACCGCCCATCGTCTCTTGCTTATACAGTCCAATTTCGCCATGGCGCAATACCTCTGCATCGCCGTGCGAGCGCTCGGCGTCGGCGCCATCACTGTGATTATTGCCGCCGTCTCACGGCATATTTATCTGCGAGCCGCTGGGGAAGCTGAGTCAGCCGGCGCGGAGGAGGAACCCGCGGCGATGATGTTGATCCGCTGCGAGACGATGCATCACCGCCTGCAGAATCGGCACAGGCCCGCGGACACGGCGGATGCTGACGAGCGCGCCACGCGCTCGTTGTAGGGAATCTTGAGTTGGAGGGCGTCTGATCAATCCAGCATCCTCACGCTGCTTACGTGAACCTGCCGGGCTATCCAGTCCGATTTGACGACCTGGACTCGCCGCTCCCGCCTTGCTTCCACACTGGGAAAAGCCTTCCTGCCGACAGCGAGCGCAATGCGCCTGTGCATGTAGGCGGCCAGGCAGCGCCAGGCCCCACGGCGCCTTGGAGCGCAAGCAAAAGAAAGCCCGCTGCAATGGCGGGCACGAATCCCTTGAGGAGAAAGGGAGGAGACGGACGTAGTATAAACCCTTATCAAAACTCTTGCAGACCCTGCTTGTGGCGGGGGAGCGGTCTGCCAGCCATTTTTCCCCGACACGAAGCGAACGCGTTGATATACGCTCACCAAAAGCCCGCTTCCAAGGTATAGGAATCGGACTTGGAAACCTGACGCGCCATCCGGCCTGGCATGCGAAAACAGCAGATGAGGCCCCAAACTGCAATTTCACGATCGCGAAACTATAGATATCGCACAAAGTCTCGAATTCAGCGCCATCCTCGCAGCAAGCCGGTACCGTCGTCCCAGCGACAGGGGTGCAGCGGCGTGTGCGATACCGGCGCCAGCCTTGCCGAAGGCAGCCGCGCCACCGAGTCTAAGAAAGTCACGACGGTCTATCGGCATATGGCCTCCTTTCATGCAATTGCTTGCAGTCGGCGGGTTATGCCGTCTCGGCAGACTTTAGATTGTCAACCGCGGTAGCGCAACGGGGGCGACCTGATCGGCGTGGACGTTGATGCCTCAGTGCAATAGCCCTTGTGCGACGCCCGCAACGGCGCACACCCCAACCACCGCGAGCGGGGGAACCTTCCAGCGGACCAGCAGCAAGAAACATACCGTCGCAATCGCGAAATCCAGTTGCGAGAGTATTGCGCTCGTCCAAACCGGCGAATACAGGGCGGCGGCAAGCAAACCAACCACCGCCGCGTTGACGCCATTGAGCAACGCCACCATCGAAGAGCGTGCGCGCAGTGCCTGCCAGTACGGCAATGCCGCAGTAACGAGCAACAAACCAGGCAAAAAGATGCCCAGTGTCGCGAGCGCAGCACCTGCCCATTGGTTCGGGGCATCGGCCAACACCCACCCCAGGAAACTCGCGAACGTAAAGAGGGGGCCGGGTACCGCTTGCGCAGCGCCGTACCCCGCGAGGAAGTCATTCGGGCTGACCCAGCCGGTCGCGACCGTTTGCTGTTGCAGCAACGGCAGCACCACGTGGCCGCCACCGAACACCAGAGCACCGGACCGGTAGAACGCATCGAAGACTTGAACGCCCCGGCCCGCTATAGCCGCCAATGCTGGGAGACCAAAGAGCAGTGCGCAGAAGAGCATCAGTGCCACAACCCCAGTGGCACGTGAAACGCGAAATTCGTGAACACGCCCTTGCCGGCTGCACGCCAACGCAGACGCATCGGGCCGACACAGCAAGAGCCCCAATAGCGCACCCAGAGCGATGACGAGAAGTTGAGCGTAGACGGTCGTCAGAAGACTGAGCAGCACAAGAGTGGCAAGTGCGATGCCAGCTCGGCGGTAATCCGGGCAAAGGCGTCGCGCCATATCCCAGACGGCTTGGGCCACTACTGCGACAGCGACAAGCTTCAGACCGTGGATTAGACCTGTTCCGATCGATCCCCCAAGGACGGGCGCCATGACAGCAAAGGCGAGCAACAGCAGGATGGAGGGTAGGGTAAATCCACACCACGCTGCGAGGCCACCGAGCCACCCGGCCCGCAGTAGGCCGATTGAAAAGCCGACTTGGCTGCTGGCCGGTCCGGGAAGAAACTGGCACAGACCGACGAGATCGGAGAACGCTTTCTCATCGAGCCAACGGCGGCGTTCCACAAATTCGCGCCGGAAGTATCCGATGTGCGCGATGGGGCCGCCGAAGGACGTTAATCCTAGCTTCAGAAAGACTGCCAGAACTTCTGCGGCAGCGCTGGGACGCATGGCGGTTGTTGTGCCTTTGGTTTCCATAAGGGGGACGAGGTTGACGGGAACGGGCCTCCGCCCTTAGTTGTGCTCGAACAGCTCACCAAACAATTCGCGAACCTTCACTTTCTCGGCCGCCAACGCACGTCGCCCGGCAGGAGTGATGCGATAGACGCGGCGACCACTTCGACCGTTCCGTTCCATTCCATTGTCGATCTTAGATAGCCCTTCTTTTCCAATCCGTGCAGGAGCGGATACAGGGTGCCCGGACTGGCTCTGGTGCAAATAGGCGGTCTGTACGAGATTGTTGTTATATAAAGGATACCTCATCAAGCAGACAGGACGGCCTCCCAGACTGCGGGCGCAGTGGTATCTTTGAGGTCGAGCTTCGCGAGGCCGAATTGGCCCTTGCGAATCCGATGTACCAACTCAATACCAGAGAGAGTGATCGCTGCGTTCCTGAAACGTTTGAAGCCGAGCATGACTTTCGTCCGGGACTTGATGTTGCG
>NZ_KB902937.1:0-5201 GCF_000379565.1 Cupriavidus sp. UYPR2.512 | reverse complement strand
GCTGCCAGCGATCAAATCGGCAGCCTGACTGCCCCAGCGCTTCCACTTAAAAACTCCGGATCCCTGTCCGAACAAACGGTGCCACCTCTGAGATCACTGCCTTCGGCTGCTTGAAACTGGGTGGGGTCCACCGGCAAGCGCATGGTGCCTCCGGTCCCATCACGCACCGTACGGAACGATCCGCGGGTGCGCATGTAGTCGTCGCTGGTGAGTTCCGCCATGGTCAGGATACTGGCCACCGGCACATCGGCTGCGTTGAGCTTTTCAACAATCTCATCGCGGGTAAAGCGCTACTACAAGGGCTTCCCCGTTGGCGCAAGCGCCAATCAGTTTATGGAGCACTGTGTTGCCGTGCCGGAGTTATGTGAGAGGTGAAGGACTGCAGTACTACAAACGGTCATAGTGGGCCGATGGCCCGGACCCTGATGTAAGACGCGCGCTAGGGCCTCGTTCGATGATCGGGCTTGGCGTCCCCTGACTTTCCCAGGTATGCCTCGCGCGGGTCCAACCCGCTTCACATCAACGCTGGCAGTGCAAAGTGATCTAGCTACTCATGAGTTCCGCTGTAGCTCTTTAAAAGCTGGTTGATTGAGTTATCTGCGCTTACGCATGTTTGAAGGCATCGCCATATTTCAGCATGGCCCACGCCATTCTCACGTCTTGGCTGCAATGGCGATGGCTGCTCGCCAGTAACCGCGGCGTTCTAGCAGGTCTCTGACCCGGCGGCTATATCGATCCTGCTTATCGCCCAGGTTTGCCATCACCGCGCGAGCCCCGAATACCAGCAGCGTACGCAAGTAAGCGTCTCCGGCTCTGGTGATGCTACCTAGGCGCTGTTTGCCCCCACTGCTGTGCTGTCCCGGCGTCAACCCTATCCAAGCCGCTAATTGGCGGCCATTCCTGAAGTCGTGTCCCGCCCCGATGCTAGCAGCCAGGGCACTAGCCGTAGTCGGCCCGATCCCTCGCAGTTGCATCAGGCGCTTGCTGCGCTCGTCTTCATGCGCAATCTCGCTGATAGCTCGATCATATTCGTCCAGCTTCTCTTCCAGCCTGCTGGCATGGTCCAGTAGGTCCTGGATACAACGATTCGCCCAGCCGGGCAAGGCTTCCAGATGTGTCCCGATCTCCTTGCGCAGTCGCTCCGGTTTCTGCGGCAATACCACACCGAATTCGGCCAGCAACCCGCGCAGGCGGTTGTAAGTCGCGGTACGCTCTTCTACGAATCCCTGGCGGGTTCGATGCAAGCTCCGCGTTTGCCGGACATCCGGTAAGGCGCCACCAGTCTCGGCGACATCAGCTTGACCGTGTGTCCGTGTGTCCGTGCTGGCGAAACAACCGCGCCCAGTAATGCGCGCCAGAGCAAGCTTCCATGCCGATCTCTATGAACGCGTCCCATTTTGCAACAGTTTTCGTATGTTCAGACTGACAGGATGGTTGCAGCTCTCTATCCGGCCTTCATGCAGCCGGTACTGGCGCCGCGGGCCCCTATGAAATCCGCTGACTCGCTCCTCATTCAGGCAACGAGCTCGAAGCTCGTATCGGCATACAGGTTTAGCGAGTCCCAGGTCCTACCTGACTAGTCATCCCACTCGATTGCTGCGCAACCTTTGGACTTTCATCCTGTATTTAATGTTAGTCTTCTATTCCGTATCCACTCAGGCGGGCTTCACACTCACGAAATTCTTCTGGTACGGTCTGTCGTGAGCCAGTACCGCCAAGATTGTCCGAGCCATCTTGTTGGCCAGTGCAACAATCACGACGTTCATCGGCCTCCGCTTGATCATCTGCTCAACCCATGGGCCTGGTTCCTTCGCATGCCTCAACACCGCTCGCGCACCATGGATTAGCAGCGTGCGCAGGTACGTGTCGCCCCGTTTCGATATGCCGTGTAAGGTTACTTTGCCGCCTGAGCCGGTCTGTTTTGGCACGAGCCCGGCCCACGTGGCAAACTCGCGCCCCGATTTGAATGCCCTTGCATCACCCATCATCGCGACGGCCGCTGTTGCTGTCAGGAGCCCCACGCCAGGAATCTTGCTGATTGCCTTGACCGCCTCATCTTCTTTCTTCCACTCGCGCATCCGACGCTCTATCTGCGCAACCTGCTCGTCCAATTTCGCCAGTCCGTTCCACTGCTCTCGCAGCGTGTCGATTACCACTGCGGGCAGTCGCTCGGCAACCCGTCCCAGAACTTCCGGAATCGCCTTGTCCAAGGCCGCACGAGTCTTGCCCATTACCTCGCCGTACTCCGTCAACAGTCCACGCAGATTGTTAATCTGCATCGTGCGAAATTTTATGAGCTGCTGGCGCATCCGGTGCAGTGCCAGCATCGCCTGCTGCGTCTCGGTCTTCACCGCTACCGGTTTGCCTGGTTGCTGCACGGCCAGCCAGATCGCCCGTGCATCCGCAGCATCGTTTTTGTTGCGAATGTTAAACGCCTTGGCAAATTCCGCCGGTATCAGTCTGACCTCGTGGCCCATCTTTACAAGCTGCCTGGCCCAGTGGTGCGCACCACTGCACGCTTCCATCCCGATTAGGCAAGGGGCACGGTTTGCAAAGTGCTCTAGGAACTGTGCCCGCTTGATTGGTTTATTCACGATTTCGCCGGTAACCTGATCGACGTAATGCACTTGGAATACGTTTTTGGCGATATCCACACCCACTGCCGTCCAGTTCATGCTAGCCCCTCCGGTTTTGGCCTGCGAAGACCTCTATGATCTTTCAATTTGAGCTCTGATGCCGTCGGCCCGTGAGGGTCAACCTTCCGTTGTCTACTCGTTCACGGATGGGACGCGTTCATTTCAATTCAGTCAAGGCGGAAATTGCGCAATCAGTGGCACCAGTTGATCGCGTGAGACCTTCGACTTGACCAGCACAGCCTTGCCGGCCTCGTCGACGCCATGAATGGCAAACACATTCTTGGCTCGTTGGTTGTGATGCAGCTTCGACACGCCATCATGGCACGTCAGTGCCAACTGGCGGCTTCCGCCGCAACCTCGGGACGGGGAAGTCCCTTCCATTCGATGACCTTGACGCCCCGGAGAGGAACAGGTGTTGGCGTAACATAGATTCAAGGGTCTATGTTGACGTTGGAAGCAGTTTGAGTTGGCCCTGAACCAATGTCGAGTTGGATCTCTTGTGTGTTCCGGAAAGCCTTTCTTACCGACAACGTACATTGCGTGAAACTGCCATCGAAAAAGACAATCGTTGTCCACATTAAAGACAGATACCTGCTGCTGTCATCGCGGTCACGCCCGTTGGAAAGCACGGCCACGCTTGGCCTGAAGCCGGCGGAGGGGAATCTTGATGACCTGGCACAAATCGTGCGACTTATCGAGTCGTCGTTCGCAATGAAGAGCCTTTGAGATGAAATCTTCCGAAAAAAGAGCCGTCCTGACATTCAGTGATGCCACTCCTGGCATCACCCTACCCATCTACCAGGGCAGCGTCGGCCCGGAAGTGATCGATATCCGGAGTCTGTACGGAAAGACCGGAATGTTCACGTACGACCCGGGATTTCTCTCTACCGCATCCTGCCAATCGGCCATCACGTACATCGATGGCGACAGGGGGAAACTACTGTACCGCGGCTATCCAATCGAACAGCTGGCCGCCCAGTGTGACTACCTGGAGGCGTGCTATCTATTACTGTACGGTGAACTACCGGATCGAGACCAGAAGCAGGAGTTCGTCGGCCTCATTGCCAACCACACGATGGTCAACGAGCAGATGCACCTGATGCTCCGTGGCTTCCGCCGCGACGCTCACCCTATGGCCGTGCTGACAAGCATGGCGGGTGCCCTGGCTGCCTTCTACCACGACAGCACGGACATCAATAACCCAAAGCACCGTGAGATTGCTGCGATTCGCCTGATCGCCAAGATGCCGACGCTGGTAGCCATGGCTTACAAGCACAGCGTCAGCCAGTCTTGTCCGTACCCGAACAACGCGCTCTCCTACTCCGGAAACTTCATGCGCATGATGTTCGCGACACCCTGCGAGGATTACGAGCCCAGCGACGTGCTGGTGCGTGCATTGGACCGTATCTTTATCCTGCACGCAGACCACGAGCAGAACACCTCGACTTCCACAGTACGCCTGTGTGGCTCGTCCGGAACGAATCCCTTTGCCGCAATCGGGGCGGGTATTGCGTGCCTGTGGGGACCTGCCCATGGCGGCGCTAACGAAGCCTGCCTCGGCATGCTGCAGGACATCCACGCTGCCGGAGGCGTAGCCAGAATCGGCGAATTTGTCGCAAGGGTGAAAGACGAGAATTCAGGCGTCAAGCTGATGGGCTTCGGACATCGTGTTTACAAGAACTACGATCCCCGCGCAAGGCTGATGCGAGAGACCTGCCATGAGGTGCTGGGCCACCTTGGCGTGGACAGGGACCCGTTGCTGCAACTCGCCATGGCACTCGAGAAGGTGACGCTGGAGGACGAGTACTTTGTCTCGCGCAAGCTCTATCCGAACGTCGACTTTTACTCCGGAATCGTGCTGCGCGCCATTGGCATTCCCGTGTCCCTGTTCACAGCCATTTTCGCGTTATCGCGAACCGTCGGATGGATTGCCCAGCTGAACGAAATGATGGCCGATCCCGACTACAGGATCGGCCGCCCGCGCCAGCTATTCACTGGGACCGTTCTTCGTTGAAGATTGCGAGCGGCATGGGGTCGTCCGGACTCTCATATTCCGAGCCAGACATTCTTCGGGCACAAGAATTCATGCAGGCGCGCCTGGCCACCAACGCGTCCATAGCCGCTGTTCTTCATGCCTCCAAACGGAGCGCCTGGCATCGCGCCTGGCATCGCCCCCGGCGCTCCGTTAATCCATATGATCGCCTCTTCCAATTGGGCCGCAGATCGATGCGCGAGAGAAACGTCTTTCGTTTGAACGTATGCCGCAAGTCCGAATTTGGTGGCGTTGGGCCATTCTGACGGCCTCTCGCTCTACTCGCCCGAGTGGCCGCCCGCTTGCCAGGCCGTACTGATTGACACGTTGCGTGAACAGTAGAACGGGCTAACGGTAAATGGCGGCAATCGAGCGAAGACTGCCCCTGCCTCGCTTTCACGTACAGCAACTCATGTAGCCATGCGCAGGGCTTCGTAGTCGACCGGCGTAAGGAAGTCGATCGAAGTGTGCAGGCGCTGCCGATTGTAATAGCCTTCGATCCAGTCGACGATATCCAGGCGCGCTTGTGCCCT
>NZ_KB902936.1:0-5216 GCF_000379565.1 Cupriavidus sp. UYPR2.512 | reverse complement strand
GACAAAGCATTCAGCCCAGTCCCATGCCACCAGCGCGTGTTCGACCAGCTTGCGCCAGCCCTGCCACGCCGGGTCCTGCTCCCAATAGCGGCGCTCGTCGGTGCCGAAGCCGACGTCGCCGAAGGTCTGCGACAATTCCCGCGTGCGATATGCCGTGTGCGTGACCCACCGCAGCGAGTCGGCAGTCTGGTAGGCGGCGCAGTTCGAGATGGTGGACGCCGGTGCCATCTGGGTCAGGTAGGCCGATCCCATTTGTAGCGCGTGAAACAGATAGCGCGCCGGGGTGTACAGCCGCGCCAGCGTGCCGGTCCAGGAGCACTCCAGCATGGAGTCGTGGCCGCGTTCGGAAAACTGGTCGAGCAGGCCGGACACATAGGTTTCCTGACCGTCCTGCAATAGGTTGTAGGTGCGGTAGACGAGTTCGTCGGGATCGCGGAACGCATTCCAGTCAGGGTGTGACAGAGGGGAAGCGTTGCGGTGACGCTTGAACCACTGTGCCATCTCAAAGTTTGGGTCGAGCTCGAACGGCGCGTCGGGGTTATCGGTCGTGTAGTGAAGGTTCGTTGAGACGATCTCATACTCGCTCGGCTTGCGCCGGCGCGCGGCCAGGTGGCTCCAGGTTTTCAGCGGCTTGAGGACGTCGGATCGCGTGGTCATGCTCGTCTCCGGTTACAGCATCTTTTCGTAATAGAAGCGGACGTAGTCATCCGTAGTCTCGATACGTCCCGCAAAGGAGCTGAGGTTGACCTCCAGCTCAGACATCCTGAACGGGCGGCCCAGCGCGTCTTCAAGTGTGGCCCGGCGCAGGATCAGTTCGCCGTCGGTGTCGATGCGCACGTATGCGCGCTTGTCGTCGACGCGAATCTCCTTCCCCGGATTGTCTTCCCGCGCGGCGTCGATGACGCCCGATGTGATGCTGCTCGCGCGCAGGATGGGGCCGACCCGGTTGTTTCGGTATGCTTCAGCGGTGTTGTGGTCCCTGCTCATGATCGGTTCCTGTGCAATATCAGCAGTTGGCGAACAGTGGCTCGACGCCCTCGACAGCGATGAGGATGTCGTCGCCATCAACCTTGACGGCATACTCGGCAAGACGGCACCAGCCGGGATTGAGGCCCTTGCCCGTGTTGGCATCGAAGATCCACTGTGGGCCAGGTCCCCAGAAGAGCCGTTTGGGCGTCCCGTTCGAGGCATGGTTGTCGATGAACGCAGCAATGGCTAAGGTTGCCGCCGGAAAGGGCTATGACGAGTGGCGTCTCTTTCAGCTAGCCTTCATACTCGCTTCTATTCCGGCCTTTGCGACACGCATTCGCGAGTTTCACGACTTCTACACCCCCGAGGTTGCCAAGCATGCCGACGCCGTCACCCTACTGTACTTCTCCACTGGTGGCGGCAAGTCCGAGGCGTTCTTGGGCCTGCTCGTTTTCGTGTTGCTGCTCGACAGACTGCGAGGCAAGCTGCGAGGTGTCTCTGCCCTGATGCGCTATCCACTGCGGCTGCTAACTCTACAACAGGCGCGGCGAACCTTCACAGCCATGGCTGCAGCTGAGGAAGAGCGGTACCACCGCGGCCACCCAGGCGAGCCGTTCTCCCTTGGGTTCTGGGTCGGCGGAAGCAACACCCCGAACTGGCACACCACCGAAGGCTACACGGATGTGGACACGGTACACGATGTCGCACCTTCGGCGGAGGTTTCCCACCGGGAGACTCAGCCATACAAGAGCGCCCGCGAACGGTGGCTCAAGCTTTCAAGTTGCCCGTTCTGTGGTAGCAAGAGCGGCAGCATGTTGGCGCTGCGCCGTAAGCTCGGAGGAGGCGGGAACGCCTTGGGCCACTACTGCACCGCGCCGAAGACCAAGTGCTCATGGAATGAGCGTTTCGATGAACCGACACCGCTGCCCTTCTATATCGTCGACGAGGACATTTACGACCTCGCTCCGTCGGTGCTCCTTGGCACGGTGGATAAGCTCTCCGCGCTTGGGCAGTCGCAGGGGACCATCCGGAAGTTCTTCGGCATGTTCGGCTTTGCGCCATTCACAGAAACGGCCACAGGTCGGCTCTATGTCCCAATGCTAAACAAGGACTGGGAAGGGCGTCCGGATGCGGGCACAAAAACGCTCTTCCCGACATACGAAAAAGGCGAGAAGCTCTTCTTTGACCCATTTCCGTCGCTGCTAATCCAGGATGAAGCACACCTGCTGGACGAATCGCTCGGCACATTCTCGGGCCTCTTCGAGTCTGCCCTTGAGGCCGCTTTCGACCAGCTTGCACATCTGTACAACGGTGAATTGGCGTACGAGCCTGACTCCAACGAGCGTCGCCGGATCAAGGTCATTGCCGCCTCCGCAACCGTGAGCGAGCCGCAAAGGCAGATGCGCAACATCTATCAAAGGCAGAATACCGTCCGGTTTCCGTATCCTGGGCCGGACCTCTATAGCTCTTTCTATGCGGCGCCCAAGCAGCCTGACGATACGCCCGATGACCAGGAACGCGCTTCGATTTCGGAGTCCGAAACGGAACTGCGAAGCCGATGGGCTCGCGTCTACGGCTCCATCCTGACAAATGGCCACCGACACACCGTGTCAATGGCCTCCGTCCTTGGGCACTACCATCTCGTCATCACAAGCCTATACGAGCGGTTGCGAAGCGAAGACGTGGGACGCCAGGAATCGGCCCGAGAGGAACTTGTCCGATGGGTGTCGCCTGGGCCGCTGCAGGCGCAGTTCACCCGGCTGTTGAAAGCCGCGGACCCTGCCGTATTGCTGACGCTAGTGGACCTGCACCGCATCGCGCTCACCTATGTCACGAACAAGAAGGGCGGCGACCAGGTCATTGACACCGAGAAGACGCAATTCGAGAAATTGCATGAGGCCGCTGGCATCTCAGGGCAGCTGCTAGCGTCCGAGCTCATATCGGGAGCCGTATCGGCGGCTGAGATTCAAGAAGTCGTCCGCCGAGCGGAGGCGCGGGTTGCGGTCGACAAAGAATTTCCAGATCTCAATGACACCTTGCGATCCGTCATCGCGACCTCAGCGATATCGCACGGCGTCGACGTCGAAGAGTTCAACGCGATGTTTTTTGCTGGCCTTCCATCGGACATTGCGGAGTACATTCAAGCCTCTTCGCGGGTGGGTCGAACCCACGTTGGCTTTTCCCTTCTCGTACCGGTGCCGCAGCGCTATCGGGATCGCTTCGTCCTCGAGATACACGACATCTTCCACCGCTTCCTCGAGCGAATGATTCTTCCGGCCGCCGTAGACCGTTGGGCCGAGAAGGCTCTCGTGCGTGTCATGCCCAGCTTCTTCCAGGAGTACGTCTGCGGCATAAACGCAATTGAGGCGCTGTGCGCAGCCGACGACCCAGCCAAGCGAAATGTTCCGACCAACTCCATGGCGGCCGACGCTAGAGCGTACATGTCGTCTCCGGCCAACGTGAAAGCGACGGAGGCCTTCATGGAGAAGGCCCTTGGCCTGCATTTTATGCCTTCGCCCGAAGGCAAGAAGTACTACAAGGCACTTCTCAAAGGCCAGCTCAACCATTACCGGCAGGACTTGGATGTCGACAAGTTCGTCAACGCCACGAAGCTGGTTAAGTTTTTTGAGGTGCGTGATACTCGCCTTCGTCGAATGACGTCCCTCCGAGACGTGGACCAGCCCGGCTTCATCCGAGAGTCAAGCATCGATGCGGCATCAAAGAGGGTTGCCCCTGGGGCAACCGCTCGTGTGATGACTTTCATCCGCAAGGGGTCCGGGGCGGACATCGACGTTACGGACCCTGAAACCGAAGCAAAGAGCTGAGGAAAGCACCACCATGGAAAAAATAAAGACCCCAGCCAAGAGCAAGGCTACGTCAATGGAGAAGAAGGAGCCAAAGGCGAAAGTCATGAGCCGATCGCGAAATCAGCTCGCGACCTCCTACGCGCCGGAGAGCTTCTTCACATTCGAGGGAGGATTGGGAGCCTGCATTTCCCGCTCATCGGCGGGCGAATACATCCAGCTCTCGGACACGACAATTTCGCTAATTTACGAGCGCATGAATGAGCTCGGGCGTGCTTGGTTCGAAGCCGCAATGGGTGCCAGAGCCACTGACGTCAAGCAGCCGGAGGTGATGCCTGTCCAGTGCGTCGAAGCGGCGCTGCTTGATGCCGACCGCGCGAATTTCTTACTTCCTGGCGTGGACCGCTTCTATCTATGCCGCCCGTCGCACATGGAATACACGCCGGCGCCCTTGGCCTTTGTCTGTCGCACATGTGGCCTTTTCCGGGACTACGATGACCTAAACGAACTCGACAAGGATCTGCCGTACTTGGCCCCGGACCATTGCCAAGACCCCAAAAAGGCTCGGAAATGCGATTGGGAGCAGCTTGACGTCATCTTCGTCCACTGGTCAGGCAATTGGGAGCAGCCATTCCCAGGCCAGTGGCAGTGGAGCGACAAAGAGGCCAAAGCTGTCAAGCGACGCGATATCTGCATCTGCGGCAGTCAGAAGTTCCGCATCAACCGTCGTTCACCCGCCATCGGAGACTGGTTCTTCACCTGTGCCGTTTGTGATAAGCCGCTGTCACAAAAGTGGCTTCAGAACGACGAAGATACGCTGAGGATGCTTGGAAACCTGAATGATGCGCAAGGACTGACGGAGGTTCGCATGCAGGCGGCCCCGTACCGGGCGTCCAGCGCCTATTACGTCAAGTCGGACCTCTTCATTGACTTCAAGGACGGCAATCAGCAGCTTTTGACCAGGCTGAGGCCCGGTCGCAAAGAGGAGCTGAAGGACTTCATTGCGAGCACGTATGGCTTTGCTGTGCAGTCCATCACTGACGAGGACGTTCGCAAGGCGTGTGAAGGCAAGCCCGAATGCACTAAGGAATTCGCGAATTATCTCAGTGCGGTGGCTACCATCGCCCAAGCCAGAGAGCAGCTTGAAAAGGACTTGGTGCCGGAGGGTATGAAGCCGATGGTTCAGAATTTTGTGGACACGGCCATTATCGCTAGTCTTACTGTGTCACAAGAGAAGTCGTTTGTTTGGCCTCCGACAGCACGGACACATGGCGAGTCTACCAATCAAGAGAATGCTGAGTTGGTGGCGGATCGTGGTGATTGAATCAGCCACGTGTCGCTGGGCGCGCTGGGCTGCCCCGCGGGATGTAATCTGCGGAAAGCGCAGGCGTTTGGCGTGCAATGAAGTTTTTTTTGGCGCCGACTAAATCGCCGGTGGTAATA
>NZ_KB902935.1:0-5259 GCF_000379565.1 Cupriavidus sp. UYPR2.512 | reverse complement strand
CAGCGTTAGTCTGGTTCGTGAACTGATCGAAAAAGCCTGCACAAAAACCGGACTGAAAGTTACTGCTGACATTCTTGACGGAGTCTATGAAGCCGGACGGACAGTCACTCGTTGCGTCCGTGCTTCACTGAACATCGAGTACGACTCAACCTTGCCTGCGTGGAACTACAGCATCCGCTCACGGAACGCCGCATAGCGGGAAGTTATTTCGAGCACGTTCCTAAGCTACCGATCACCGCCGGCGAGCGTGAACGCGTGCACCAGGGCCTCACCACTGGCGGTCAGCGCCGGCGTGAGATTGCAGGTGCGCTGCGGTGGCGTACAGACGGTCGCTGCGCAAACCGTTAAGAGCAAGCTTGGTGGGCCGGGTGGGGTTCGAACCCACGGTGGGAATTCCGGCGGATTATGAGTCCGCTGCCTGCAACCAACACGGCGTCCGGCCCTGTGCGCGAGATCTTACCCTGAAGTTCGCACAGTCGCCATTGCCGCTTCTCGATTTCCGTCGGACCACCCGCAGATTTCGGCCAGAGGAACGATTTCCACCTTCGCATCTGCCAACTACTGCCGAACTCAGAGGCTAAGTCCGAGGCCGTCGCCGAGGTTGGCTGCCAGCGCCGACAAGCTCTGGCAGAACTTGCGCTTCTCCTCAGGCACCCCTGGCTGGGCGGCAATCCATCCCTTGAACAAACAGAACGACTCTGGAGAGATCGCTGTCAGGCGCTCCATAACTCCCGTTTTGGTAAAGACTATCTGCTTACCCGACCTCCACACAGGAGCTTGGTGATCCCATATGACATGGCTGCCCCGCTGTCATCCGCAATCGTGGTGGCCAGCGTCGTTTCCGGCGTGTTCCCTTGCACCGCGCCGATGATATCGACAACGAATCCGACTTCGTTTCGCCCTCGCACGCAGGCCTCCATCTTGGGGGCGAGTATGAAGGTCGGGTCCACTGCCTGGAGTGCGTGCAGGATGACCGCCTCCCCGATGGGCTTCGCTGTAATGAACTGAACACGCTTGTTGTATAGCCCGAGTCTGACGGCATCCTCGATGCTGTAGCCTGCGGCGGACGCATAAACAAGGATTGCGTAGTTCCCTATCACGGAGATCTTCTCCGCGAAGCCCGCGCTGCGGAACGCCTCCAACAACTGAACCAGAATCTGTGGGGCATTCCCGGGTGCGTAGGCGGAAATCTCGGTTTCGGTTCGCTTCAGTTCCATCCGCTTGTCCGCGGCGCGGCCTGGGCGGGTCTCCCCCAGATCTTCAGCGCGCCAGGCGGCCTCCCATTCCGCAAAGCGCTGTCGTGCAATGACGTACTGCTCCGACTCCAAGCGCTCCAGATGGCGTATTTGGAAGCCGCCGCATTGGAATTTGCCACGCCCATATGAAGCACTCGTTTGCTCTTTGGCCTCCTTCGCACTCGCAAAGTCGTGAGCCACTTCGCGGGCCCGCTCGGGTGAGTGAGCGGGCCTCGTCGGACGCTCTTGTGTTGATTCCTTCTTCGCAGGCGCTGCCGGCCGCGGCTTGATGAGCGGTTCGCGGCCGGCAAACCGGCGTAGGTGATCGAGCTGCTCTTCGTCGAACGGCCCCTTCGGAAGAGTCAAGACCACCTTCGCGATGGCGTCTCCCGTCCGGCCAGTCTTGGCATCGCGTAAGCCTTTGCCGGCAAAGCGCAACGACTTGCCACTGCCCGTATTCGGTGGCACTTCAACCTCATACGTCCGTCCCACGATATCGATGGTGGTTTTGCCTCCGAGCCATGCCGTGATGCAATCCATCTTCACCTCGCAGTGGACGTCGAGACCCTTCAGGTATGTCGATCCGGACTTCACTACCCGGATTTCGCAGAGCAGGTCCCCGGCCGCGCCACCGAACTCCCCGGGCATGCCGCCACCGACGGCACGCAGGATGCGACTGGCCGGCGTGTTCGGCGGCACCTCGATGTTGAAGTGCTTGGTCTGTTTGAGAGTACCTTTCCCTTTGCACGCGCTGCAGCGCCAATCCACCCCCGACCCCTTGCATTTGCTACACGTACGCTGCCCCCAACCATCCGCTGAAGGATGCCACCCGTCACCGTCGCACTTTTCACAGGCTACGGGCGAGTCGGTTTCACCTGAACCCCTGCAATATGGGCATGTGTCTTCAACTTTGACTGCGATGGTTGCCTGGCCACCACGGATCGCCGTGTCAGCGTCGATCGACGCCTTGCAGCGGATGTCCTCGCCTCGTACCGGCGGTGGTCTGGATTGACGGCGCCTCCGCTGGCTCTTGTGAAACTGCTGGCGAAAGAGGTCTTCGAAATTAGAGTCGCCTTCGTCCGACCCGGTCCACCACGGATTCCCGCTACGGGTCGCGCCATTGCCTAGGTCGTACTCCGCGCGCTTGTGGGCGTCGCCAAGGATGCGGTTAGCCCTCTCGATCTCCTTGAATTTCTCCTCGGCTTGCTTCTTTTCCAGGGCAGACTTGCCGTGCTGTCGGTCGGGATGAAATTTCATCGCGAGCCGCCTGTAGGCCGCTCGGATCTCCGCCTCGGTCGCGCTAGGCGAAACGCCGAGAGTGCAGTAGTAGTCGATCATCACCGGCTATTAGATTCACCTCGCTCATGGTCTGCGGGCCGGGACTGTGCTTCGGCAATCGAGAAGGCGGACCGGCACAAAAGATACCACTACCGGTTCATCACGGCGGACGCACAAGGAAATATGTAACGATTGCGCCACTTAATCAGACTCTTGGATCGCGGGTTCAACTCCGTGTGCGCGCATGATTAGTTCGCCTCATGCGTCCCGCTTTCAACGCTCTACCCCGCCTTTAACGTGCGCAGCGCTTGTGAGTTCCCCCCGCCGAGCAACGCATCTGACTTAAAGGGCAACGCCTTGCGCTCAAGACCACATCGAATCGGCGGATCCGCCGCCCCTCGTTCAATTGTCTGCTCGCTGCGTGACAATTTTCTCGGCTGGCAAAAGAACTGCTGGGAAAAATGGCTCCTAATCCTGTATTGCGTGATGTTTATATCGCCGTATCCTGCTCAGGTAGGCCTGCTACCACCCGCGCCCCTCCCCTGGTGAGCGCGGGTTCATTTTTGCGAACAAATGAACAGCACGGCGAAGGATGGATTGCCGACAACGGCAAGCTTGCGGATCCGGAGTGTGGTCGGCGCCGAAAGGTGTTGCCCGATTTCTTCTTGGACGTTCTGCGGCTCTCCTCCATCGGATCGAGAGCTGTTTTTTTGTCGCGCTACTATCTGGCAACCGGCGCGTCCAACTTTCCGAGGGCAGTCGCCGCATGCGCGATCGTCCCCCGGATCTGCGGGTGTCATGCCGACTTGCGGGCGGTCTGACCCTCGTGCGCAATCCGGAAGCGCGCCGGTCGTTTGCCCCGTCCGCTGGCGCCCAATAGAGCTGCCAGCGAACCTCAACCGCCGATCGAGCCTGTTTCGTCTTGATCCGGACAAGGCGGGGAGCCGTACAAGAAGTCTCCGTCGATCGTGGCCACCGCGCACGCACCGAGACCGAAGAATTGGCACGGTCCTGTGCTCGGATAAACCGTGGATTCATGGTGATGGCCGTGGAAAGCGCGTTTCACTCTCATTGCTTCGATGAGCGTGTCAATCGCCTCGAATCCGTGTGGGTGACAAGCCGGAGCCTCGTGGCTGACCAGGACATCCGCATGCTGATTCAATAGCGCGTTGTACGTCTGCGGGAAGATCGTGCTGCGATGACGCCGCGGCAGACCGCCCCGCCAGTAGTTCCCCGTTCCACATTTGGCAAGATAGTCAAACTCGCTCTCTACGCGCGAGGTTTCCGGCGGCATCCAGACCTGGCCGCGAAAAATTTCCCCTAACCCGGCAATCCGAAGGCCTGCGATCGTGACCACCCGCCCATCCAGGTTCCGGTCGGCCAGGCCCGAACCGAACAGGTTGTCGTAGTCGGCATCGCTGTCGGTGTCGTGATTGCCGGGAATCCACCACACCTGCGTCAGGGGAAGGATGCTGGCGAGCTCATCATCCAGTGGGCGCCTGGCCTGGATGTCGCCAGCGAGCACTACCGCCGCGGGGCGGTGACGGTGGACGCTTTCGATCAGCGGGCCGAACTCGCCATGAGGGTCGCCGCAAATGAATACATGGCCTTCAAACATCGGTCGTTCGAATAGGTGAGTTGGTTTGAGTGGAACAGTCAAATCGATGAGATGACCGTGGGCAGCTGGCGGGGTAAGCGCCGCCACGCATCTCGGCTACGATGTGGGCGATCGCACCCCGTATGGCCTTGTGGAGTCGCACTTGACGAATGGTGCAAGCTCCGCTCGGCATTCCTCTGGTACCCGGGTTCTCTTTGAATGATCACCATTTACCTGATCAGGAGGCTGTGGAATGCGTAACCGCGACTGCGCCACGCAAGACTGCAGCCATCCAGTATAGGTTCTTCAGTCAAAGCCGCACGCCAGAAGACAAGACCTGACGAAGTCAACCGCCCCCGCTTACAATGTTGCTTTGCAACATGAATCCGGACCGGAGAAGCGAGCGAATCGCCACAGCGTCCTACCAGCAGGGAGGCGGCAATGGCGATAGCTTTGGCTGCGACCAAAGGCGAAGCACTCAAGCTTCTGGAAACAGAAGGCGTCACGGTCGTGGATTTGGACTACGAGTCAGGATGGCAGGATGCGATTGAACTTGGCAGGCTGGGCGAAAAGCTTGGCAAACGTGTCCAGTATCGCACCCATGAGAGTATTGCCGTCAGCTCGCCCGCGGCATTGGTTGCGGCATTGGTTGCGGGACTGAGTCGTCCAAAATTGACGTTCCGTCAGCGCAATCTTTACTGCCAATTTGAGCTCACCCTGCTGCCAGCGGCTGACTTGGAGCGCCTGGAGGGAAAAGCGGAAAAGCTCGGGGACTACATCCTCGCTGGACATCTCACGAGGGATGTCGATGCTGTGTGGACGGAGTGACCGGAAGTCCAAACACATCAGCGCCATGATGTCGCGCCCTGATTCGGCACGTTAGGGATAACGCTTATCTCGCATATAGACATGGTTACCCGCTCGCGGATTGCCCGTCGTCGTGGCAGCAGCTACCATGCCTCAAGATGGCGTGGTTCATCCCGGCGTTACACAGGCAGGGCAGAAATGAAAGTGCGGGATAATGTGGCCCACTTTAATTTCGGCGTCCCCATGACTTCATCCGTCTGCCCTGTTTCCGTAAAACCGGCTGGCTGCGACCGCAAGATGATGGCCGTTCGCGCCCTGGCGGGCGCTGAACCCGTCAGCGCC
>NZ_KB902934.1:0-5269 GCF_000379565.1 Cupriavidus sp. UYPR2.512 | reverse complement strand
CAAATGTCCGTCCGTCTCGCTTCATGCACGATCCGACCGATGCAGGGCCCATGAAGTTCCAAACTTGTCGACTAACTTACCGACCAATGAGTAAATGGTTCAGTCGAACCCCTCCACCCATCTCGGTCATGCCGCGCTCGCCCATCACCATGTGATAGTGTTCGGTTGCGAGCCGTCACCGTGGCCTGCTGCAACTGCGCTTGCAGACTGGCCTCGTCCTTGGCCAGGGTCTCCTCGAACAGGCGGCGCTGCTCGGCGCTCATCGCCTCGGTCTTGGCCCCGAACTTCCAGGCCTTGAGTCGCGCCAGCTCGAAGGTGATCTTCTCGATCTTGACGTCCTTGAGCTTGATCTCGCGTTCCTGCTGCTGGATGTGTGCGAGCATCTGCTGCGCCAGTGCCAGGACGTCCTCGGGCGCGAGGTCCTGAAGGCCTTGGTCTTGTAGTTGGCGCAGGTTCAGCATGGAACCATCGTGCCAGCCACCGGGCACTACCACCATCCGGATTTATGCTGTCAACGCGCCGTGATCATCGTCATATCCGCGTAATGGTGCGCAGGTCCTCGAGGTGCTGCCAAGGCAGGCCGAGGATCAGGGCGTCGAACTGTGCCTGCGTCAGTGTCCGCCGGTGGCACCGGCCTGTACCGGCCTGTACCGGAGGCCAGACAAAGCGCCCCTGATTGAGGCGGCGAGCGGCGCACCACACGCCAAAGCCATCATGCACCAATAGCTTGACTCGGGTGTGACGGGCGTTCGCAAACAGGTAGGCATGATGAGACTGGGCTGCGCCGAAGACCTGTACCACGCGCGCCAGCAGCCGCTCGCTTCCGGCACGCATGTCGATGGAATCAACGGCCAACCGCAGCGCGTCAATACGGATAATACGGATCATCGCAGCCAGTCCCGACCCGCCGCAACCAGTCGGGCATCTCGCCCTGCCCGTTCCAACTTTGCCCCGCGGCGTTGCGGTAGCAGACCACCGGAGGCGGCGCGGGTGGGGGCGGCGGTGGCGGAGGAGGCGGCGGATCGAAGCACCCCCCGCTTCCAGTTCGTCCATGGTCAGCCCGTAATCGGCCATCTCGGCCCGGATCCAGCGGATCGCCGCCGCCCGCTCACTTTTCGTGGTCATCGTTGCCGTCGCTATCGTTGCTGCTGTCTTTCTGATTGCCTCCGGGCAGCGCCGGTGCCTCCTGCCCGTCGTCTTGAGTTTTGTCCTGGTCTTTGCCCGGTTTATCCTCCGCCGCCGGCGCCCTCCCGCTCGCGCGGCAAGCGCAATTCTACCAGCAGCAGGCGCGCCAGCACCGCTTCCGCCTCGGCGCGCTCGGCCCGGCGCTGGGCCGCCGCCAGTTCCGTCTGCACCGCGTCTCCGTCGTCGGCGGCCTGGCGCTGCGCCGCTTCTGCGGCCGCGAGCCGCTCGGTAAGCCGCTCCGTGAGCGCCGTGGCCTGGGCTTCGAGCGGGGCGCGGGCCTCGGCGCGCGCCGGTGGCGGCCTCGTTGGCCGCCTGCCAGATGGTCTGCACCGCCCCGGCCGCGATCTCCTTCAACGCGTGGGGCAGATCCGGATGGTCGATGGTGACGCGGGTGCGCCCGCGCAGCTCCTGCCAGAACCCCTGCAGCACCTCGGCGGGCGTGCCCATGCTGCCCTTGCGCACCAGCTGATAGAGCTTGTTGGCGGTAGGCGTGATGCCGTAGCGGAAGAACAGCAGGCCGCCGCCGCCCGCATCGCCGCGGCCGACGACCTCGCCGCCGTCACCGCCTGGCTCGCACGCTATGCCGACAGCGCGGCGACACCGGCCACCTACCGGCGCGAGGTCGAGCGCTTCCTCGCCGACCCACAACCGGCCGCGCGCTGGGTGCTGGCCGGCAGCAGGAAGCTCGCGCGCGGCCACACCGACTGGCGCCCCTTTGCCAGGCCACTGTCGCCGGCCAGCGTGCGCCAGGCGCTGGTGATTCTGAACGCGCTATTCGCCTGGCTGACCGAGGCCGGCTACCTCGCCGGCAACCCGCTCGCGCTCGCTACCTGAGCCACGACTTGTGGGGCACGGTCAAGGAGACCATCGAGGCGATGCCGGCGGCGACTGAGCGCGAGCGCCTGCATGCGGCGCGCTGCCGCTGGCTCCTGACCGTGGGCTTGCGCGCGGTCGAAGTCACCGGCACGGCAATGGGGGCGTTCTTCTGCCGGCGCGACGCGCAGAGCATCGAGCGCTGGTGGCTGGAGGTCACCGGCAAGGGCAACAAGACCCGGCTGGTGCCAGCCACCGACGAGCTGATTGCCGAACTGGCGCGCTATCGCCGCGCCCACGGCCTGGCGCCGACGCCGCAGCCGGGCGAGACCCGCCCCTTGCTTCTGCCGGTGATCGGCCGGGAGAACCGTGACAAAGGCCTGTCACGCGGCGCGCTGCACCTGATCCTGAAAGAAGTGTTCGGTCTGGCGGCCGCGCGCCTGCGCGCACGCGGGGCGAAGTGGGAAGCCCAGGCGGCGGTGCTGGCCAGCGCCTCGGCCCACTGGCTGCGCCATACTGCCGGCTCGCACATGACCGACCAGCAGGTGGATCTGCGGTACGTGCGCGACAACTTTGGGCATGCGTCGATCTCGACGACGAGCGGCTACCTGCATAGCGAGGAGGATGCGCGGCACGAGGCCACGCAGGCGCGGCATCGCATCGACTGGACCAGCAAGACATAAGGCACGACCCTCGCCCCAGGCGAATGGCCCTTTGCATCGATCGTGTAAGGCAATTCAGATTGACACCCGGCCCGATCGCGGCGCGCCCTTTTTCACCTCCCCGCAAGCTTGGTCGCATGCGTTGCCGCTTGCCAAAGCCAAGGCGCACGCTTTCGCCAAGCATGCGTTCCAAAAAGCGGCCCAACAACAAAGTGTTGTTTAAACGACAATCAAGAAATCGCGGGATTTTTAAACGTCCGCAAGCCAAATTAAACGATGGAGTCCACGTTGAGCACAGAATGGATGGGGTATAAGTGGCTCGCAGAGCACTACAAGGTAGCTCCGGTACAGGCGATGCCATCAAGACGCACAGGAACTTCACCGCGGTCGTAGCAATATCGAAGAAAACTGCGTAGGTGGGTAATCGACTGCACCAGGGCAGTACGCTTCATCCGTTGTCCGCACGCGTTAACAAATGATTCGACTGCGTGCGCGGAAATCATGCTGATCGGGGACGTCGGCCTGAGAGAATAATTGAGAAAGGCAAACGCAGTGTCCAGATGATGTCCGGTTGTTTCCACGGCCAGGCCGCGCACTTCAAGCAGGTACTCCCGGTACTCGGTCAGGAAAGATGTATAGCGACCAAATCCTGGCTCGGACTGCAAGCAACCCTGACCACTCGAAATCAAGTAGCGCAAAAAATTCCGCCCGGTGGCCCGGTAATTCTCCGGGCGCGTGGGAAAAGCGAATAACTCGTCCACCTGCCTTCGAGTAAATCCTTGCTCAAGCCATGCGTCCCATTACGCTCCAGTGCCTGACGCAGCCTGAGCACGTGACCTCGTCTTGCCTTACGCGAATATCCTCGTGCAACCGTTGTACGCGGGAGAGCAGATGACAGGGATCGCGATTGCTCAAATTTTCTCGCCATGAATGACCGCGCGGAAGTCTGCCCGCTTTCGCGTCGGGCAATGTTGCAGCCCGTATCCCGGCCATTACAGCCGGGCGTTCGCTTTTTCCGCATTCCTGTACCCACCGCAGCGTTCCTTGCGGTTCGCCTGCCGTCGCCGGCGGCATGGACTTACCCATGTTCCACATGAATCTCCGAGTGGGACGGACCCTTCGTCTTCGCCAGCGGTGTGCTGTCCATGATGGCCCAATCTTCAGAGACCATTCCTCACCGCATACCATTTTGGTTCAAGCCTCTCAGCACGTTTGGCTTGTTCAAGCTCACGACGTTAAACCGAAGTTCACATATGTTGGTCGTACCCACTCATCCCTTGCTCCTCTCTGCCTTCGTGCTGGCAGATTCCGCTTCACCTCGCGGCTGGGCGTACCGGTATCCGGCGGCTACGTTATCCCCAGAGCTTCACTCCGAGCTGTTGCCGGCTCCGCGGGTCCGGGTAGGGACGCTTGATGGAATAACCGGTTTCATCAGGTCATAAATGCTCCAGTGAAACAGAAACTCACGCGACTTGCAGGTCGCACAAACACATTCTTGACCAGGTCGATCCCAACTGTCGTAATCTGCATGATGGATGCTCCTTCCGGTTTGAGTGGCTAGCGACACTTCCACTCTGGCACATCGATGCCGTCACCGGGTGGGGGTGCAGTTCACTGCGGCAGGCTCTTCCAGGACACGCTCAAGGCGTACGGCATGCGTTCATCGATGAGCCGGCGCGGCGATTGTTGGGATAATGCGCCGACCCAAAGCCTGTGGAGTTCGCTGAATCTCGCACGACTGCACAGTCGCCACTTCGCGACGCGGCGTGGTGCGATAAGCCCCATGACGTTCGAGAAGAATTGGGCCGCCTCCCAGCAAGAGCAAGCGGCCTAACGGCATCGGCTATGGATTCGTGAAGCAGGGGAAAGCTCGCTTTGCTCTATTAGCGTCCGCACGATGCTGATTAACTCTTCAGTCCATGGCGCCTTGTTCAAAAATCCCCTCGCCCCGGCTTCACCGATGAGCGCTCCTCGCTCGAACTCAGCGCGTTTCTCGCGCGCCACCAAGAAAAGCTTGATCATCTGGGTGGCTTTACTGTGATCGTTGAGGACAATGTTTAATCCTGTTTCGGCAGCGTACCGTGAGGCGGGGCCCCCTCGCTCCAACCCGGCGTGCTGACAACAAACGTCTGAGAACCCATACACGAAGCCACATAGAACGGCTGCCTGATCAGGCGGAATGATTACTTCATCGAGCTTTGTGAGAAGCGTGCACGACGCTATTGCCTCACCGGCGATCTTGCCCCATTTCTTCCCGTTCCGGACAAGTTGGGCTTGCTGCCGCACGACCTTCCTCGCTTCCAGCGCTCGCTTAAAGCGATTTAGCGTAGAGAGGCCTTGTTGTGGTTGATTTCGCTGCATTTTCTTCATTTGTAACTCGTGTCCGTTTAATTGGAGAGTCATTGGCTTGGAAGCCAATGCTGACGCAAGTTCTGAGTACTCCATGGGTGTCCAAGATTTGAATTTCGAACGGCGAATTTGCGATCCTCTCGGGTTTCACGACCCGGACCGACGCATGAATGTGGGCAAGACGCTGTTCGCGCAGGTCATGGAATTCGTGCCATGGAAGACCTTCGGTCGCATTATCGAGAAGCATCGCGGAGATGCGG
>NZ_KB902933.1:0-5403 GCF_000379565.1 Cupriavidus sp. UYPR2.512 | reverse complement strand
CGACAACGCGAAGATCCATCACGCCATCGAGCAGGATATCCTGGACCGCTGGCTCTTCGAGCACCGTATGGTTCTCTTTCATCTGCCGCCTTACAGCCCCGAACTCAACCTGATTGAAATCGTCTGGAAACATGCCAAGTACCACTGGCGACGCTTCGTCACATGGACCAAAGAAACCATCGATACCGAGATCGAAATTCTCCTCTCCGGCTACGGCTCAAAGTTTGAAATCCGTTTCTCGTGAATACTTATATGGAATATGGTGCCTCTCAATTCTCGCCTCCAAGCTGTGTCCGCAACCAGCTGCACGCCGGTGCCGAACGAGCTCCCCGGCCGAAGTCGGGCTGCCCCGCTCCCTCCGTTCCATTCCTGGGGGCTCGTATTCACCATCCTGGAAGTGGAACTCAATTGTGTAGGCGTCGAGGTAGGACGTACCAACCTGCCAGGCGATACCGCTGCATGGGCCATCGATGACCTGCCATGGGGTTCGGCATCAGAATCTGCCAACCGGCTGGCCAAGCTCGTTGTCCGATTCCTCCGGCCAGATTGGGAGGCTTCGTTTTGGTCGCACGAGTATTTCGAAGAGGTTGCCCGGGACTTCGCGCTTCGCTTTCTCGTGACGGCGCCACAGTCGGGTGGCCAGGTCACCCGCCAACAGCTGGACGCGTGGCTCGAATCGCTGGGCCTCCTGGTGGTTCCCCTACCCTCCTCAGTGCGACTCGTCGCGTAGGCTGGCGGCCTCGCGTCGTGACCTTCGGCTTGACCAGCACTGCCTTGCCGGCCTCGTCGACGCCATGAATGGCAAACACGGTCTTGGCGAGATCAATTCCAACGGTAACGATAGCCATGGACTTCCCCTTCGTTGGTTGTGATGCAGCTTCGACACGCCATCATGGCACGTCGGTGCCAACTGGCGGCTTCCGCCGCAACCTCGGGACGGGGAAGTCCCTTCCATTCGATCACCCCTCTATGAGTGCCGGCGCTAGGCGTGACGCTGTTAGCTCGCGCAGGCTAACGATTGCGAGTACCACCGAGCACAAATGAAAACGGCCACCCTCGATGGGGTGGCCGGTCTCAAAACACCGCTTCGTCATGCTGCTCGACGAAACTCCTGGGCCTGCTGACGCAGACGCTCCTTCTCTTGCTGACGCACCGCACGTTCGGCGAGCCGTTGCGCGCGACGCTCATACTGCAGTTTCCAGATATCGCAGAAATCCACACCTTCCTGAACTGATGCGATCACGATGACGCGCTTACCCATCGTGCGCAGCTTCTCGGCCAGTATGCCTGCGTGGTACTCGCCCGGCCGGATCTTGATAACGCCCCCCTCCCCGTCTTCGCCTTTCAAAGCCCGCTTTTCCTGCTCGCGGTCCCGATCGGCGTAGATGAAGATGGTGTCGTATCTGCACCAGTCGATGTCTGCACGGCTCAGGTTTCCGCAATCGAGCATGCTGCGTACTTCGATCTTGTTTTCATGCTTCGCGACGACTGCAAAGCCGGTCTCGGAACCTTCGGTCAGAGCAAGAGTTCGCGAAACGGCGTTGTTCAGCCGCGTCGAACCACCTGCAGGACCATCTGGGGACGGCATCTGCTTCTTTGCGGCCGACTTTCCTTTCTCATCAACGAACGGTACCTTTTGGCCTTCTGGCGTCAGGTAGAGTCGCTGAAGCGTCCGGGCAAGCTTGTCGCCGCCGGCGACGAGGCGCTGCAACATCACTGGAAACCTACCCTTGTACTTGCCGTCACTGTTCCGATACGTGAGACCGGGGTGGTAACGGACATCGGGACCGAGCCATTCGATACGAAGGCCTGGCACGCGATGACTCAAGTACTTCCAGACGGGCGAGTCTTCCGTAAAGGGCAGACTGCTTTCCCAAGTGTTGCGCAAAGTCGCCCGTTGCTCCTCGGGGCTCTTTTCCGGACGCGTTGGTATCTTCGGAATGAAGGTCGTGGGCGCCCTACCCTGATTGTATCGCTTCTCACGCAGTTCGTCATAGAGTTCCGGCAGCGGCTTCCCGGTGACTTCGTGGATGAGGCTCACGAGATCGGCACCGGTTCCGCACTTGGCGCAATACCATCCAGAACCACCCTTCCCACGACGTTCCCAGACAACGCGGAACGTCGAGCTGCCCGTGCAGAATGGACAAGGCCCCCATTTGCCACTGAGGATCTTGTCGTCCTGCACGTACAACGGCAGCACATTCTTCCAGTCGATCGAATTAACGTCGACGCGTTCTTTCGTCATGGTGTATGCCTCTTGCCAATGAATGGCGGATAGAAAGGCTGAAGACTCACCATGAGCCTTCCTGATGGATGCCGAAGCACACATCAGGAAAGCCCCCGAAGGGGGCGATCCTGGGCCGCTAGCGGCCCCGTGTTACATGATTCCGAATGCGCGCTGCGCGTCGAGTTGGCTAGCATTTCCAAGGAACGGAATGTCATCATCCGTTGAGAGCCACGACGGTCGCCGCCGTCATAATCGCCACCGCCTTCATCGCCACCACCTTGACCGCGGCTGCCCAGCATCTGCATCTGGTCAGCGATGATCTCGGTGCTGTACTTGTCCTGGCCGGACTGATCCTGCCACTTTCGTGTACGGATGCGACCTTCGATGTAGACCGAAGAGCCTTTCTTCAGGTACTGGCCAGCGATTTCAGCCAGCTTCCCGAAGAACGCGATGCGGTGCCACTCGGTTGCCTCCTTGAACTCGCCGGACTGCTTGTCTTTGTAACGGTCGGTGGTGGCCAACCGGACGTTGGTCACAGCATCGCCGCTGGGCAGGTAGCGAGTTTCCGGGTCGGCACCTAGGTTGTATCTTCAAACCCATTGGACGACGAGCCGCCACCCGTTGCCGGACGACTTCCATACCCGCTACCACCTGCGCCACCGCGTGACTGACGGGCTTCGCTCGAACCGGTCGACTGTTGTTGACCGGAACGGATTACTTTGTTCACTGATGCCATTTCATTTCTCCAAGGTCTCTCTGGAGACCGTGCGTGAGCCTTCCTTAAATGAACCGGGCAGTGTGACTGCGCCGGTTCCTCCAATACTGCTTCCGTAACAACTATCGACGTGCGCGCTCTACAACTTGAAAGTCGTAGATATTGCGCGACTTCTCATTGCGGATACCATTGCGAGTCACCCAGAACTGCTGGCGACCACGCTTCAGGCCGATCGTGTCGCCAATGGCGACGCGGTTCTTCTCCACGTGTTGCTCCAATTCATAACCCCTGAACTGTTGTTCATCGCCGTCCTTGGTCCTCAGCGTGATCGCGTAGATCTCGAAAGGGTCCTTTTTCGGCTTCTTGAGCTTGATGACACCGAGGCTAATCACCTTTCCGACAACACGACGAGCCCCTCGGAAATCCACCGGACCTTCCTCGACGCCGTTCTCCCCGGAGGGGCGAACATCGGCAGGAGGCGGCGGCGGATCACGTTGGATCGGTTGCTGGGTGCGCGGTGCTGCTGCGCTCACAGGTTCCGGGCTGCGTGGTGGTTCCGTTGCAGGGCCACTGCTGGGCGCTTGCGCATCCAGTTCGTCGAAACACGGCATGTTCGCCCACGGGGGAGCATCCTCGTCGATCGACGGACCTAGTTCCGGTACCGGGAAAGCCTGTGATTGCTGCGGAGTCACGGTCCGAATGGGTTGCATCGGCTGCTGAACGGAGTGGCCATCAGTCTTGCGACTGGGGCCGCGCCGCCGTGCTGCCGCGATCTCCCGACGGGTGTACTCGACCGCTTCCTCCAGAGTGAAAGCGACCCTCTCGCTCGCCGCCATGCTGCGCGTGAACGCGGCAAGGGGTTTACGAACCTGGCCCATCTCGATGCGTTGAATTTCGTTCTCCGCGAGGTAGACCGAGAATCGGTACTGCTTTTTCGAGATCATCACGTCAGCATGACGGTCGGCGATTCGCATCGCCGGCTTCTTCTCCCAGATCGCTGGCTTCGATTCCTCGGCGGCCGCTTGGGCTGCCGGCTTCTCGGAGGTCGATCGACGGACAACGCGTGCAGGTGGCTCGTCCACAGCTTCCTTCAACTTCGAAGGGGCTGCATCGCGGCGCACCGCTTCTTCCGTACACGGCTGCGGCTCTTGTGCTTCCGTGGTGCTGTTCAGCGAGCGCACGACGCCGCGAAGGGCCACGTACATGAGCTTAAGCACCTTTACGACCACAAGCATGCCTACCAGTACCAGGTTCAAGATACCCAATCTTGGGTTGGTGATACGGCCATTTGCGACTTGATTCATTGATTTCTCCAACCGGTTACGTCGACATAGCCGTCGAGCTTTCGCTCGCACTTGATCAGGAAGCCCTCGTCGTCGAAGGCCGCGATCGTGCGCAGCAGTCCCTTGAAATGCTCACGGAGGCAACGAGCCGCAACTCGCCTGATCCACTCTGCATCCCAACCCAGGCGCTCGCAGACGAAGCTGAAAGACACCAGCACGTCCGCGGATACAACGCCGCCGATTGCCTCGTCCGGCCGAGCATCCTGGAACGCGTAGATCCATTGCATCGTGTCGTATATACGCAGTTCATCTTGGTCCCGGCCCTCGAAGGCGAAGAGGTCCGGCCCCGTGCAGGCGACGAAATTACGCCGCTTGACGATCGCGCGCATGTCGTTCCACATCAGGTTGCCCAACAGCTTGCACATGGCCAGGTCCGGGGCGTCCGTCTCCTCGATGCGACAGAGGAGGCTTTCGAACGAACCGATGGCCTGGCCTTGCTCAGCGTCGTCGTCAGCAACAGCCTCCTCTGTGGCGGAATCCCGCCGACAAAATGTCGAAACGCTTGTGCCGTAGACGCGGCGGCGCGAGTCCTTCATTAGGACATCCCACACACCAGATGCTGCCTTCACGACTCGCGGTACCTCATCACTGAGGACCTCCTTGCCGATCGGGCTGGCGTCCTTCTTCGTTTCCACCGTGTCTCCGAGCCTTTTGTCTACCAGCGAAGGCTGGGCGACGATCGGGGACAACGCCACCGGTGGTGGAGGTACAGGTTCTCCAAACAATTCCAGGTTCATGATGCTTCCCCTTTGCCTCAGAAAGGCCGTTGAAAACCGGGAAGCGGGGCCGGGGCCTTTCCCCTACCGTCTGGCAGAGGAAAAACCCGGGAGGGTCTTTCCAGGGATGGCTTAGGAACGAGTGAGAAATAACTTCCCGAAGTGGACCTGGCGTGCGCAAAGCGACGCGGGTAAGATGTGATGCCTCTGGAGGACAAACGATGCAGGCTGGTTACCGGGCTGAGGTTGAAACGCGGATGAAGCGGCTGTACGCGCGCTTGTCGGAGAAGGACCGACGGCGGTATGCGGCTGTGGAGGCGGACAAGCTGGGCCATGGCGGTTTCGAATATATTGCGAAACTGTTTGAAATGGACCCGAAAACAATTAGACAAGGGCTAAAGG
>NZ_KB902932.1:0-5405 GCF_000379565.1 Cupriavidus sp. UYPR2.512 | reverse complement strand
TGGTCCTACGGCTGGTCCGAGTCGGCGGCGCAACGCCTGCGCTTTCTACTCGACTTCGGCTATGCGACGGGTCTGCGCGCCAGCGAACTGGTTGGAGCCACACTTGTTAACGTCCGGCTCGACGAGCACGGCGATCACTGGCTGCACCTGGTCGGCAAAGGTGGAAAGCCCGGCAAGGTTGCGGTGCCGCCTCTCGCGTCGACGGCGCTCGACCACTACCTGGCGCAACGTCAATTGCCTGTTAGCCGGGAGCGGTGGAACCCGAAGACACCCGTCGTGGGCAGCCTGGGCGAGGATGGAACCGTTGGTATTACTGGTGCTCATCTCTGGCGCTTGCTGAGGCGGTTCTTCGTGCAAGCCGCGGAAGCAATCGAGACCGCCCACCCAGTGGCTGCGGAGAAGCTGCGCCGCGCAACCCCTCACTGGATGAGGCACAGTCACGCTAGCCACGCACTGGCCCGCGGAGCTGAGCTCACCGCCGTGCGCGACAACCTGCGCCATGCATCGATTGCCACAACTTCGATGTACCTGCACGGCGATGAACTGGAGCGAGCCAGGCAGATGCGACAGGCTTTTGGTGCTCGTCACACCAAGCTGTAAGCCGACTGAATTCCACTACACGGAATAACGGAATTTTCTGGGGTTCCCGCTTGGAACCCCATGTTCCAAAGGCAAGCGCAGCGCGCAGGCCCGGATCAAAACCGGATGGCCGCGATTTGAGACTAAGCGCGAGGCGCAGTCCGCGAGCCCGACGGCGGAACGCCGGAACGGCTTTGGTTTGATTGGCCGCTATTCCACCGGGGTAAGCACCGAACCGCAGCCAGAACTCGGCACCAACTCGACATACAGAGATTTTCGCCCGACGACGACAGCAAGTATTGGCCGCTTGTCCCGGCGCTTCGCTGATAAGCAGTTCCATTCCGATCTATCGAGACCAGAAGGATAAGGATGGTCTTCCGGATGGGTGTGCCATTCGCCCAGATAGCGGACGGTTCCCTGGCTCGCCGTCCATCGAGACAGGGCGATGGTTTCGTGGCCAAACGGCATCCGCTCGAACAGGTAGCGAAACCGCTTGTCCCATGCCGTAGGAATCGTCGCTTGCTCAATGAGCATATGGGCTCCATGAACCGAACCGAGTAGAAGCCCACCAGCTTCGCAGTCGGTGCCGTTGGCCTGAACATGCTGACAGAAAGTCTCCAGTGTGGGCTTCGAGAAATGGAGCAGCGTTCTTTTGTCGTTGGTCGCCCAGGAACTCAGGAATTGCATAAAGGACACTCCCGATCCGGGATCGGATCGCAATCGGGTGTGGCGAGCTGATGGGCACGGTCGATCAGTCTGGTACGCAACGCAGGGGAATAGATGCCATTGACCCAGTCAAGTGCCGCCTCCGCGCCCAAGCTGGCAGCGTGCACCGACACCGAAGCAGGGAATGGCACGTACAAGCCCTCGCATCCATGCCCCGCCAAGATGGCAGGAAGAGGATCAAGGGTAGAGCGGAGTTCGCCTCTTCTGTTGCTATGCCAGAGACATCGATAGCACGCGCCAGATGCATTCGTCCTCAGAAGCGCACGGACAGCCGTTCCCGGCCCCTCGATCCAGACCGAAAGCATGGACGTCGGCGGCGGATAGTGGCCGCACAGCCAATGCCCGAGGGATTCTTCGCCGGTGGCGTCGATGAGCAGGTCCAGTGCTCCTAATTGGGCCTGCCTGACATCCACGGGGAGTGCACGAATCTCGGCGCCTGGCGCCAAGCGCTTGAGTTCCTTCGACATGGCCTCGGCTTTGTTCGACAGCAGGTCCGGGAATCCCAGGCGATGACGCCCGATGTTTTGCGGGAAAAGGTAGTCGAAATCTACCAACGTGAGTTTTCCGCCGCATGTCCCCGCACCGGCCTTGATCAGCATGTCCGACAGATATCCACCGATCGTGCCACATCCCACGACGGCCAGGTTTTTACCTGCAAGCGTCTTTGACTTGGGCATGTTCCGCTGGGCAAGGTAGCGATCATCGATTCTGACCACTGAGATGGGCATCACCTTCAACCCATAGCTCGAATTCCTGCGATCTGCGAGCTTGCCCTTTTGGATCGGACGCTGGCGGTCATAGAGAACCACAAAGCCATATGTCATCAACGGAGATTCGATGACGATCAGAACGCCGTTGGCCTTTTTTCTTTCCCCTTCCTTGATACGCTCATGAATCTTGCGCCGGCACCGAGGGTCAAGGGTGCTTTGCCACGCCAAGATATCCCCCACTGTTTCAGGAGGCCAATGGCCGGTCAGAGGACGGGGGTGTGCACCCGTCTTTACCCGGTAAGTCAGCACCGTTCTATCGGTAACTTGGTAGCCGAGCGACTTCAGTTTCTGTGTTGTTCGATCTTCGTTGTCGGTGATGAACCACAATGGGCTCCCATTGGCCTGCGCGACTAAGCAGTTCTGTCGCCCCAAATTCTCGCCTTGCATGTCCACGAAGCAAAGCCAGCCGTGCCAGTAGGCGAAGAACTCTTCCGCGAGATCTTCGATCATCTCCCCCTTCAGAATTTGTCCGAACACAATGGCCGCGCGTTGCAGGCACGCCAGCGACTGCCCGACAGGATCATAGATATCCAGAACGACCGTGCCCTTGGCGAGATAGCAAAGCCCGCCATCTGCGCCAAGATGAGGAACCGCTGCGGGCAGCTTAGGCGGGATTTCCAGCAGCCGGACGCGAGGCAAGTCGAAGAACGTGGGGTCGAGCTGAACCTCGCACGGACAACCCTTGTCCGTACCGGATGGGGTTAAACACCCGTGCAACTTGAACCAGCCGGCATCCGTTTTGCCAACAAACTCGAAGCCTCGCTGCTTGAAGGCCTCAATAACGTTTGCGACCACTTCGGCGCTGCTCATCCAGCTTTCGTTCGCCCAACAAGCTCGCTCGGACCAGCCATGGCGGGTGCCGCGGCAATGGTGGCGGCGACGGATACCACCTTGACCCGATCCGGGTCGTTCGGAAAACGCGGGCCGAACTCGCCCTGCATCCAAATGCAGGCCTGTGAAGGGCTGCCGGCGTCGGTGGCTCCGCGAAGCACCTTTTCAAATTCTTCGAACGCTTTCGCCGCTTCTTCGACCCCCGCTTCGCCGAGCCGCTCCGTGAGCGACTCGGACTCTTCCACGGGGTTGTTCACCCCTGCACGCAACCGGGCCGGCAGTGCCGCGACGACATCCAGCAAGGCAAGGTCGTCGCGCCGATCGCGTTTTTCGAAGAGCGGGGCCGCGGCGGCCATCAGCAGGATCGAAGCAGGCCCGCCGCTGGACCACTTCCAATCGCGGAACGCCTTCAAGTAACGAACAACGCGGCGGAACTGCTCCCCCTTGGCCTCCACTTCGCCCAGGAACCACTCCTTCACAGGCCTGGGGTCAGAGGGCATCCAGTTGCATTCACGATGGGCCAGGAGCACCTCGTCAGCGGGCAGCGCCGTCCAAGCATCCCGCTCCGCCAAGTTCACCGCTTCCGTCAGTGAATCGTAGCCATATCGCTCCATCGAAGCCTTTGCGAGCATGACAAATTCTTCGTCGGGAATGGCGTACAGAGGAATATCAATGTGGGCATACGCGGCAATGACGATGCGGATGCATGTCGGCTTGTCGGTGACAAGCTTCCATTTCTTTTCCTCGACCAGCGGCTTCAAGGCCTCTTCCGCAGCGGCAAAGAACACCGTTGCGGCAGTGCTGGGGCGCTTCGTCTGCGAGACGAAACTCAATGGCAAATAGCAGCCATCATCCACGTCCGCCTGCTGCGGACGTTGCGCCGGCGAGTTCAACGTCTTGTATGCCCACGAACCTTGCGTGAAGAAGCGCGGCTGCGGTACGCCCTCGGTGTAGCCGCTCGCCTTCAGCACGCGGGGGATGCCTGTGCGCAGACGGTCCCTGACATCAGTGCGTGCGCTGGCGATCCAGGCGCGTTGCTCAAACGTCAGATCCAGTTCGTCATGCATGCACGACTCGTCATCAGCAGTGGTAAAGAACAGCGGGCTTAGGTTCAGCATGCGGCCTCCGGAACATTCTTGTTGGGGCCGTGATAGAAAATGGGGGCGCTGGCCTGGTGCGCTCGAAACGGTAGAAAAAGAGGATCGCCGAGCGCTCGCTGCGCCGCGTGGTTGCCGCGATCCTTGAGCGTATTCGTGGCACCGATGGAAACCCGATCCAGCGCCTTCACGTCCTTGCTCTGATCAGGCGTCGCCTTGTCATCGATCTGGAAGTAGTTGCTCCCCAGCGTCTGCCGCAGCATGTAGTCCACCGACGACTCCTGGGCGGAAATCACCAGGTCGAAGAGTCCCCCGCGCCATTTGCCGAATCCGCGGTCAAGGCTCGCGCCGCCGCGAACGGTCGCACCGATCGTCATCGTGCCAATGGAGAGCACCCGAACCAACGCATTCTGTTTCGGCGCCAGGAACGTATGGACTTCGTGCAACCCGAACAGGCCGGGGGCGTTGCCCACCAGCCCTCCATCCGCGAAGACACCGCGGGCGTTGCGTGCAAGGGGAAAGTAGACAGGCGCGGCGGCGGTCGCCAACGCAACATCGACGATCTTCATGCGGTAATCCAACTCAAAGGAAGGATGGTGAGGCGTCTTGAAGAACTGCCCGCGGCCCGTCGAGTAGTTGACTGCCGGCACGAGAACACGATGCTTCAGGTTGCCGATCGTGGTCCCTTGAAAGCGCTCGGTCAGCACCCCTCGCAATCCTGCTGAGTTGTGCTTTGCGGTCAGCCAGAATCCCAGAAGCCGTCTTGCAAGACTGCGGCACCCAAAAATGCGGCTGCCTTCGTCTTCAAACAGTGCTTTGAGTTCGTTGGCCGGAATTTCCGCAGCCAGCCCCAAAGCCAGCATCCCTCCTGCCGATGTGCCGCAAATCAGATCAAAGTGCGAAGCGATAGGACGGCCCAGCACGGTTTCGAGTTCGGCAAGAACCGTCGCCGTGTACAGGCCGCGATAACCGCCCCCTGACAGGGCGAGCACATGGTAGGTAGGGATGCCAGTCATGGCACTTCAGCCCTTCGGCGGGAAGGAGTCGTTGCCGTGGCTGTCCTTGTCACGGATACGACCATCCGGACGATGGATGACGAGTTCGGATTGCTGGTTGCGCGCGATGTCCCGCGCCGCGTCTATGGCCTGTTGCTGCGTGTCGTGCACGGAGGTTGCCCGCTGATTGCCGGCGCCCTTGACGGCCCAACCGTCCTGGTGAGGAACAACATGCTGATTCTTGCCTGTCATAGTGGATCTCCTAGAGTTGAACCATCGGAACTCCGACCACCCGGCCGGGTTGTCAATGACTGCCCGCTATAGGAAAATATGTTGCTCTTGCAGACAACGGGCGAGTCAGGCCAGATCAACCTGCTGGAAGCATGAAACCTACGGTTGTTGTCTGT
>NZ_KB902931.1:0-103028 GCF_000379565.1 Cupriavidus sp. UYPR2.512 | reverse complement strand
CAGAAGATGGCCAAGCTGTGCGATGTCTACGTCAACGATGCCTTCGGCACCGCCCACCGTGCCGAAGCCACCACGCATGGCATCGCGAAGTACGCCCCGATCGCCTGCGCCGGCCCGCTGCTGGCCGCCGAGATCGACGCGCTGGGCAAGGCGCTGGGCCAGCCGGCGCGCCCGCTGGTGGCCATCGTGGCCGGCTCCAAGGTCTCGACCAAGCTGACCATCCTGAAGTCGCTGGCCGACAAGGTCGACAACCTGGTGGTCGGCGGCGGCATNGCCAATACCTTCATGCTGGCCGCCGGCCTCAAGATCGGCAAGTCGCTGGCCGAAGCCGACCTGGTCGGCGACGCCAGGACCATCATCGACATCATGGCCGCCCGCGGCGCCTCGGTGCCGATCCCGGTCGACGTGGTGTGCGCCAAGGAATTCAGCGCCACCGCCGCGGCCACGGTCAAGGACGTCAAGGACGTGGCCGACGACGACATGATCCTGGACATCGGCCCCAAGACCGCCGCGATGCTGGCAGGGCAACTCAAGGCCGCCGGCACCATCGTCTGGAACGGCCCGGTGGGCGTGTTCGAATTCGACCAGTTCGGCAACGGCACCAGGGTGCTGGCCCAGGCCATCGCTGAATCGAAGGCGTTCTCGATCGCCGGCGGCGGCGACACGCTGGCGGCCATTGCCAAGTACGGCATTGCCGACCGCGTGGGCTATATCTCCACGGGCGGCGGCGCGTTCCTGGAATTCCTGGAAGGCAAGACGCTGCCCGCGCTGGCCGTGCTGGCACAGCGTGCCGCCGCCTGAACCCGACCTCACCGATTCTGCAATCAGTAAAGGAGCTTCATCATGGCACTCATTTCCTTGCGCCAGTTGCTGGACCACGCGGGAGAGTTCGGCTACGGCGTGCCGGCTTTCAACGTCAACAACCTGGAACAGATCCACGCCATCATGGAAGCGGCCGAGGAAACCGACAGCCCGGTCATCCTGCAGGCCTCGGCCGGCGCGCGCAAGTATGCCGGCGAGGCTTACCTGCGCCATATGGTGCTGGCCGCGGCCGAGACCCACCCGGACATCCCCATCGTGCTGCACCAGGACCACGGCTCCAGCCCGGCGATCTGCCAGGCCTCGATCCGCTCCGGCTTCACCAGCGTGATGATGGACGGCTCGCTGCGCGAAGACATGAAGACCCCGTCCGACTACGACTACAACGTCGAGGTCACGCGGCGCGTGTGCGAGATGGCGCATGCGATCGGCGTGTCGGTGGAGGGCGAACTGGGCTGCCTGGGCTCGCTCGAAACCGGCCAGGCTGGCGAAGAGGACGGCGTGGGCGCGCAGGGCACGCTGTCGCACGACATGATGCTGACCGACCCGGCCCAGGCGCGCGACTTTGTCGCCCGCACCGGCGTGGATGCGCTGGCCATTGCCATCGGTACCAGCCACGGCGCCTACAAGTTCTCGCGCAAGCCCACCGGCGACATCCTGGCGATGGACCGCATCCGCGAGATCCATGAGCAGATCCCTGACACCCACCTGGTGATGCACGGCTCCAGCTCGGTGCCGCAGGAATGGCTGGAGATCATCCGCCAGTACGGCGGCGACATCAAGGAGACCTACGGCGTGCCGGTCGAGGAGATCCTGCGCGGCATCAGGATGGGGGTGCGCAAGGTGAATATCGACACGGATATCCGCCTGGCCATGACCGGGGCGATCCGCAAGTCCTTGTCCGACGACCGCAGCGAGTTCGATCCGCGCAAGGCGCTGCTGGCGGCCAAGAAGGGGGCGAGGAGCGTGGTCAAGCTGCGCTTCGAGGCCTTCGGCTGCGCCGGGCAGGCCTCGCGGATCAAGCCGGTGCCGCTGGAGCGGGTGGCGAAGCTCTATTCCTGAGGGGGACATCTGCAGTACCACGCGCCCAGGCACACGCACCCCTCTCCCGCCTGCGGGAGAGGGGTGGGGGAGAGGGCCGGTGCATCCACGAAGTAAAGGCTGTCGGTATGCCAGCGCCAGCCCTCTCCCCCCCGGCTCCTCTCCCGCAAGCGGGCGCGGGGAGCAAACCGGCAGCAGGAGTTGTTCGCGTGACTAACCCCAACGCCGTCACCAGCAACCTGGCGCGGCACAAGGAGCAAACATGGCCAATCGACGCGAAGTGCCTGGTATCAGGAAGTACGACGGTCCCGCCGGCGGCTGGGGTGCGCTGAAGGCAACCGCCACCGCGATCCGGACGCAGATGGATACCGTCAGGGCGCCGATCACCCTGATGCGGACCAACCAGCCCGACGGCTTCGATTGCCCCGGCTGCGCATGGCCCGACAAGGAGCACCGGTCGACCTTCCAGTTCTGCGAGAACGGCGCCAAGGCCGTGACCTGGGAAGCAACGACGAAGCGGGTGCCCCCCGAGTTCTTTGCGGCGAACACGGTGTCGTCGCTGTTGAACCGCACGGACTACGAGCTCGAAGACTTTGGCCGGCTGACGCATCCCCTGGTCTACGACCGCGCCACCGACACCTTCCGCGCGGTCGAGTGGGAGGCCGCGTTCGCGCGCATCGGCGAGATCCTGCGCGGGCTGGCGCCCGACCAGGTCGAGTTCTATACCTCGGGCAGGGCTTCCAACGAGGCCGCTTACCTGTACCAGCTGTTTGCGCGGGAATATGGCACGAACAACTTCCCCGATTGCTCGAACATGTGCCACGAGCCCACCAGCGTGGGCCTGCCGCGCTCGATCGGCATTGGCAAGGGCACGGTGTCGCTGGAAGACTTCGACACGTGCGAGCTGATCATTTCGATCGGCCACAACCCGGGCACCAACCACCCGCGGATGATGGGGACGCTGCATGAGGCATCGCGCCGCAAGGTGCCGATCCTGGTGTTCAACCCGCTGCGCGAACGGGCGCTGGAGCGCTTCGCTGACCCGCAGAACATGGTCGAGATGGCCACCTATGGTTCCACCCGGATTGCGTCGTCCTATTTTCTGGTCCGCGCCGGTGGCGACGCCGCGGCCATCAAGGGGGTGATGAAAGCGCTGCTGGACCTGGAATCCAGCCAGGGCAATGTGCTGGACCACGACTTCATCGCGGTCCACACCGAGGGCTTCGAGGCGCTGGCCGACGATCTGCGCTCGACCGAATGGGCGGATATCGAAAAGACTTGCGGGCTGGCCCGCGCGGACCTGGAGCGGGTGGCGGCGGCCTACGCGAAGTCAAATGCCACCATCGTCACCTACGGCATGGGCGTGACCCAGCACAACGAAGGCACGGCCAATGTCCGCCTGCTGTGCGACCTGCTGATGCTGCGCGGCAACTTCGGCAAGCCCGGCGCCGGTATCTGCCCCTTGCGCGGCCACTCCAATGTTCAGGGGAACCGGACTGTCGGTATCACCGAGAAGCCGTCGGCCGGCTTCCTGCAGCGAATCGAGGACACCTTCGGCTTCAGCCCGCCCGCCGGACACGGGCACGATGCCGTCAACGCGATGCAGGCGATGATCGATGGCAAGTCCAGGGCGCTGTTCTGCCTGGGCGGGAATTTCGCGGTCGCCTTGCCTGATCCCGACCAGTGCTTCCCCGCCATGGGCAAGCTCGACCTGAGCGTGCATGTCGGGACCAAGCTCAATCGCACCCACCTGCTGGTGGCCAGGGAGACCTATGTGCTGCCCTGCCTGGGCCGCACCGAACTGGATGTGCAGGAGACCGGGCCGCAATCGGTGACGGTGGAGGATTCGATGTCGATGGTGCATGCCTCGGCCGGCAAGCTGGCGCCGGCGTCCGGGTTCCTGCGCTCCGAGCCGGCCATCGTGGCGGGCATTGCCACCGCGACCCTGCCTGACAGCAAGGTGCCATGGCTGGAGCTGGTTGCCGACTACGACAGGATCCGCGACCTGATCGAGAAGACGGTGCCCGGCTTTGAGGATTTCAACACGCGCGTGCGGATTCCCGGCGGATTCCGCATGCCCTTGCCGCCGACCGAGCGCAAATGGGAAACGCCGTCGGGCAAGGCCGAGTTCTACGTGTTCAAAGGGCTGCACGAAGACAAGGAAGTCCTTGCCGACGATGTCCTGCGGCTGGTGACCATCCGCAGCCATGACCAGTACAACACCACCATCTATGCCATGGACGATCGCTACCGGGGCGTGTTCGGGCGGCGCGACGTACTGTTCATGAATGAGGCCGACCTGGCCGCGCGCGGCCTGGAGCATGGCGACCTGGTCGACATCGAGACCATCGCAGCGGGCCGGCAGCTGCGTTTCGAAAAGCTCACTGCGATCGAATATGAGATCTCGCCCGGCTCGGTCGCCGCCTACTATCCGGAAGCCAACAAGCTGGTGCCGCTCGACTATATCGACGAGGACAGCGGCACCCCGTCCTACAAGTCAGTGCCCGTGCGCGTGGTGCGTTCGGAGGTGACGTAATGGCAGGCCGGCCCACCATCACGTAAGCGCGGCTCATGCCCGCTTTTCTGCGCCGCTGCGGCGCGGCCCTGCCCGCGCGCAACGGCCCTCTGTTGAAGCAATGCGACCTACCTGTGGAGGAAAGTCCATCATGCCGACCCTATGCGAAATCTGCAACGCACGTCCCGCTGTGGCGCGGGTGACCGTGGTTCAGGACGGCGAGCGCAAGACGATGTCGATCTGCGACTACGACTACCGGCAGCTGCTGCGCCACCAGGACATGCTCAACCCGTTCGATTCCCTGCTGGGTGGCGGCGGCCTGTCCCGCTTCTTCCGGGGAATGGGAGGCGGGATGGATGATGACGAGCATCCCGGATTCTCCACCGAAGTGCCGCGCGAATCCGTCGATCCCACTGATGCCTTCAGCGAGCAGACCATGGAGCTGCTGCAGCGCGCCGCGGAGAAGGCCCACGAGTTGCGGCGCAATGAACTCGACACCGAGCATCTGCTCTACGTGCTCGCCGATACCGATGTCTGCACGGCGCTGCTCAAGGAGCTCAAGCTCTCCCCGCAGGATATCAAGGGATATATCGACGAGCACGCGCAGACCGGCAGCGCCGGGCCCGACGCGGCCATCGACCGGATGACGATCTCGCCGCGGCTGAAGAAGGCCTTCCAGCATGCCTTCCAGGCCTCGCGCGACCTGGGGCATTCCTATGTTGGCCCCGAGCATCTGCTGATCGGCCTGGCCTCAGTGCCGGACAGTATCGCCGGGACGCTGCTCAAGAAGTATGGCGTCACCCCCGAGGCGCTGCGCCAGAAGGTGGTGAAGGTGGTCGGCAAGGGCGCCGAGGATGGCCGCGTCGACACGCCGACCGGCACGCCCACGCTGGACAAGTTCGGGCGCGACCTGACCGCGATTGCGCGGCAGGGCAAGCTCGATCCGGTGCTGGGCCGTGCGCAGGAGATCGAGAGCACGATCGAAGTGCTGGCGCGGCGCAAGAAGAATAACCCGGTGCTGATCGGCGAGCCGGGCGTGGGCAAGACCGCCATCGTGGAAGGCCTGGCGCAGCGCATCGTCAATGGCGATGTGCCGGAGGTGCTGCGCGGCAAGCGCCTGGTTGAGGTGAATATCAACTCGATGGTCGCCGGGGCCAAGTACCGCGGCGAGTTCGAGGAGCGTGCCAAGCAGCTGATTGACGAGGTGAGCGCCAAGAACGACGAGCTGATCCTGTTTATCGATGAACTGCACACCATTGTCGGCGCGGGGCAGGGCGGCGGCGAGGGCGGCCTCGATATCGCCAACGTGCTCAAGCCCGCGCTGGCGCGCGGGGAACTGAGCCTGATCGGCGCCACCACGCTGAACGAATACCAGAAGTACATCGAGAAAGACGCGGCGCTGGAGCGGCGCTTCCAGCCGGTGCTGGTGCCGGAGCCAACCGTCGAGCAGACCATCGTCATCCTGCGCGGCCTGCGCGACAAGCTGGAGGCGCACCACCAGGTCACGTTCGCCGACGATGCCTTTGTGGCCGCGGCGGAACTGTCGGACCGCTACATCGCCTCGCGCTTCCTGCCGGACAAGGCCATCGACCTGATCGACCAGGCCGCCGCGCGCGTGCGCATCGGCGCCACCTCGCGTCCCGCGGATATCCAGGAACTGGAGGCCGAGATCGGCCAGCTCAAGCGCGAGCAGGACTATGCGTCGTCGCGCAAGCGCTTTGACGAGGCCAAGGGCTTCGAGGACCGCATCAATGACAAGCAGAAGCGGCTTGATGCGCTGACCGAGGCCTGGCAGCGCAAGACGGGGTCGGAGACCCTGGAGGTGACGGCTGCGGCCATTGCCGAAGTGGTGTCGCGCCTGACCGGCATCCCGGTGACCGACCTGACCCAGGAAGAGCGCCAGAAGCTGCTGAAGATGGAAGAGCGGCTGCGCGAGCGCGTGGTGGGGCAGCACGACGCGGTGGTCGCGGTCAGCGACGCGGTGCGCTTGTCGCGTGCCGGTCTGGGGCAGGCCAACCGCCCGATCGCGACCTTCCTCTTCCTCGGGCCGACCGGGGTCGGCAAGACCGAGCTGGCCAAGGCCCTGGCGGAAACTGTGTTCGGCGACGAGCAGGCCATCATCCGCATCGACATGTCCGAGTACATGGAGCGCCATGCGGTGGCCCGGCTGATCGGCGCGCCCCCGGGCTATGTCGGCTACGACGAAGGCGGGCAGCTGACCGAGCGCGTGCGGCGCAAGCCCTATAGCGTGATTCTGCTGGATGAGATCGAGAAGGCCCACCCTGACGTGAACAACGTTCTGCTACAGGTCTTCGACGATGGCCGCTTGACCGACGGCAAGGGCCGCGTGGTGGACTTCAGCAACACCGTCATCATCGCCACCAGCAACCTGGGCGCGCCGATCATCATGGATAACCTGGAGCAGCCCGAGGACAAGCGCATGTCCGAGAAGGACTTGCGCGAGGCGCTGATGAAGGTGCTGAAGGGACACTTCCGGCCCGAGTTCCTGAACCGCATCGACGACATCATCGTGTTCCATGCGCTGTCGCGCGAGAACATCCGCGCGATCGTGCAGATCCAGCTGGAGCGCGTGGTGCGCACCGCCGCCGCGCAGGACATCACGGTCAGGCTCGACGATGACCTGGTCGATCACCTGGTCGAGGTGGGATACCAGCCTGAGTTCGGTGCGCGGGAGCTGCGGCGCCAGATCCGCCAGTCTGTCGAGACCGGGCTGGCCAAGGAGATCCTCGGCGACAAGCTGAAATCCGGCGACAGCGTCGAGCTTGGCTACGACAAGGCAAGCGAAGAAGTAATCTTCAGGAAAGTGGAGGCAGTGCGCAAGCCGAAGGCGGGCAAAGCTGCCGCCACGGGCGCTGCACCCAAAAAGGCGGATAGCACCATCGCTGCAGGAGACTCCGGCGCTTGAGCGCACGAGCCAGGCAAATCAGGATTTTCGTGGGAGATTCGCAAATGCAGGAGTACGACTTTTACATCAATCTGCTGAAACCGACGCTGGGACTCTATGTGCGCAAGGGGGCAGGACTTCAGGACCTCGCCGACGCAAAGGAGTGGCAACTTGAAGGGACGGTCCCGGAGAACGCGTTGCCACCCGGAATGTTGAAGGGGCTGGAAGCCAACGGGCACGCCTTTCAGGAGCTGGGAGGGTAAACAGCCACGCGCGGCCGCGACCTGTTCCGATTGGTTGCGGCCGCACGGTTCCTGCCGGCATCACTTCTCGTCGACAAAGAACTCGATACCCTCGTCGATGCATTCTTTCGGCTGGGCAAAGGTGATCCAGCCATGACCCCTGAGCGTGATTTCATCCCGGCGCAGGATGAGGGCGTTTTCGCCATCGATCTTCACGTGGGTGCCGTTCGAGCTTCTGTCGATCAGGACAAAGCGGCCGCCGCGCGGCTCCACCGTGGCCTGGAATCTCGACACCTGCCGGTCGGTGACAACAATGCTCATGGTCGTGTCCCGGCCGATGGTGACAGGCGGCGAGGCGGTGTTCATTTCGAAGACGGTTCCCCGATACCGTAGCGAGAGCAATGCCGAACGGGCCAGTGCAAGATCCACCGGGGCCACCAGGGTCAGGTCAATGCTCTGCTGCCAGATTGCTTCGTACAGCTCGATCATCTGGTTCTTGCCGCGCACCTGTATGGGATACAGGTAACGTGTCATCTGGCGCAGCCCTGCGGACAGTTGCTCCACCGCGTTCTTGCTGGTGATGATCTGGCCTCTCGATGCCAGGCTGGCCAGTCGGGCGGCAAGGTTCACGGTGTCGCCGAACAGGTCGCCGGATTCGTCGGACAGGATCGGACCATGGTGAAAGCCGATATGGATCGCCAGCGGAGCGCCGATGATCGGCGGCAGCCCGGCGACGGCCTCCTGCATGTCCAGTGCCGCCCGCATCGCATTTTCCGCGTCAGGAAACAGCACCATGATTTCGTCACCGATGGTTTTGACCACCCGGCCTTGCGCGGCGGCGGAGTGGGACTTCATCAGCGCGAGGCACTGGCGGATTGCGCCAAGAGCCACCGCATCGCCGGCCTGCTCGTAGAGTCTGGTGCTGTCGCAGACGTCCGCGAACATCACCGATCCATCAGACGCGTCTTGTCGCGAATCTTGGTCCATATGCATCACAGGCCGTTTGGTCGGAGCGCGCCAAGCCTTCGATCGGCAGTGCGCTTCGTCTGCATGATAGAACTTCATTGCGACATTGCAGCGCTGGCGACCCCCTTGAAAAAGTGCTGTTTGCCGATCAGGCACCACAACCTCTGCAGCGAGCGGGAGAGCGAGTACCCAAGTTGAGCGTGCCGGAGCGGGAACGCGCGCCCGCGCCGATTCCGTTTCGTCTTGCCAAGGATCGCATCAGGCACTACAACGATCAAGCACGTCGACGACGGTGAAGGAGGCCCCATGAAGCATGACGCCCGCAACCCACTCGTCGCTGCCATGCGCCAGTTTTTAGCGGGGTCTGTCCTGACGCTTCCGGCGCTTGCTTTTGCTGCCGGGCCCGGCGGATCCTTCCAGCCAACGCAGGTTTCCGCCACACCGGACCGCAACGCCGGGCTGCAAGCCTTCGCGCAGATCGAACGGGTGCTGCTGCATGCCCGCTGCCTGAATTGCCACGTGCCGGACGGCCCGCTGCAGGGCGATGCGAAACGGGTGCACTTTCCACCGGTGCAGCGTGGCGTCGACGGCAAGGGCGTGCCGCCGCTGCAATGCGCCACCTGCCATGCCACCCAGAACAGTCCGCTCGCGCATGCGCCGCCCGGGCTCGATACTGACGGCCAGCCGGGCTGGCACATGCCGCCGGCGAAGATGAAGATGTCATGGCTGGGCCTGTCCGGGCCGGCGCTGTGCAAGGTCTTGCGCGACACCAGGAGCAACGGCGGCCGGTCGCTGGCGATGCTCGAAGAACACATGGCGACCGACCATCTGGTGGCATGGGGCTGGCAGCCAGGGCCAGGGCGTGAATTGCCGCCGCTGGACAAACCTGCGTTCGACGAACAGGTGCGCCAGTGGATACGCAACGGCGCGCCGTGCGATACGCGCGAGCCGTTGCGCACCGCTGCCGGGCCCACGCGCGCCGCAGCCGATGAAGCATTCCTGCAGAACCTGCGCGCCATCGCCGGATCGGGCGCCTTGACCCCGTCCAAGGACACGAGCAGCGGGAGCCAGCCATGATCTCCTTTCAACTGAACGGCAAGACCCAGCAGGTCGACGTGCCCGGCGACACGCCGGTGCTGTGGGTATTGCGCGACACGCTGGGCCTGACCGGCACCAAGTTCGGCTGCGGCATCGCCGTATGCGGCGCGTGCACGGTGCATGTCGACGGCCAGCAGCGCCGCGCGTGCGTGACGCCGGTGTCCTCCATCGCCGGCCGGCAGCTCACCACGATCGAGGGCATCGGCGAAGACCCGGTGGGGCGGGCAGTCGAAGAGGCCTGGGTGCGCAACGACGTCACGCAGTGCGGCTATTGCCAGAGTGGCCAGGTCATGTCGGCGGTGGCGCTGCTCAAGGTCAACCGGCGCCCGACCGATGCCGACATCGACCAGGCCATGAGCGCCAACCTGTGCCGCTGCGGCACCTACGCGCGTATCCATGCCGCGGTCAAGGATGCAGCCAAGGCTATCGGCTGAGGAGATGCCATGAGACTCATGCAGCAGGCAAGCGGCGGCATCGACCGGCGGACCTTCCTGAAACTGAGCGTCGGCTCAGGCTTCGCGCTTTGTGCCGTTCCGCTTGGCGCGCAGACGGATGCGGCCGCGCAGCCCAAGGCGCCGGTGCAGCCGTCGGCCTTCGTCAGTATCGATGCCGACGGCACGGTGATGGTCACGATCGGCAAGCTTGAATTCGGGCAGGGCGTGCAGACGGCGCTGCCGATGCTGGTGGCCGAGGAACTGGATGCGGACTGGAGCAAGGTGCGCTGCCAGCTGGCCCCGGCCGGCGAGGCCTATAAGGATCCGGTGTTCCATATCCAGATGGTCGGTGGCTCGACCAGCATGAAGAACTCGTGGACGCAGTATCGCGAGGTCGGCGCGCGCATGCGCGCAATGCTGCTCGGGGCGGCCGCCAGGCGCTTCGGGGTGCCGGCCGGGCAACTGAAGGCCGAGGCCGGCGTGGTGACCGCGCCCGACGGCCGCCGGGCCACGTACGGCGAACTGGCAGCCGCGGCCCTGGCCGAGCCGGTGCCCGCGAGCGTGCAGCTGAAGTCGCCGCAGCAGTTCAGGCTGATCGGCAAGCCCACCGGCCGGCTCGATGCGCGCGACAAATCCACCGGCAGGCAGCAGTTCGGCATCGACCTGGCGCTGCCCGGCACGCGCACCGTGGTCATGGTGCATCCGCCGGTGTTCGGCGCCAGGGTCACCCGCTTCGACGCCGCGCGCGCCAAGGCCATCGCCGGCGTGGAAGAGGTCTACCAGGTGCCGCTGGTCGGCGGCGCGGCCGGGTTGGCGATCGTGGCCAATGGCTTCTGGCCGGCGCGTACGGCGCGCGAGGTGCTGCAGGTGGAATGGGATACCAGCGGTGTCGAGAAGCCGGATAGCGATGCACTGCTGGCGCGCTACCGCGAACTGGCGGCCCGGCCCGGCGTGCAGGCCAGGACGGCAGACACTTCGGCGCTTGCCACCGCGCCACACAAGCTCACCGCCGAGTATGTCTTCCCGTACCTGGCGCACACGCCGATGGAGCCGCTCAACTGCACCATCGACTTTCGCGGCAACCAATGCACGGTCTGGGCCGGCTCGCAGTTCCAGACCGTCGACCAGGCCAACGTCGCGGCCGTGCTCGGCCTGAAGCCGGAACAGGTGACGTTCAACACCATGATGGCCGGCGGCGGCTTCGGCCGGCGTGCCGTGCCCACGTCCGACTACCTGTTCGAGGCCGCGCAGGTGGCCAAGGCGCGCTATGCGGCCGGCCGCCGGGAGCCGGTCAAGATGATCTGGACGCGCGAAGACGACGTGCGCGGCGGTTATTACCGCCCGATGCACCTGCACCGCGTTGAGATCGGCCACGACGGCAAGGGCAGGGTGCTGGCCTGGAAGCACGTCATCGTCGGCCAGTCCATTACCGGCGGTACCCCGTTCGAGTCATTCACCGTGAAGAACGGGGTCGACTCGACCATGGTCGAGGGTGTGAACGACAGTGCCTATCCGTTCCCGATCGCGCTCGAGATCCATCATCCCAAGGTCAACGTGCCTGTGCTGTGGTGGCGCTCGGTGGGGCACACGCACACGGCTTACGTCATGGAGACCCTGGTCGATGAACTGGCGCGCGCGGGCGGGCTCGATCCCGTGGCCTACCGCCGCATGCTGCTGCGTGAGCACAAGCGTCACCTGGCGGCACTGGACCTGGCGGTCGAGCGCTCCGGCTATGGCAAGCGGCGCCTCGCGGCCGGGCGTGCCTGGGGGGTGGCGGTGCATGAATCGTTCGATACCGTGGTCGCGTACATCGTCGAGGCCTCGATGCGCGGCAACCAGCCGGTGGTGCACCGGGTGACCGCGGCCGTCCACTGCAACATGCCGATCAACCCGCGCACGGTCGAGGCGCAGGTCCAGGGCGGCCTGATGATGGGGCTGGGCACCACCCTGCCCGGCGCGCAGATCACGCTGAAGGATGGCGTGGTCCAGCAAGCCAACTGGAACGACTACCGGCTGGCCACCCATGCGGACCTGCCGCCGCAGATCGCGGTGCATATCGTGCCATCGGCCGACCCGCCGACCGGCATTGGCGAGACCGCGGTGCCGCCGATCGCGCCGGCACTGGCGAATGCCGTCGCGGCCCTTACTGGCAAGCGGCATCGCAGCCTGCCGTTCACCGCGTGATCTGCGTTAGTCCTGCAGTCGGCGGGTTCGCTCCCTCCCGCATGCGGCGGCGGTGAACGGTGCATTCGGAAATGGCAGAGGCGGCTGATCCGATTAGCGGCGATCATGCAGTCTGATCCTGTCCGCTTCCCGAGCCACCATGCACGCCCATCTGCAGTCCCACATGCACGTCAGCCTGCAGCAGTTGTTGCTGGCCTTCCCGCTGTCGGTCTCGGCCGCCCACGGCAGGCTGGTGCTCAGGCGGCGCGGCTATGAGCGCCTGCTGCTGCCGGGCCAGCAACTCACCATCGAACCGTTTGAAGCCTTTGCGCTGCACCTGGATGGCAGCAGCACTCAGCCGGCCGCGTGCACCCTTGAGATCCGGCACATGATCCCCGCGGCGCAACAGGAATGCCTGCACCACCGCATCTGCAAGCGGGTCTTCCTGCAACCCCATTACGCCTGGAATGCTGCCTTTATCGCGGAACGGCTGGGCATGTCCACGGCGCAGCTGCGCCGCATGCTGTTTTCGCAGGGCACGGCGCTGACCGACCTGTGCCGCACGCAACGGCTGATGCGGCTGCTGTTCGAGGTCATGGCCGGCGACGCCGGCATTGGCGAGGCCCGGCGGATGGTCGGATGGCCCGCCAACAGTGATCTGGACTGCGCTTTCTACGACCGCTTCGGATTATCGATGGAGACTGCCAGGCGCTTGGCGGTGGTGCGCGCAGCGCAGCGGCAGCGCTCGGTCGCCTGACAGGGTGGGCGGTAGAACGGCTCATGAAGCCGGCCGGGTGTACTGCGCGCCTCGCTTTGCGAGATAATCCGGCCCTACGCTGCGGAATGATGTCATGCGCTTTGATCTGGTCGACCTGAAACTGTTCACGCATATTGCGGAGGCCCAGAGCCTGACCGGCGGTGCACAACGCTCACACCTGTCGCTGGCCGCGGCCAGCACGCGCATCAAGAACCTCGAGGAGCACGTCGGCGTCAAGCTGCTGAGCCGCAGCAGCCAGGGCGTGAAGGTGACCGGGGCGGGGGAGACCCTGCTCGCCCACGCGCGCCGCGTGCTGCGCCAGCTGGAGCAACTGAGCGGCGATCTGCAGGAATACGCGGCGGGCGTGAAGGGCCATGTGCGCGTCTTCGCCAACACCACCGCGATGAGCGAGTTCCTGCCGGCGGTGCTGCGCAGCTATCTCGTCAGCCATCCGGACGTGACCATCGACATGCACGAGCGCCTGAGCCCGGATATCGTGCGCGCGGTGCAGGAGGGCATGGTGGACATCGGCATCATTGCCGGCAACGTGCGCACGGAAGGGCTGGAAGTGATGCCATACCGGCGCGACCGCCTGGTGCTGGCCACCGCGCTGAGCCATCCGCTGGCCGAGCGCGGCAGCGTGGATTTTATCGATACGCTGGATTACGACTTCATCGGCTTGCCTGAGGCCAGCGCGATCCACAATTTCCTGTTGCGCGCCGCGACCGACCTGCAGCGCACGCTGCGCTGGCGCGTGCAGGTCAGCAACTTCGAGACCGCCTGCCGGATGATCGAGGCCAATGTCGGCGTCGGCGTGTTGCCGGAGACTACCGCCAGCCGCCATGCGAAGACGATGGCGCTGCGCATCGTCCAGCTCAACGATGAATGGGCCGAGCGCAAGCTGCAGGTATGCGTGGCCGACCTCGACGCCTTGCCGCTGTTTGCGCGCAAGCTGGTGGACCTGCTGGTCGAGGACGGCCTCGGGCGCCAGGACTGAGGGCGGCCGGCGGCCCTAGTTCTTGTCCGCCAGCATCTGCCGCAGCTGGTGCTTCAGCAGCTTGCCGCTGGCCGTGGTGGGGATCGAGGCCACGCGCAGGATCCGCGCCGGGCGCTTGTACGGCGACAGGCGGTCTACCAGATAGTCGTGCAGCGCCGGCGCATCGAATTTCTCGCCATCCCTGATTTCGACGAAGGCGATCACTTCTTCGTTGCCGTCCGCGGTGGGCTGCCCGATGACGGCCGATACGCGCACGGACGGATGCGTGTTGATGACCGATTCGACTTCGATCGGGTAGACATTGAAGCCCGAGCGGATGATCAGGTCCTTGGTGCGGCCGACGATGAACAGCGCGCCGTCGGGATCCAGCCGGCCGATGTCGCCGGTGCTGAGCCAGCCGTCGGGCCGCAGGGCCTCGGCGGTCAGGTCCGGTGCGCGGTAGTAGCCGCGCATCACACCGGGCCCTCTGATCCATAGCTCGCCGGGTTCCCCCTGCGGCACCGGCTTGCCCTGCGGCCCGACTACCCGCAGTTCTGCGCCTTCGACGATCTCGCCCGCCGAGCAGTCGGTGCGCGGCCGGTCCATGCGGGTCACGAACAGCGACCCCGCATATTCGGTCATGCCGTAGCCATGGTGGAGCGGCTGGCCAAACATCGCCTCGACGTCGTGCTTGAGCGTCGGATCGATCGGCCCGCCGCCGGTGTAGAGATAGCGCAGCCGCGGCGAAGGCTGCAGGGGCATGGCCGTTGCCCGCACATGGGCGACGATGCGGTTGAACATCGTTGGCACGCCCTGCAGCAGCGTGATCGCACCCTGCCGGATCGCGGCGGTGACGTCCGCGGCATGGAAGCGGGCACTCAGGTACAGGCTGGCGCCGGCCTGCAGGGTCGAAACCAGCAGCGTCCCCAGCCCGAAGACATGCGACATAGGCATGACCGCATAGGCGCAGTCGTCTGCCTGCATACGGCGCGACGCCACCGTGACGCGCGCAAAGTGCAGCAAGCCCCGGTGGGTGACCATCACGCCCTTGGGCTGTCCGGTGGTGCCTGAGGTGTAGATCAACGCGGCGACGTCACGCGCCAGCGCTTCAGGCTCGCGCTCGCCGGCCTCGTCGACCGCGCCTGCCATCAGCGGGCCGAGGCCGGCCGGGGCAATCTCCCTGGCCCGGTAGCGCACGCCGTGGCGCAGGGCATCGGGCGACACAGCGTGGGTGAACAGCATCAGGCGCGGCTGGCAGTGGGCGCGGATCACCTCGATTTCCCGCTCCGACAGGCGGGCGTTGACGACGACCGGCCATGCGCCCAGTTCCGACAAGGCGAACACCAGCGTGATCACCGCCAGGCAGTTCTCGGCCGTGATCAGCACCCGATCGCCGGTGCCGACGCCCTGCGCTTGCAGATAGCGCTGCGCATCCTCGATGCCCGCCCACAGCTGCGCATAGGTGGTGGTCCGGCCTTCCTCGAACACGGCCACATGGCCGGGTGTCTGGGCGGCCCAGTGGCGTGGGATGTCGCTGATCCGTGGTGGGGTGTCTCGGTCCGGTGGCATCTCGCGGGAATCCTTGTGCTGGAAAAACCGTTCGGCAAGGCGGCGTGCCAGCCGAACGGCGCCAGTGTATGTGTGCCCGTTGCACGGTGCAATCAGCAATCGGCAAAGACGGATTTCTTGTCCGCCGAAAGCCGCCTGGCCCCTTACACCACGCGCCTGGCGCGCAGTGCTTCCAGTTGCTGCGGGCTGAGCTGCAGGTAGTCGCGCAGCACCTCGTCGGTGTGCTGGCCCAGCGCGGGCGGGGCAAAGCGCAGCGTCGGGGGCGTCTCCGACAGGCGCAGCGGGCTGGCCGCGGTGACCACCTGGTTCACAGACTCGCCGGCGGGCGGCTGTGCTCCCGGATAGCGCTCTTGCTCGACGCGCAGGCCACGGTGCTGCACATGGGGGTCGGCGTGGGCCTGGGCGATGTTGTTGATGGGGCCGCAAGGCACGGAACTGGCTTCCAGCAGCGTGACCCAATCCTCCGTGGGCCGGGTGCGCGTGAGCGCCATCATCATCGCGATCAGCGTCTTGCGGTTGTTGACGCGGCCGGTGTTGGTGGCATAGCGCTCGTCGCGCGCCCAGTCCACGCCCGCGGCATCGCAGAAGCGCGCGAACTGACCGTCGTTGCCGATGGCCAGCAGCATATTGCCGTCGGCCGTCGGGAAGTCCTGGTAGGGCACCACGCTGGGATGGATATTCCCCTGGCGTCGGGGGACGTCGCCGGCATTCAGGAAGCCCGCACCCTGGTTGGCCAGCACCGCCATCGCCACATCCAGCAGGGCGATGTCGATATGCTGTCCGCGGCCGGTGAAGTGGCGCGCTTCCAGCGCGCTCAGGATGGCGGTGGTGGCGTACATGCCGGTGAACAGGTCGATCACCGCCACGCCTACCTTCATCGGGCCGCCGCCGGGCTCGCCGTCGGCGTGGCCGGTGATGCTCATCAGGCCGCTCATGGCCTGGATCAGCAGGTCGTAGCCGGGCCGCGCCGCGTAGGGGCCGGTGTGGCCAAACCCCGTGACCGAACAGTAGATCAGGCGCGGGTTGAGCGCACTCAGGCTTTCATAGTCCAGCCCGTAGCGCTTGAGGCCGCCGGTCTTGAAATTCTCCACCACCACATCGCTCTGCCGGGCCAGTCCGCGGATCAGTTCCTGTCCCTCCGGCGTGGCCATGTCCACCGTGACCGAGCGCTTGTTGCGGTTGGCGGCGGTGAAATAGCAAGCTTGCCGGGTCGGCGTGCCGGCCTCGTCAGCGAGGAACGGGGGCCCCCAGTGGCGCGTATCGTCGCCTTCGCCGGGCTTTTCGATCTTGATCACGTCGGCGCCCATGTCCGCCAGGTTCTGGGTAGACCACGGCCCGGCCAGCACGCGCGAGAGATCGAGCACCCGCAGGTGGCTCAGGGCGCCGGTGCTGGGGGAGGGGGGAGGCAGGCCAGCGGCCGGCGTAGCGGTGGAATCTGTCATGTCAGGGCAGGCAGTCTCAAGGCAAAGCTGCCCGTCATTGGGGCGGGCAGCTTTGCGCGTGGGCATGGGTCAGGCGTCTTCGTTATCGCGGATCATGTCAGGTCTTCTTCAGGCTCAGTAGCGTTCAAAGACCGCGGCAATGCCCTGGCCGCCGCCGATGCACATGGTTTCCAGGCCATAGCGGCCGCCGCGGCGCTGCAGTTCGTGCAGCAGCGTGGCCAGGATGCGCACGCCGGTGGCGCCGATCGGATGGCCCAGCGAGATGCCCGAGCCGTTCACGTTGAGCTTCTGCTCGATCGCGTCCTGGTCATGCCATTCCCAGCCCTTGAGCACGGCGAGCACCTGGCAGGCGAAAGCTTCGTTCAGCTCGACCAGGTCCATCTGGTCCAGCGTCAGGTTCAGGCGCGCCAGCAGCTTCTTCACCGCGGGCACCGGGCCGATGCCCATGTGCGAGGGCTCGCAGCCAGCCGCCGCCCAGCCCACCAGCGAGGCCATGGGGGTAAGGCCCAGTTCGGCCAGCTTGTCTTCGGCCACGATCAGGCAGGCGGCTGACGCGTCGTTCTGCTGGCTGGCGTTGCCGGCAGTGACGGTACCGTTCGGCATCAGCGTGCGCAGCTTGCCCAGGCTTTCGCGGGTGGTGTCCGGGCGGAAGCCTTCGTCGCGCGTGAACCGCACCGGATCGCCCTTGCGCTGGGGCACCTGCACGGGCACCACCTCGGCATCGAAGCGGCCGGCCTCCCAGGCTGCCGCGGCGCGTGCGTGGCTACGGGCGGCGAAGACATCGGCCGCTTCGCGGCTGATGCCGTAGTCGCGCGCCAGGTTCTCGGCCGTCTCGATCATCCCGGAGATCTTGCCGAAGCGCTCGACCGGCTGGGAGCGTTCACGGCCGCGGTCGAGGCGGTCGAAGAAGCGCACATTGCCCGAGCGCGCGCCCCAGCGCATGTCGGTGGTGTAGTACTCGATATTGCTCATGCTCTCGACGCCGCCCGCGATCACCACGTCGGCGGCGCCGCTTTGCACCATCATCGAGGCCGTGACGATGGCCTGCAGGCCGCCGCCGCAGCGGCGGTCCAGCTGCATGCCCGGCACCTCGACCGGCAGGCCGGCCTGCAGCGCGGCCCAGCGGCCGACGCAGGGCACTTCGCTGTTGGCGTAGGACTGGGCAAAGACCACGTCATCGATACGCGCGGGATCGATGCCGCTGCGTTCCACCACGGCGCGCACGGCGGTGGCGGCCAGTTCCTCCACGGGCACCGGGCGCAGGCTGCCGCCGAAGGTGCCGACGGGCGTGCGGAGGGGAGTGACGATTGCAGCTCTGCGCATGGAAGTCTCCTTGGAACTCTGTGTTGGGGTGAGCAAATAGGTCAGTCGGTCAGCGTGTCCCCGGGAAGGGCCACAAAGACTGCGCCGCACTGGCGCAGCAGGGCGTGGGCCTGGCGCTCCAGGTCCGCGCGGTGTTCGGGGGCGGCAATATCCAGCATGCGGCGCACGCGCTGCGACAGCGTCTGGCCGCGCAGGTCGGCCACGCCGTGCTCGGTGACGATCAGGCCCGCGTCCGAGCGGGGCGTGCTGACCGGGCCGGACAACTGCGCCACGATGCGGCTCGCGCCCTTGGCGGTCGCCGGCAGCGCGACGATGGGCAGGCCGCCGCGGCTGCGCGCGGCGCCGCGCAGGAAGTCCACGGCACCGCCGACGGCGCCGACATAGACGCCGGCGGCGACTTCGGCGTTCACCTGCCCGGTGACGTCGACCTCGATGGCGGAGTTGATGGCAGTCAGCTTGTCGAGGCTGGCCAGAACCTCGGGGTGATGGGTATAGGCGGTCTCGCGCAGCTGCAGCTGCGGATTGCGGTGCGCCCAGCGCCGCAGCCGTTCGCTGCCCATCAGGATGCCGGCGATGCCCACGCCCGCATCGATGCTCTTGCGTGCGTTGGTCAGCACCCCGGCTTCGGCCAGCGCCGCAATGCCGTCGCCGATCGCGCCACTGTGCAGGCCCAGGTCGCGGTGGCCATGCAGCGCCGCCACCACGGCCTCAGGCAGGTTGCCGATGCCCATCTGCAGGGTGGCGCCATCCTCCACCCAAGCGGCGATGTGGCGTGCAATCGCCTGTTCGGCCGGGCCGGGCGCGCTGCGCTCAAGGCTGATCGGCGGGTGCAGCGCTTCGACCTGCAGGTCGATGTCGTCCGCGGTCAGGTAGCGGCTGCCGTGGGTCCACGGCACCTGCGGGTTCACCTCGGCGATGATGACGCGGGCGCGGTCGAGCGCCGCGGGGATGTATTCATGCACCAGCCCCAGGCTGTGGCGCCCCTGCTCGTCGGCGGGCGAGACCTGAACCAGCGCCACGTCTGCCCGCAGCGTGCCCTGGCGGATCAGCCCGGGCAGGTGCGAATAGTGGCTGGGCACGATGTCCAGCACGCCGGCCCTGGCCAGTTGCCGGTGCGGGCCACTGGCGGCGTAGCCGAAGAAGTCGAGCACGTCGGCCTGGGCCGGCTGCAAGGTGTCTGACTGCCCGATGCCGACAAAGACACTGAGCCGTCCGCCCTGGGCGATGGCGTGGCGGTGCTCCACCAGTGCGCGCGTCAGCGTCAGCGGCTCGGCGGTGGCTTGCCCCCACCAGATATGGTCTGCGGGGCGGATCAGGGCTTGCAGGCGGGAGGCGAGGGGGTGCATGTCCACGGGGCAGCGGTCAGTCGGCGGTCAGGCGGCGCATGCGCCGGATAGCCCGGAGCATGTCGCCAAAGCGGGGTTCGCGCTATTTGACAATGCCAATGGTGGACTTTGGCGAAAGCGAAAGGCCCCGGCCGGTGCATGGCCCCGCAGGCCCCGCCGGGACTTAACCCCGGTGGAAGGCGCGCTTTCGGAAAGGCTGATTGTCCACCGGGCCGAACGCCGCGACTATTGCGGTTATCACAAGGAGGCGGCCGTCCGCCTGAGACCGAACGCCACAGACCGAACGCAAGGCAAGCGCCATGATCGAACAGACCCAATCGAACAACTTCCACGAAATCCGCGACGCCATCCGCGCGCTTTGCGCCGAGTTTCCCGATGAGTACTTCCGCAAGGTGGACGAGCAGCGCGCCTATCCCGAGGCCTTCGTCAATGCGCTGACCGCGGCGGGATGGCTGGCGGCGCTGATTCCGCAGGAGTACGGTGGTTCCGGCCTGGGCCTGACCGAAGCCTCGGTCATCATGGAAGAGATCAACCGCTGCGGCGGCAACTCCGGCGCCTGCCACGGCCAGATGTACAACATGGGCACGCTGCTGCGGCACGGCTCCAAGGCCCAGAAGGACAAATACCTGCCGAAGATCGCCTCGGGGGAATGGCGCCTGCAGTCCATGGGCGTGACCGAGCCCACCACCGGCACGGATACGACCAAGATCAAGACGTCGGCGGTCAAGCAGGACGGACGCTACGTCATCAACGGCCAGAAAGTCTGGATCAGCCGCGTCCAGCACAGCGACTTCATGATCCTGCTGGCGCGCACCACGCCGCTGGCCGAGGTGAAGAAGAAGAGCGAGGGGATGTCGATCTTCATGGTGGACCTGCACGAGGCGCAGAAGAAGGGCCTGACCGTGCGCCCCATCCCCAATATGGTCAACCACGAGACCAATGAACTGTTCTTCGAGGACCTGGAAATCCCCGAGGAAAACCTGATCGGTGAAGAGGGCAAGGGCTTCAAGTACATCCTCGATGGCCTGAACGCCGAGCGCACGCTGATCGCGGCCGAGTGCATCGGCGACGGCTATTGGTTCATTGACCGCGTGACCAAGTACGTCAAGGAGCGCGAGGTCTTCGGCCGTCCCATCGGCCAGAACCAGGGCGTGCAGTTCCCGATTGCCGAGTCCTTCATCGAGCTGGAAGCGGCGAACCTGATGCGCTGGAAAGCCTGCGAACTGTTTGACAAGCACGAGCCCATGGGGGCCCAGGCCAACATGGCCAAGTACCTGGCGGCCAAGGCCAGCTGGGAGGCCGGCAACGCCTGCCTGCAGTTCCACGGCGGCTTTGGCTTTGCCTGCGAATACGACGTTGAGCGCAAGTTCCGGGAAACACGGCTGTACCAGGTGGCGCCGATCTCCACCAACCTGATCTACTCTTTCGTCGCCGAACACGTCCTGGGCCTGCCGCGCTCATTCTGAGCGATGGACTGCGCGCCAGCCCCAATGCTCAAGGGGCTGGCCGGGTGGAACCCCGGCAGCGACGGCCCTGGGGTTCCTGCTTCGCCCAGGCCCCGAATTTCCCTCCCTGTCTCCTCTCTTCGTCCGCGCAGCCGGATCCAGACCGATCCTCAAATCGGAAACTGCGTCGTCGACAGCACCTGCTTGAGCACCATGAACGAGCGAATCTGCCGCACGCCCGGCAGGTAGAGCAACTGCTCCGCGTGGAGGCGGTTGAAGCTCTCGCTGTCCTTCGTCCTGAGCATCATGATGTAGTCGAACTCGCCGGTGACTTCATGGCATTCCATGCAGCCTGATACCTTCTGCGCCGCTTTCTCAAAGGCGGCGAAGGACTCGGGCGTGGACCTGTCCAGCACGACACCGATGATGACCAGCATCCCCGCGTCCAGGGGAGCCGGGTTCAGCAGCGCCACGACGCCGCGGATCAGGCCATCCGCTTTCAGTCGTTCTACGCGGCGCAGGCATGCGGGCGGGCTGAGACTGACCTTGGCCGCCAGGGCCAGGTTGGAGAGGGACGCATCGCGCTGCAAGGCGCGGAGGATGGCTTTGTCCGTGCGATCCAGCACCGGCGCGGGCTGCGGGGAGGTCTCGGATTTCGTACGAAATTTTATTCTGGATGTGGCCATTTCTACGAAATAAAGAGAATTTCATGGTGCTTCGTGGCTTTTTATCGTGCAAGAAGTTGCGGATCTTTGCAAGCACCTTTCGTCTCAGCCTTCTTATGATGATTCCAGATGCGGCGTCGCGCGGCTTCCGTGCGAATACCGGGCTTTGCGGCTGCCCAGCGCCCGCATGTCAACCACAACCTGGAGCCAGTCATGAACCTGAAGCAATTTCCGCGTCATTCCCTGACCTTCGGCCCGACGCCGATCCATCCGCTATCGCGGCTGAGCGAAAGCCTGGGTGGCAAGGTCGAGCTCTATGCCAAGCGCGAGGACTGCAACAGCGGCCTTGCCTTTGGCGGCAACAAGACGCGCAAGCTCGAATACGTCATTCCGGACGTCCTGGCGCAGGGCGCCGATACGCTGGTCTCGATCGGCGGGATCCAGTCGAACCACACGCGCCAGGTTGCCGCCATCGCGGCCCACCTGGGGCTGAAGTGCGTGCTGGTGCAGGAGAACTGGGTCAACTACTCAGACGCGGTCTATGACCGCGTGGGCAACATCCAGATGTCGCGCATCATGGGGGCCGACGTGCGCCTGGTCAGCGAAGGGTTCGACATCGGCATTCGCCCAAGCTGGGAAGATGCCATGGAGAGCGTGCGCAAGGCGGGCGGGAAACCTTACCCGATTCCGGCAGGCTGCTCGGAGCATCCGCTCGGCGGTCTCGGCTACGTGGGGTTCGCCGAGGAAGTGCGGGAGCAGGAAGCCGGACTCGGCTTCAGCTTCGACTACATCGTCGTCTGCTCGGTCACCGGCAGCACGCAGGCGGGCATGGTGGTGGGATTCGCGGCCGACGGCCGCGCGGACCGGGTCATCGGCATCGATGCATCGGCCAAGCCGGAGCCGACGCGCGCGCAGATCCTGCGCATCGCACGCCATACCGCGGAGCTGGTCGACCTCGGCCGTGACATCACTGAAGCGGACGTGGTGCTGGACACCCGCTATGGCGGACCCGAATACGGCCTGCCTTCTGCGGGCACCCTGGAAGCCATCCGCCTCAGCGCCAGGCTGGAAGGCATGATGACCGACCCGGTCTATGAGGGCAAGTCCATGCAGGGCATGATCGACATGGTCCGTCGCGGCGAGTTTCCGGAAGGATCGAAAGTCCTCTTCGCCCATCTGGGCGGGGTGCCGGCATTGAACGCCTACAGCTTCCTCTTCAAGGACGGCTGATTCAGTGCGCGGTTTCGCATCCGGGATACCCCGTAGCCCGGCTAATTGCCGTTGGCCGCCTGCGCGCTGGCCCCAAAACGCAGGCGCAGGCTCCGGTTGGCATCCTGCAGCGAACCGTCCGCCACTTCCACCACGCGGTGCAGGTAGTCTTCGCTTGCACCGAGCAGCGCCCCATACAGGGTGTGGCACAAGCCGCGCGCGGTGCGGCCGGGCCAGTCTTGCGGCAGCATCGCTTCAGGCAGGTTGGGGTCGCGCAGCAGCACGCGCCGGTATTCGTGCACCAGCAGCGTCCGCACGAAGAAGGCATCGGCCGGAGCAAGCCCGGCGGCGTCTCCGGCCAGCGGCGTAAAGCGGCGCAGCAGTGCCTGCCAGGCAGCGGCCACGTCGCCGAGCTTGAAGGTCTGGTGCATCAGCGCCTGCAGCGGCCGGATGGAAAACGCCTCAAGGCTGCTTGCCTCCATCACCGCCACATCGTCCTGCGCGCGTGCGGCCTGGACGATTTCACGCAGCGAGCCGAGGTCCGCATTAGGGTGGGCCATCACCCCTGGCGCGATAGCGCCGAAGCCCTCCCACAGCAATTCCCGCTTCAGCTTCTGCCTGACCGTGGCGCGTACGTCACCGCGCACCATCACCAGGGTCCAGCGGCCGTCCCATTCGGATGCCTCACCCGCATAGGCTGGTCAGCCAGTTCGGCTCGACCGCCTGCAAGGCCCTGTACCGCTGCGGCGACTGCAAGGAACCGTTCGATTACTTCAAGGCGCACTGAGCCTGAGCGAGGTAGTGAGATGAGCAAATTCCATGAACTGACCGTGGCCTCGGTCACCCGCGAAACCCGCGATGCCGTGGCCGTGACCTTTGCCGTGCCGGATGAGCTGGCCGACACCTACCGCTACATCCAGGGCCAGCACCTGACGCTGCGCACCGGCATCGGCGGTGAGGACGTGCGCCGCTCGTACTCGATCTGCTCGGCGGTGCAGGACGCGCAGCTGCGCGTGGCGATCAAGCGCGTCGACGGCGGCCTGTTCTCCAACTGGGCCAACGAACAACTGCAGCCCGGCATGAAGCTCGGAGTGATGCCCCCGTCCGGCCACTTCCACGTGCCGCTGTCTGCCGCGCAAGCGAGGCACTACGTGGCCTTCGCCGCCGGCAGCGGCATCACGCCGATGCTGTCGATCATCAAGACCACGCTACAAGCCGAGCCGGAAAGCCGCTTCACGCTGTTCTACGGCAACCGCGCCTCGTCGTCGGTGCTGTTCAAGGAAGAGCTGGAAGACCTGAAGGACACCTGCCTGCAGCGCTTCAACCTGGTGTTCGTGCTTAGCCGCGAGCAGCTGGACATCGATCTCTTCAACGGCCGCATCGATGGCGAGAAGGTCAATGCCTTGCTGAAGCACTGGGTCAAGCCGCAGGACATCGACGTCGCCTTTATCTGCGGCCCGCATTCGATGATGGAAGAGGTGTCGCAGGCGTTGCTCGACAACGGCGTGGACAAGGCCCGCATCAAGCGCGAGCTGTTTGCCACCAGCATCCCCTCGGCACGCCCGGCCGCGCATGCGCACCAGCAGGTGGGTCAGCAGCAGTGCGAGGTAACGGTGATCCAGGACGGCCGCACGCGTTCCTTCACGCTGGAGAAGAACAAGGAGACGGTGCTGGATGCCGCGCTGGCGCAAGGCATCGAGCTGCCTTACTCATGCAAGGGCGGCGTCTGCTCGACCTGCCGCTGCAAGCGCATCGAAGGCGAGGTCGACATGGACGTCAACTTTGCGCTTGAGGACTATGAAGTGGCGCGCGGCTTCATCCTCAGCTGCCAGAGCTACGCCGTCAGCGACAAGCTGGTGATCGACTTCGACCAGGAAACCTGAAGCGCTTCCCGCGGCCATCCCTTGCCGCCACCCCGAACCCTACACAAACCATTCTGCCCCCGGAGCAAGCCGTGTCCCATCCGTTTTTTGAACGCCACCAGGCGCTGCTGGAACAAGCCACCCAAGCCATTGCCGAGCGCGGCTACTGGAGCCCGTTCACCGAAATGCCGAGCCCCAGGGTCTACGGCGAAACCGCCAACGCCGACGGCAAGGCTGCCTTTGACGCCCGCCTGAACCAGCCGTTCGCGCTGTCGCAGCCGGGCACCGTCGGCCAGGCGGGCAAGGAAGTCTCGCCCTACGGCGCGGAGCTGGGCATCACCTATCCGAAGCCCGACCTCGACCAGCTCTTTGCCGGCGTGGCTGCAGGCATGCCGGCCTGGCGCAAGGCCGGGCCGCAGGCCTGGGTCGGCGTTTCGCTGGAAATCCTGCAGCGCCTGAACCGCCGCAGCTTCGAGATCGCCTACGCGGTGATGCACACCACCGGCCAGGCCTTCATGATGGCCTTCCAGGCCGGCGGCCCGCACGCGCAGGACCGCGGGCTGGAAGCGGTGGCCTACGCCTGGGACGAGATGCGCCGCATCCCGAAGCAGGCTGTCTGGGAGAAGCCGCAAGGCAAGAACGAGCCGCTGCGCATGGAGAAACGCTACAGCGTAGTGCCGCGCGGCGTCGGCCTGGTGATCGGCTGCTGCACCTTCCCGACCTGGAACGGCTATCCCGGCCTGTTCGCCAGCCTGGCGACCGGCAACGCGGTGGTGGTCAAGCCGCACCCGGGCGCAATCCTGCCGCTGGCGATCACCGTCGAGGTGGCGCGCGAGGTGCTGCAGGAAGCCGGCTTCGACCCCAACCTGGTCACGCTGGTGGCCAACGACCCGACCGAGCACATGGCGTCCAGGCTGGCGCTGCGCCCGGAAGTGCGCCTGATCGACTTCACCGGCAGCAGCGCCAACGGCGACTGGCTGGAGCGCAATGCGCACCAGGCTCAGGTCTATACCGAGAAGGCCGGCGTCAACCAGATCGTGATCGACTCCACCAGCGACTTCAAGGGCATGGTGCGCAATATCGCGTTCTCGCTGGCGCTGTACTCTGGCCAGATGTGCACGGCACCGCAGAACATCTATGTGCCGAAGGATGGCATCGACACGCCGGAAGGACATCTCGGCTTCGACCAGGTGGCCGCGGCGATCGGGGAGGGCGTGGCCAGGCTCACCAGCGATGCGGCCAAGGCGGTGGAACTGCTGGGCGCGATCCAGAACGACGGGGTGGTGCAGCGCATCGAATCGTCGCGCGCACTGGGCGAGATCGTCGCCGACAGCCGCGTGCTGGAGCACCCGGAGTTCCCCGGCGCGCGCATCCGTACGCCGCTGGTGCTCAAGGTGGACGCCAGCGACGAGGGCAAGATCATGCAGGAGCTGTTTGGCCCGATCTCGTTCATCGTCGCCACCGACAACACCGCGCACAGCATCGCGCTGGCACACCGCGGCGCCAAGGAACATGGCGCACTGACGTTGTCGGCCTACACCACCGATGCCGGCGTGACCGAGGCCATCCGCGATGCCGCCGAGGACGCGGGCGTGGCGCTGTCGCTGAACCTGACCGGTGGCGTGTTCGTCAACCAGTCGGCCGCGTTCAGCGACTTCCATGCCACCGGCGCCAACCCGGCGGCCAATGCCTCGCTGTCGGATGCGGCCTTCGTCGCCAACCGCTTCCGCGTGGTGCAGAGCCGTTCCCATATCTGATGGACTGGTCCGCTGAATCCCTGAAATTGGTCGGTGCCTGCCATGTCAATGATTCAGTGGACTAGCTAGCAGTCGTAGTACCCGGCGCCGGCCCCGATACCCATGCGGCGCAATCATAACGATGATGGAGCAGACAATGGTTCAACGCATCCCCAACCCCAACGAGCTGGAGCCGATCGAGCGCGCCAGCCGCGACGAACTGCAGGCGCTGCAGCTGGAACGGCTGAAATGGAGCGTGCGCCATGCCTACGACAACGTGCCGCATTACCGCAAGGCCTTCCATGCGGCCGGGGTGCATCCGGACCAGCTGCAATCGCTGTCAGACCTGTCGAAGTTTCCGTTCCTGACCAAGCAGGACCTGCGCGACAATTATCCCTTCGGCATGTTCGCCGTGCCGCGCGAGAAGGTGGCGCGCGTGCATGCGTCGAGCGGCACCACGGGCAAGCCGACCGTGGTCGGCTATACCGCGAAGGATATCGATACCTGGGCCAGCGTGGTGGCGCGCTCCATCCGCGCCGCCGGCGGCCGCGCCGGCGACCTGGTCCATGTCAGCTATGGCTATGGCCTGTTCACGGGCGGCCTGGGTGCCCACTACGGCGCCGAGAAGGCTGGCTGCACGGTGATCCCCATGTCCGGCGGACAGACCGAGAAACAGGTACAGCTGATCCGCGAGTTCCAGCCCAGCATCATCATGGTGACGCCGTCGTACATGCTGAACCTGATCGAGGAGATGGAGCGCCAGGGCATGGACCCGTCGGAAAGCTCGCTCAAGGTCGGCATCTTCGGCGCCGAGCCGTGGACGGATGCGATGCGCGCCGAGATCGAGGCCCGCGCCGGCATCGACGCGGTGGACATCTACGGACTGTCTGAAGTCATGGGGCCGGGCGTCGCATGCGAATGCATCGAAAGCAAGGACGGTCCGGTGATCTGGGAAGACCACTTCTACGCCGAGATCATCGACCCGGTGACCGGCGAGGTGCTGCCGGATGGCGAAGAGGGCGAACTGGTGTTCACGTCGCTGACCAAGGAAGCGTTGCCGGTGATCCGCTACCGCACCCGCGACCTGACGCGCCTGCTGCCGCCCACGTCGCGTTCGATGCGCCGCATCGGCAAGATCACCGGCCGCTCGGACGACATGCTGATCATCCGCGGGGTAAATGTGTTCCCGTCGCAGATCGAGGAGCTGATCCTGAAGACGCCGGCCCTGGCGCCGCAATACCAGCTGGTGGTGACCCGCGACGGCCATCTGGACAAGCTGGAAGTGCGGGTCGAAGCGCGGCCCGGACCTTCAGTTCCCCTCTGCGCCGACGACCGCGCGACGCTGGAGCGCGAGCTGAAGGACCAGATCAAGACCTACGTGGGCGTGACCACGCGCGTGCAGGTGGTGGATGCGGACGGCATCGAGCGCACCACGGTCGGCAAGGCGCGGCGGGTGCTCGATATGCGGCCCAAGATCACGCACGAGCAGCCGGTCGGAGCGATCTGAAGCACTGTTCTCTACCAACGCCCGCGGCAAACGCTCCCCTCTCCCGCCTGCGGGAGAGGGGAGCAAACCGCCGGCAGATTCAACGCCGCAGCAATTCATCCACCGATGGCGCCCACCCAGAGGCGCCACGCCCACCCCTGCGCCAAAGGAGACCACCATGGACGCGCGACGACTGGAAACCATCCAGAACCACCCCGATTTCATCCAACTGACCAACGGGCGAACCCGCCTGGGCTGGTCGCTGACGCTGGTCATGCTGGCGATCTACTTCGGCTTTATCCTGCTGCTGGCGTTCTCGCCGGCCACGCTCGGCACACCGCTCGGCGCGGGTGTGATGACCGTGGGCCTTCCCGTCGGCGTGGCGGTGATCGTCTCGGCCGTGCTGCTGACCGGGATCTACGTGTACCGGGCCAACCGCGACCTGGACCCGCTCAATGAACGCGTGCGCAAGGAGTGCCAGGCATGAAGGCCGCCAACCGTTACCTGTGCGCGGCCCTGGCCGGGCTTGCCAGCACGGCCGCCGCGGCGGCACCCGCAATCCAGGGCGATGCCGCGCCGCGGCCGCTGAACTGGAGCGCCATCCTGATGTTCATGCTGTTCGTGCTGTTCACGCTCGGCATTACCCGCTGGGCCGCGCGCCGCACGCGCTCGGCATCCGACTTCTATGCCGCCGGGGGTGGGCTGAGCGGCTTCCAGAACGGCCTGGCAATTGCCGGCGACATGGTTTCCGCGGCCTCTTTCCTCGGCATCTCCGCGATGATGTTCGACAAGGGCTATGACGGGCTGATCTACGCGCTGGGCGTGGTGGCCGGCTGGCCGATCATCCTGTTCATCGTCGCCGAACGGCTGCGCAACCTTGGCCGCTATACCTTTGCCGACGTGGTGTCATACCGGCTGGCGCAGAAGCCGGTGCGGATCACCGCCGCCTGCGGCACGCTGACGGTGGTGATCATGTACCTGGTGGCGCAGATGGTCGGCGCCGGCAAGCTGATCGAGCTGCTGTTCGGCACCAGCTATGAGTCCGCCGTGGTGATCGTCGGCCTGCTGATGGTGCTGTATGTGATGTTCGGCGGCATGCTCGCCACCACCTGGGTGCAGATCATCAAGGCCGCGCTGCTGCTGGGCGGCGTGACCTTCATGGCCGTGATGGTGCTGGCGTACTTCGGCTTCAGCCCGGAAGCCATGTTCGCCGGTGCGGCGAAGGTGCATGACAAGGGGCTGGCGATCCTGTCGCCGGGCGGGCTGGTGTCCAATCCCATCGATGCGATCTCGCTCGGGGTGGGCATGATGTTCGGCACGGCGGGCCTGCCACACATCCTGATGCGCTTCTTCACCGTGGCCGACGCCCGCGAGGCGCGCAAGTCCGTGCTCTACGCCACCGGCTTCATCGGCTACTTCTACGTGCTGATCCTGGTGGTGGGCTTCGGTGCGATCGTGATGGTGGGTGCGGATCCGGCTTACCGCGACGCGGCCGGCAAGATCATCGGCGGCAGCAATATGGTGGCGGTGCACCTGTCGCATGCGATCGGCGGCGATCTCTTCCTGGGCTTTATCTCGGCGGTGGCGTTCGCGACTATCCTCGCGGTGGTGGCGGGCCTGGCCCTGTCGGGCGCTTCGGCGGTCTCGCATGACCTGTACGCCAACGTGTTCCGCCGCGGGCAGGCCAACGAGAAGGACGAGATCCGGGTGTCCAAGGCGGCCACCCTGGTGATCGGCGTGCTGGCCATGGTGCTGGGCGTGATGTTCGAGAAGCAGAACATCGCTTTCCTGTCCGGCCTGGTGCTGGCGATCGCGGCCTCCGTCAACTTCCCGGTGCTGTTCCTGTCGATGTTCTGGAAAGGCCTGACCACGCGCGGCGCCGTGGCGGGCAGCCTGGCCGGCCTGGCGTCAGCGGTGGCGCTGCTGGTGCTGGGCCCGACGGTCTGGGTGGGCATCCTGCATCATGACAAGGCGATCTTCCCGTATGCCAACCCGGCGCTGTTCTCGATGACGCTGGCCTTCGCCAGCGCCTGGCTGGCATCGGTGCTGGACCGCTCTGCCCAGGCCGGCACCGAGCGCCAGCGCTATGGTGCGCAGTTCGTGCGTGCGATGACCGGGATCGGCGCTGCCGGGGCAAGTCAGCATTGATCCCGGGGGCAGGGCAGCGCGGCAGCAACGCTCTTCGGCCAGTGGTTTCTGCGGCAGCCGCGCCGGCGGGCGCGGCTCTTCCCCGGTAATGGCGGTGAACTCGCCGTGGTTAAGGTTCTGCTTGTCGCCATTCGACAGATGAACTTCTTCTCCATATGCCCACTCCTGCAATGGCCTTGGCACGGGCACCATTTCAACAGACGGTCTTGCAGTCGCCGTCGCAATGCGGGCAGCTTCGGCAAGCAGCGTTCCGGCGGACCGGCCGGGCGGGTCGTGTCCGGGTCGCCGTTCAGGGCATTCACGTGTCAACGCCGGTGTCCTGGATTCAAGCCGCAAGCGTTATTGGCCAGGCGGCCCGATCCTGGTGCTTCACTGAATGGCCGGCACGGTGCCGAGCTTCTCTGCCAGCATCCGCTCATATACGCCAAAATGCACGTCCACCTCTGACTGACTGACGACGACAACGTCAATCGTGACCTGCTCGGGCGACAAGCCGAACATCGTGGCCAGGGCCACTTCCAGGTGGGGAGCTGCCACTCTGTCCTTCTCGAACGTCGTGCCGATGCTGATCACATAAGCATCGCCTTGCGCGGTAACGTCCACCAGGCGGGCCCGCGCGCTGAGGTTGTTATCGATCGCGACTGTGACCAACTCCGCCACGCGCCGCGTCCGTTCGGTAGGAAAACCGCGCGTGCACTTGAGCCGCACCCGATGCCTGCCTAGCGTCACCCACTCAGAATCAAATTCCATCGAAGTCTCCATCTCGGAAAGTGCTTGCCGCCAAAATAGAGGCCAGTTCGGCGATTTCAAGACCTCGCTGCTGGGCCGCAAGCCAGCACCGCGCGTTCCGAGCGTCGCCTATGCCAGAAAGGGCATGGGCGGCGCCATGCATGGCCAGCATGAATATCCTGGCTAAGCGCAGCAGGCTCAAGCGAGCCAATGATCTTGACGCAGTTCGCCATTTCGCCATCTTCCGCTCACTTCACCTCGATCGTCCTCACCGCAGACTGCGACGTACCGGTTTTAGGTAGACGCAGCGTCAGTACACCTCGGTCGAACTTCGCATCGATGTGATCGAGGTCGACGCCATCAGTCCGGTGTCCCGTGCCTTGGCGCGGGAACATTCGACGTCCCACCCGTCGGTTGCCTGTCCTCTGTCGATTTGCGTAGGAACTTGAAGGGGTTCCATTTGCCCAGATCTGTTTTCATCTTGTCCTCACCGAATGTCCAGCCAATTTCCGCGGGTACCGGTGGCGCCCTTGCGGACGCCACTGGTACCCGCCGACGGCATCTCACGCCACGTTGACTGCAATGCGGCGTGGACGCGCTTCGTCACGACGCGGGATCGTCAGCTTGAGCACGCCGTCCTGCAGGTTCGCCTCGATCTTTGACGCGTCAAGGTCCGCACTCAACGAGAAAGCGCGTGCGAAGTGCGGCTGGCGAATTTCCGCGTGTTGGACCCGCAGCCCTTGGGGCGTAGGTACGACCGCTTCCGCCTCGATATGGAGGTTGCCGTCGTGAACATTCACCTCGAGCTTGTCCCTGGTCACACCTGGAAGGTCAGCCCAGAGGGTGACGCCATTGCTGTCCTCGACGATGTCGACCGCGGGAAGCAGCGTCATCGTCGGCGTCGACCTGTCTTCCTGACCTTTTGTCACCGCGTTCTGGTTGCGTTCAGCCACTTGGGTAGTCTCGTTCATGGCGTTCTCCTCGCGTTATTGGACCGTGATCGCCCGGGGCTTCGAGGCTTCGCGCTTGCCGACACTGATAGACAGGCAGCCGTTGGCATAGCGCGCCTGAACTTTGTCCGGGTCGGCGCTCTGCGGCAATTCGACCACACGCCGGAACGTGCCAGTGAATCGCTCTTGCGCGTACAGTCTGACCTCCGGATCAGGCTCCGCTTGCGCGGCTTCGCGCTCGCCGCTGATGGTCAGCAAGCCCTTGTCGATCGACACCTCGAACTGGTCTGGCTTGAGCCCCGGTGCGAACGCGACGATCTCGATGGAATCGTCCGTGGCGCCGATATTGACGGGGGGAAATGCCCCGAAGCGGCCGGAGCGGATGCTGGATGGGAAGCCGCCGAACAAGCTCGCCATCTGCCTTTGCATGCGGTCGAGTTCGCTGAAGAGGTCAGTTCCAAAGAATAGATCGCTCATTGTCGTATCCTCCTTCGACGCAGCAAGGAGGCGAAGGGGCATACGCGCTCCCATCCACCTGCCAAGCTGCTGGCAAACAAACAGAAACACGCAGCGCGCAATGGTCGCGACTGCCTGAGCAAAAATAAAATAGTAATTGGCCACCCAAATTTCAAGGGGGCCAGCCTGCGCTGTTCCGCGAAGAGACATGGGGCGAGTGCTGCCCCCGGTCACGGTTGGACAGATTCGCTTGTATTGCATCAGCGGGGTTGCGCGCAACGACGACAGAAGGCTACGTTAGGCCCACCTGTGGCCCCGCTCACTCGCGGACAAACAGCCTGAGCGCGTCAGGAGGATGCCGGCTGCAGGATAGTAAGGAAACATCGGGGAGGTGGCGAGAAATCCACCCGGGATAGGGCTGCTTGCCGGTTTTTGACCACTTGAGCATTCGAAATCAAGCAATCGCGTTGAATTCTCGAACCCGCAATTGACTGACGCATGCACCGTCTGTTCCTGCAGTGCCGTGGTGCTGATCTTGCTGGCGAGCGCTTCCCGGAGATGGCTGGCCAAGTCACCGCGATAGGCCTGGAGACCGTGGCGAGGCTACGTTTTTTCCAGCCTCGAACACATCTGTACTCCAGGCGAATTGCATCATAAGGATGATTCTCTGGAACGCCTAGATGACGTCCGGTCGGCCCCGGCGCGAATGCCCGCTGCGATGAAAGTTACCAGGTACTCGGACTTGTGACGCACGTCGCCGGCCTTGAACTTGCCGCCGGAGATACGCTCGATACGGCTGTCGAACACGCTCATCACCAGCGCTCCCACGGCAAACAGATAGGCCCAATGGGCATATCTGTCGCTGTTGCCTGGCAGAGCCTTGCGGATTGCCTTGACGAATTCCATGGCGAGCGGGTCGAAATAGTCGGCAACAATACCGCGCTCAGCTTCTCTTGGATCAGAGGCCTCGCGTGCGACGAGCTTGGCATAGGCAATGCCGGCCTCAGTGTCCTGAATCCGCATTACCGGCTCCACGAATGCACGCACGATGTGCTCCACCGAGTCCTCGCCAGCGGTGAGTGGTTGGCGCAGGGCCGCCAGCCGGGCCTCGAACAGCGTCTTGCGCCGGTCGAACAGCGCGCGGTACAGATTTCGCTTGGTCTCGAAGTGGTAAACGATCAGCGGCAAGCCAACCTCCGCGGCTGCTGCGATATCACGCATCGACACGCCGTCGAAGCCGCCCTCGGCGAAGAGGCGCTCCGCTGCATCGAGCACGCGTTCGCGCTTGCTCGCTTCCGGGATCGGCAGCCCCTGCGCTTCTTCTCGCGCCATGCCCCGTGCCCCGACCGCTGACTTTCGCGCTTCCCTGCCTTCCATGCTGCCTCCATATAGATGCGCCATTGTAGCGAACCTCAATTTCGCCACATCCACACCCGCGTTTACCCGACTGTAGAGTTTGACTGTACGAGCGTACAGTCCTCGTGTCTTACTACTGCACGATCGTGCAGTCAGGGAAAAACATGAGCGTCACCTGCTTCGGACAGGGGCGCCAAATCAGGAGACCCATCATGCCCCCCAAACTTGCTGCCGGTCTACGCTCTCGTCACGGACCATGCCACGCTGCCGCCGGGCCTGAAGCCGGTGCGGGCGCGACCAACGCGCCGCGCGCCGCACCGTCGCTGAATGCCGGCTGAGTCCGCAACTCCCCCTTTTTACGCATCACCACAGAGGACCTTCCACCATGACTCGACGCTTCGTCGATCTCTCGATCTACCTGGAAAACGATGTCGTCTCCGACCCTCCCGGTTATGGCCCTCGGATCGAATACCTGTCGCACCGCTCCACCGCCGAGCAGGTCACGGCTTTTTTCCCGGGACTGAGGCCGTCCGACCTGCCGGACAGCGAAGGCTGGGCGATCGAGCGCGTCCAGCTCAATACGCACAATGGCACCCACCTGGATGCTCCCTATCACTTCCACAGCACCATGAATGAGTCATTGGGGCAGCGCGAGCGCGCCATCACCATTGACGAGGTGCCGCTGGAGTGGTGCTTCCAGCCGGGCGTGAAGCTCGACTTCACCGAGCTGGACGACGGTTATGTGGTCACCGCCGACGATGTCGAGGCCGAACTCGCCCGAATCGGGCACGTGCTCAAGCCGCTGGAGATCGTGGTGGTCAACACGCGTGCGGGCAAGCGCTACGGCCAGCCTGACTACGTCTCGTCCGGCTGCGGCATGGGGTTCGACGCCACCATGTACCTGCTCGAACGTGGTGTGCGGCTGACCGGTACCGACGCGTGGAGTTGGGACGCGCCGTTTGTGCACACGGCCACCAAGTATGCCCAGACACAGGACGCCTCGCTGATCTGGGAAGGCCACAAGGCGGGCCGCAACATCGGTTACTGCCATCTGGAGAAGCTGCACAACCTGGAGGCGCTGCCGCCGCATGGCTTCTACATCTCCTGCTTCCCGCACAAGATTCGCGGGGCCTCGGCCGGCTGGACCCGCGCCGTTGCCATCTTCGACGATGCGCTGAATGCCGCCTGATACCACCATGGAACTGAACCACACCCATGATGCCTCCCGGCATAGCTGGCTGGACTCCGCCAATGCTGAAGGCTGCGATTTTCCGCTGCAGAATCTTCCGCTCTGCATATTCCGTCGGCTTGGCAGCGGCGCGGCCTGGCGTGGCGGCGTAGCGATCGGCGACCAGATCGTCGACCTGGCCGCATTGCATGGCACAGGCTGCCTGCAAGACCTGGCCGCCGAGGCCACGCGGGCCGCCGCAGCGCCGACGCTAAATGCACTGCTGGACTTGGGTCCGGGCGCCTGGCGGGCATTGCGCCACGGAATCTTTGCGCTGCTGGCGGCAGAAGGTGTGCATGAGCGTCCAGTACGCGAAACGCTGGTGCCGCAGGCGGCGGCCGAGTTTGCGGTCCCGGTACGCATCGGCGACTACACGGATTTCTATACTTCGCTCGACCACGCCGTGAACTGCTGTCGCCAGTTCGGGCTGGAGGTGAACCCCAACTTTGACTGGCTGCCGATCGCGTATCACGGCCGCGTGTCTTCCATCGGCGTCAATGGCCAGCAGGTCTACCGACCGATGGGGCAGTACCGCCCTGATCCGGGCGGAGTACCTGTGTATGGACCGTGCCAGCGTCTCGACTACGAACTGGAAGTTGGCGCGGTGATTGGCATCGGCAATGAACGTGGCACGCCTATTCCGCTGGCAAAGGCACAGCAGCACATCTTCGGCCTATGCCTGCTCAACGATTGGTCCGCGCGCGACATCCAGACCTGGGAAATGCAACCGCTCGGGCCGTTTCTAGCCAAGAACTTCGCTACCACGCTATCGCCGTGGATCGTCACGCTCGAAGCACTGCTGCCTTACCGCGCAAGCTGGACACGCGACCCAGAGCGCCCACAGCCGCTTGACTACCTTCGTTCGGCGGAGAATGACGCAGCCGGCGCGTTTGACATCCAACTAGAGGTTTCGATACTCAGCGCGCGTCAGTTGGCACAGGGCCGGCAACCACGCACGCTGACCCGTACCAACTTTCGCCACCAGTACTGGACGCTGAGCCAGATGATTGCTCACCACGCCATGGGAGGTTGCAATCTTCAGAGCGGCGACCTACTGGGCAGCGGCACGATCTCCGGTCCCTCGCCGGGCGAGGCCGGCGCGCTGATCGAACTCACAGTATCCGGGACGCAACCGGTAGATATCGGCAACGGCGAACAGCGCGGCTTCCTTGAGGACGGCGACACCGTCGTATTCCGCGGCTGGTGTGAGCGCCAGCACTACGCTCGGATCGGCTTCGGCGTCAACTATGCGACCGTGCTGCCGGCCCCAGCGCCTGCCTGACGGTCTCTTACCCATACCGGCGCGCGCCATTTCCGCCGGACTTGCGGGTGGGTTAGTCCTGTCAAAGCGCACGGACGCGTACGCTGTGGCGATGTTCGACAAGGTCCCCGGAAAGGGAAGTGGCACCAGCTTTGCGCTTGGCATGCGCCACAAGTTTTAGCCGCTTACAAGATAAACCGATCAGGAGACAGACATGCAAATCGATTGGGACGTTGAAATCCCCATGGACGATGGTTTGGTAGTTCGGGCCGACGTTTTTCGCCCGAAAGAGGAAGGACACTACCCCATATTGATGTCCTACGGACCGTACGCCAAGGGCCTGCCATTCCAGGTGGGATTCCCCGCACAATGGCAATCACTCACGACTAAGCACCCGGAAATTCTGAAGGGCAGCAGCGGCAAGTACGCGAACTGGGAAACCGCGGATCCGGAGAGATGGGTGCCGTTTGGTTACATCTGCATTCGCGTGGACTCGCGCGGCGCTGGCCGCTCGCCGGGTGTCATCGATTGCTTCTCGCCGCGCGAGGCGCAGGACTTCTACGAGTGCATTGAATGGGCAGCGAAACAACCGTGGAGCAACGGCAAGGTCGGCCTCGCCGGCGTTTCCTACTACGGCGCCACCCAATGGCTGGTGGCGGCGAAACGTCCTCCGCATCTGGCCGCGATCTGCCCGTTCGAGGGGTTCTCCGACTACTATCGCGACGCCTGCCGGCACGGCGGCATCCTCAACACGTTCATGGTGGCCTGGTATCCGAAGCAGGTGGAAGCCGTGCAGCACGGTCTGGGGCGGCGCGCGGGTGTGAACCCCAACAATGGGTTGCCGATCTCCGGACCGGCAGAGCTCAGCGACGGGGAATTGCTCGCCAATCGCGTCGATATCAACGCGACGCAGTTGAGCGCGGAGCTCATCACGGATAGTTACTTCGACGGCCGCCGTGCGGACCTGGGTGCGATCGAGGTACCGGTGCTTTCCTGCGGCAACTGGGGTGGCCATGGCCTGCACCTGCGCGGCAATGTCCAAGGCTACCTGTGGGCCGGCTCGAAGCAGAAATGGCTCGAATTGCACGGGCTCGAGCATTGGACGGAGTTCTATACGGACTACGGCGTGGCGCTACAGAAGCGGTTCTTCGATTACTTCTTGAAGGGCGAGGACAACGGCTGGGACCGGCAGCCGCCCATCAAGATGCAGGTGCGCCACGTGGATCGTTTCGTGGAGCGCGACGAGTATGAATGGCCATTGGCGCGCACCGTCTGGACGCCCATGTACCTGGACGCTGGCGCACAGACCCTGCGATCGGAGCCAACCGGGACAGTTTCGCGCCTCTCGTTTGACGGCATGGCAGGCAAGGTGAGCTTCAGCACTGCACCGTTCGAGCGCGACACCGAGGTGACCGGCCCGCTGGCTGCCACGCTCTGGATCTCCACGACAGCCCGGGATGCGGACCTGTTCCTGACGCTGCGGGCTTTCGCTCCCGACGGCAAGGAGCACCTGATCTTGGGGGCGGTTGAATCCAACGCACCTCTCGGGCAAGGCTGGCTTAGAGCGTCGCACCGAAAGCTCGATGCTCAAGCCTCTAGGCCGTATCAGCCCGTGCACACGCATCAGGAGATCCAACTTCTAGAACCGAACGAGATCTACGAGTTGCAGGTCGAGATCTGGCCAATGTGCTTCGTCTTCCCGAAGGGCTACCGGCTGGTGTTGACTGTCGGCAGCTCGGACTTCGAGCACGACCTGCCTGGACCCTACCCACAGATTTATGGCAAGTCGATGCGCGGCTCGTCGGTGCTGCTGCACGATCACCCCGAGGACCGCAGGTCTGAACGATTCGCCGGCCAGACCACCGTTCACACGGGCGGGAAGTATCCGTCATTCCTGCTTCTGCCCGTCATTCCCGCAATGCGCTGACCGGTGGCACCATGAGCACGACGCGTCGAAAGTTTCTCGCCTGCACCGCTGGTGCATTTGCGGCCGCCGGCCTCCTGCCGTGGCACGCCGCCAACGCACAACGGCATGGCCGGCCAATCCCATCAAACTGGTCGACATGGGGCCTCCCGGCTCCCCGCCAGACACCTTCGCGCGGATTTACGGGGCCTTCCTCGTGGGCGATGCCGCGCATCGCTTTCCGCCCTCAGGCGGACTCGGGCTGAACACAGGCGCTGCCGACGCGCACAACCTGGCATGGAAGCTGGCCTGCGTCATCAAGGGCAGGGCGGGTCCAGGGCTGCTCGATACCTATGGTAACGAGCGCAAGCCGGTGGCCGTCGAGCTTCCGGAAGCCAGTGCCAGAATGTGGACGGCCCGAGCAGGCCCGCGCAGCAATCTGCACAGTTTTTTGGGGGAAGGGGTATTCAGGTGCCGCCAACCAGCGTATAGTTCGCCCCGCGGGGTGGAGCAGTTGGCAGCTCGTCGGGCTCATAACCCGAAGGTCGCAGGTTCAAGTCCTGCCCCCGCAACCACATTCGTCCAAGCCCCGCCGGAGCCATCTGCGCGGGGCTTTTGCTTTTGGTTCCAGCCGCGGAGGCGCGTATAGCCTTCCGCCTTATGGCTGGGAGCTGAGCCTTGTATTCCATGCGTTTTGGCGCCGGATACAGCGGGTCTTTGGTCCTATCGCGATAGCATCGTGCGAAACAGCCGGCCGAGATGTACGCCGGCTTCGTAGACGGGCTGCCCACGTGCCGCCGCACCGAAGCGCGTCAGTGACCGCCCCGGCCTACTCTTCCTGATCGACTATTTCACCATTCCCGCCTTCCGCCGTGAGATGCAGCACGCATTGAACCGCGGCGAGGCCGTCCATGTCGTCCAACGGGCCATCCATCACCGCAAGATCCCAGTCGAACTGGCGCGACACGACGCATCGCTTGCGGCTGTGTCGTCGTCCCTGACCCTGCTCGCCAATGCGTTGAGTCGAAGGTACTCACTACCGGCCTAACCGGTACGCTGTATGGGGGCGATCGAGGAGATAAGCCTAGCGCACTTTTCTTCGGGCAGGTACGGCTGCGCTCGAATCCCTGCAAGCGGATCAGACTCTGGTGGGTGACACCTGTTGTTTACACAATTTTTACGCCACCGGCCATGGTCTTGATACGTTCTTTACATGAATTTTTCTACCTTCCATTTATCCGCCCCCATGCCACGGAGCCATTTCATGGACATGCTGGTTGCGTTATCCATCGCGGTCTTTGGTGCGGCGCTATGGGCGCTGATTGCCGCCTGCCGCCGGCTGGAGCGTCGCGCTGATGAGCAACGCTGAGCTGCTTTACTGGCTGGCAGGGGGCGTGTCCCTTGGCCTGTTCGTATACCTGCTCTACGCGCTGTTCAACGCGGAGGAGGTGGCGTGAACGCGTCTCCTTTCGTCCAGGTCGGCCTCTACCTGGCTGCGCTCTTCACGCTGGCTTGGCCGTTGGGCCGTTACCTGAGTTCGGTCATGGATGGTCAACTGAGCGCCCGTTACGGTTGGCTCGGGGCCTTCGAGCGGGGCATCTGCAGATTGATCGGCACCAACGCGGACGAAGATATGCCGTGGTACCGATACGCCATGGCCATTGTGCTCTTCAATCTGCTCGGTACGATCGCCGTCTATGCGCTGCAACGCTTGCAAGGCGGGCTGCCGCTCAATCCGGCCGGCATGACGGGGGTCGAAGCCGGCTCGGCCTTCAACACCGCCGTCTCCTTCACCACGAACACCAACTGGCAGGGCTATGGCGGCGAAAGCACCATGAGTTATTTGACCCAGATGTTGGCGCTGACGGTTCAGAACTTCCTTTCAGTTGCCACGGCGATTGCGGTGGTGGTGGCGTTGGTCCGGGGCTTCGCGCGCCGTTCGACCGCCGGCATCGGTAATGCCTGGCTTGATCTCGGTCGCGCCACATGCTACGTGCTGTTGCCGCTTTCTTTCCTGCTGGCTTTGTTCCTGGTCGGCCAGGGGGTAATCCAAAACCTGGATGGCTACCGGGATGTCAAGCTGATCCAGCCGCTCGCCTACCCGCAGCAAAAGCTCGACGCCAATGGTCAGCCCATGGTGGATGCCGTTGGAAAGCCGGTCATGGAGAATCTGAAGACCGACAAGCAGACCATCGCCATGGGGCCAGTGGCCTCGCAGGAAGCGATCAAGATGGTGGGTACCAATGGTGGCGGCTTCTTCAACGCCAACTCGGCTCATCCCTATGAGAATCCGAACGGCGCCACCAATTTCATGGAGATGCTGGCGATTTTCCTGGTCCCGGCCGCACTGTGCTTCATGTTCGGCGCTATGGTCGGCGATATGCGCCAGGGAGTGGCGATAGTCGCCGCCATGACCGTGATCTTCGTTGCCATGTTCGCCATGGTGCAGTGGTCCGAGATGCAAGCCAACCCGCTGCTGACCCGGCTCGGCGTTGATGGCACAGCCGGTAACCTTGAAGGCAAAGAGATTCGCTTCGGCATTACCGCGTCCAGCCTGTTCGCCACCATTACAACGGCGGCAAGCTGCGGTGCGGTGAACACGATGCATGACAGCCTGATGCCACTGGGAGGGCTCGCGCCGATGCTGCAAATGCAACTCGGCGAAGTCGTATTCGGCGGGGTCGGCTCGGGCCTGTACGGGATGTTGATCTTCGCTATCCTGACGGTGTTCCTCGCGGGCCTGATGATCGGACGCACGCCAGAATACCTTGGCAAGAAGATCGAAGCCTATGAAATGAAGATGGTGTCGGCTGCGATCCTGATCACCCCGCTATTGGTGCTCGGTGGAACCGCGGTTTCGGTGCTGGCCAAGGCTGGCCTGGCGGGCATCCTGAACCCGGGCGCACACGGCTTCTCCGAAGTGCTATATGCCTTTTCCTCCGCTGCCAATAACAATGGGTCGGCGTTTGCCGGATTGGGCGTCAACACGCCTTACTACAATTTCTGGCTAGCGCTGGCAATGTGGTTCGGCCGCTTCGTTCCTATCGTGGCGGTGCTTGCCATTGCCGGCAGCCTGGCCAGAAAACCTCGGCTGGCCGTATCGAGCGGCACCATGCCAACACATGGGGCGCTATTTGTTCTCTTGCTGGTCGGCACGGTGATGATGGTCGGCGCGCTCACCTATATTCCAGCCCTGGCGTTGGGTCCCATGGTCGAACACCTGCAATTGTTCGCGCATTAGGACACCAGACATGAACGATACGACAAAACCGGAGCTGCACCCGCAGACTATTCAAAGAGCTGGCGCCCACACCGCGCAGACGCTGCCGTTGTTCGACCCCGCACTGGTCAAGCCGGCCATTGCGGAATCGTTTCGTAAGCTCTCGCCGCGCGCTCAGTTCCGTAACCCCGTCATGTTCGTGGTCTGGGTCGGCAGCGTGATGACTACTCTGCTCGGCATCCAGGCAGTCAGGGGCCAAGGGGAGGCGCCGGCCGGCTTCATCCTTGCCATCTCGGCGTGGCTTTGGTTCACTGTGCTGTTTGCCAATTTCGCCGAAGCGCTGGCCGAAGGCCGCGGCAAGGCGCAGGCTGCCACGCTGCGCCATAGCCGCAGAAACCTCATGGTCAAGAAGCTCGACCGTCCCCAGCGTGAAGCCACGATCACGGTAACGGACTCGGCCAGCCTGCGTCGGGGAGACCTCGTATTGATCGAGGCGGGTGACTTCGTGCCGGCCGACGCCGAGGTGCTGGAAGGCGTCGCCTCGGTGGACGAATCAGCCATCACCGGTGAATCGGCGCCGGTTATCCGCGAATCCGGCGGAGACTTCTCGGCCATCACCGGCGGCACCCGCGTACTGAGCGACTGGCTGATCGCTCGCGTCAGCGCCAACCCGGGCGAAGCCTTCCTTGACCGCATGATCGCCATGGTGGAAGGTGCCAAGCGCAAGAAGACACCCAACGAGATCGCCCTCACGATCCTGCTGGTCGCCCTGACACTGGTGTTCCTGATGGCCACCGTTACGCTGCTGCCGTTTTCGCTCTACAGCGTGAACGCGGCAGGTACCGGCAGCCCCGTCAGCATCACGGTGCTGATAGCGCTGCTGGTCTGCCTGATCCCGACTACCATCGGTGGCCTGCTCTCCGCCATCGGCGTGGCCGGCATGAGCCGCATGATGCAGGCCAATGTGATCGCGACATCTGGCCGCGCCGTAGAGGCCGCCGGCGACGTTGACGTACTGTTGTTGGACAAGACTGGCACCATCACCCTTGGTAACCGCCAGGCTAGCGCATTCCTGCCGGCACCGGGCGTCACTGAAAGCGAGCTCGCCGATGTCGCGCAGATGGCGTCGCTTGCCGATGAAACGCCGGAAGGTCGCTCCATCGTGGTGCTGGCCAAGGAAAAATTCGCCCTGCGCGGGCGGGAGCTACACGACGCCAACTTTATCCACTTCACCGCCCAGACCCGCATGTCCGGCGTCGATATCGGCGAACGGCCGATCCGCAAGGGTTCTGCCGACGCCGTCAAAGCCCACGTGGAAGCCATAGGCGGCCACTTTCCGCAGGGCGTGACCGACCTGGTTGACCAGGTCGGTCGCCGCGGAGGCACCCCTCTGGTGGTAGTCGATGGCCAGCGGGTGATGGGCGTGGTCGAACTAAAAGACATCGTCAAAGGCGGCATCAAGGAGCGCTTTGCCGAACTGCGCGTGATGGGCATCAAGACGGTGATGATCACTGGCGATAACCGCCTGACCGCAGCCGCCATCGCCGCCGAGGCCGGTGTCGATGACTTCCTTGCCGAGGCCAGGCCGGAAGACAAGCTCATGCTGATTCGCAACCATCAGACCGAAGGCAGGCTGGTGGCAATGACCGGCGACGGCACCAACGACGCTCCCGCGCTGGCGCAGGCAGACGTGGCGGTGGCGATGAACAGCGGGACACAGGCCGCCAAGGAGGCCGGCAATATGGTCGACCTTGACAGCAACCCCACCAAGCTGATCGAGATCGTCGAGACCGGCAAGCAGATGCTGATGACGCGCGGCGCACTGACTACATTCTCGGTGGCCAATGACGTCGCCAAGTACTTCGCCATCATCCCCGCCGCGTTTGCGGTTACGTACCCGCAACTGGAGGTGCTGGACGTGATGCACCTCTACAGCCCGGCTTCGGCCATCCTGTCGGCAGTCATCTTCAACGCCGTCGTCATTATTGCCCTGATCCCGCTGGCGCTGAGAGGGGTGAAGTACCGCGCGTTGGGCGCGGGCGCATTGCTACGGCGCAACCTGCTGGTCTACGGCTTGGGCGGCCTGGTTGTGCCATTCGTCGGTATCAAGCTAATCGATCTGGTACTGGGACTCATCGGCGTCGCGTAGATGGCGGCAGGCTCGCCAGAGGTTGAAACGGGATTCAAGGACCTCCAATCATGAAAACGCTGATACGACCGGCCGTGTCGCTGTTCCTGCTGTTGAGCGCCTTGACCGGTCTGCTCTATCCGGCTGCCGTCACTGGCGTGGCGAGGCTACTGTTCCCGCATCAGGCGGCGGGCAGCCTGATTCAGCGCGGCAACGCGGTGGTCGGCAGCGAGTTGATCGGCCAGGCCTTCAGCGGCAAGGGCTACTTCTGGAGCCGGCCGTCGGCCACGGCGCCGATGCCGAACAATGCCGCAGCGTCCGGCGGCTCGAACTTTGGCCCGACAAATCCGGCCCTGGTCGATGCGGTCAAGGCTCGCGTGGAGGCGGTCCGTGCCGCTCATCCAGACCAGGCCGGCCCGGTGCCGGCTGACCTGGTGACAGCCTCCGCCTCGGGGCTTGACCCGCACATCTCGCCGGCGGCAGCCTACTATCAGGTCGATCGTGTCGCCATGGCCCGCGGCATGCCACCCGCCAAGGTCAAGCAGTTGGTCGAGCAGTATCGCGAGGGCCCAAGTTGGGGAATTTTTGGCGACAGCACCGTGAATGTGCTCAAATTGAATCTAGCGCTCGACGAGTCATGACCCGCGCCTTCCCGTCGGCGGAGGAATGCGAGTCTTCGGGCCTTGCGAGCCGTTGCTGGACGGGATAGATCGACCATGAACGCCGGACGCCCCGATCCTGATCGCCTGCTGGAAGCGATCAAGGAGGAAGAGCAGGCCGCTGCACGCGGCAAGCTGAAGATATTCTTCGGCGCCTGCGCGGGCGTCGGCAAGACCTACGCCATGCTGCAGGCCAGTCGGCAGAAACAGGCTGACGGGGTTGACCTGGTGATTGGTGCGGTGGAAACGCACGGCCGCGAGGAGACGGCCGTGCTGCTCGAGGGGGTGTCCATACTGCCGTTGCGCAAGATCGCCTACCGCGGCCGGCTGCTCCCTGAATTCGACCTCGACGCGGCGCTGGCACTAAGACCGTCCCTGATCGTGGTCGACGAGTTGGCGCACTCGAACGTCGAAGGAAGCCGTCACCAGAAGCGCTGGCAGGACGTGGAGGAGCTGCTGTCGGCTGGTATTGACGTCTACACCACGCTCAACGTGCAGCACCTCGAAAGCCTCAACGACGTGGTCGGCTCGATCACCGGCGTGCGTGTGCGAGAAACGGTACCCGACCGCGTGTTCGATTCCGCCGATGAGGTGACGCTGGTCGACCTGCCGCCTGACGAACTCCTTATTCGGCTTGCTGCCGGCAAGGTCTATCTTGCTGACACGGCCGAACGGGCGGCACGGAACTTCTTCCGTAAGGGCAATCTGATCGCGCTGCGGGAGTTGGCGCTGCGTCGCACTGCGGACCGGGTCGATGCGCAGATGCGGGCCTATCGCGCTGACCGGGCCATCTCCAGCGTCTGGCAGGCGAAGGAGCGTCTGGTGGTCTGCGTCGGCCCCGGCCAGAGCGGCGAAAAGCTCGTGCGCGCCGCCGCCCGGCTCGCGGCCAAGCTGCAGGCCGACTGGATCGCCGCGTATGTCGAGACGCCGGCACTGCAGCGACTGCCACCCGCAGGCCGCGAGCGCGTACTGAGCTTGCTCAAGCTTGCTGAGGACATGGGCGCTGAGACTGCCACGCTGGCCGGCAGCGATGCCGCCACCACGCTAGTGGCCTATGCCAAAAGCCGCAATGCCGGCAAACTGGTGATCGGTCATCGGCTCAGGCCAGGTTGGCGGCGCAAGTTGCTGCCAGGCCTGGCCGACCGGATTGCGGAACGGGCGGCCGAGCTGGATCTTTATCTGGTGGGCATCGATGAAACGGCGCCGCCGCCGGATGAGCGGCGCGCTTCGCTTGGTCGGCTGGACTGGCGCGGACACGGCGCGGCCGCCGCCATCGTGGCAGTCACCACGGTGCTGGCAGCCGGTCTCTTGTCGGTGTTTGATCTGGCCAATGTGGTGATGGTGTTCCTGCTTGCAGTGGTGGGGATTTCCATCCGCTACGGACGTGGTCCTGGCGCGCTGGCAGCCATGTTGTCGGTGCTGGCCTTCGACTTCTTCTTCGTTCCGCCCAAGCTGACCCTCACCGTCAACGACACCCAATACTTTTTCACCTTTGCTTTGATGCTCGTGGTGGCACTGGTGATCGGCCAGTTGGCTGCCCAGTTGCGCTTCGAGGCCAAGATCGCACGGCTACGCGAACGGCGTGCCGGCGAACTGGCCGGGCTGGCGCAGCAACTTTCGGCAGCATTGACCACCGAGCAAATCGTTGGCATCGCGATCGACCGGATCGACGCCGTGTTCCAAGCCAAATCGGCCGTGCTGCTGCCCGACAGCCAGGAGCGCGTGCGCGAACCGCACGACGCGCCCGAGGCGGCTTCGCTGGCTGTCACCGACAATAGCGTGGCGCAGTGGGTTTACGATCATCAGCGATCGGCCGGCGAGGGCACCAACACACTGCCGTCAACGCCGGCGCGGTACCTGCCCCTGAAGGCGCCGATTCGCACCCGTGGCGTGCTGGTCATCCAGCCCGCCGACGTGGCCCTATTCGATACGCCCGAAGACATGCATTTGCTTGACGCCTGCGCCGCCCAGATCGCCTTGGCCCTGGAACGGGTGCACTTTGTCGAGGTGGCACAGGACGCATTGGTCAATATGGAGCGCGAGCGCCTGCGCAATAGCCTGCTGGCGGCAGTCTCGCACGACCTGCGCACGCCGCTGACAGCGCTGGTGGGACTGGCCGATACCTTGACACGGAACCGGTTGACCGCCGAGGCCAAGCGGGAATTGACCGTGGCTATGCGGGACAAGGCCAAGGCTACCGCTGAGCTCGTGGGGAAGCTGCTCGATATGGCACGGCTGCAGTCCGGCGCAATCAAGCCCAAGAGTGATTGGCAGTCGCTGGAGGAGGTGCTCGGCTCGGCGCGGCGCCAACTGGATTCGGTGCTGGTCGGCCACCGTGTCAGTAGCCGCGTCCCGCCGGATCTGCCGCTGTGCGAGTTCGACCCCGTGCTGATCGAACGGGTACTGGTGAATTTGTTGGAGAACGCCGCCAAGTACACCCCGCCCGGTAGCGAGGTGGTCGTTTCGGCCATGGCCGGTGACGATACTCTCCGAGTGACCGTGGAGGACAACGGCCCTGGCTTGCCGGCGGGGCGCGAGGAACAACTCTTCGGCAAGTTCGAGCGGGGTGAAAACGAATCTTCCACACCCGGCGTTGGTCTCGGCCTGGCCATTTGCCGCGCTATCGTCGAGGCTCACGGTGGCAGCATGCACGCCGAGCGACGCAGGGAGGGCGGCGCCCGCTTCGTCTTCACGCTGCCACGCGCCACCCCACCAACTGTAGTCGAGACTGAGCCTTAAACACGCAAGTCCACCTCGCCAACGCGCGCCATGATGAAAACCGCCGCCCGCATTTTGGTCGTTGAAGACGATACCGATATCCGCCGTTTCGTCTGCACGTCGCTGGAAGGCGAGGGCTTTGTTGCATTCGAGGCGGAAACCGTGGCACGCGCGCTGATCGAGGCGGCCAGCCGGCAACCCGAGTTGTTTATCGTGGATCTTGGCCTGCCTGACCGCGATGGCCGCGAACTAATCTCGGAGCTGCGCGGCTGGACCCTCGCCCCCATCATTGTGCTGTCGGCCCGTGACCGCGAGGAGGAAAAAGTGGCAGCGCTGGACGCAGGCGCCGACGACTATCTGGTGAAGCCCTTTGGCGTGCCGGAGTTACTCGCTCGGGTCAGGGCGCAGTTGCGCCGCAGTGCCGCGGGAACCGGCGGCGATCACACCGTAGTGGTGAGCTTTGGTGAAGTCACGGTGGACCTGGCCAAGCGAGAGGTGAGACGTCAGGGTGAACTGGTACGACTGACGCCCATCGAGTACCGCCTGCTGGCAGCCCTCATCAAGGGGCACGGCCGCGTACTGACGCATCGTCACTTGCTGGTCGAGGTGTGGGGACCGAACGCCCTGGAGCGTGGCCACTATTTGCGAATCTATATGGGCAACCTGCGCCAAAAACTTGAAATCGACCCCGCAACACCCCGCCACTTCATTACAGAACTCGGGGTGGGCTACAGGCTGATTGGCCTGGACTGAACTCATGGATCCAAGCCAATAGGACACGGTCGACGGTGGGTCAGGAAGAATTCGCTGCAGCGCGTTCGCGACTGAGAAAGGCCTGTTCAGACGCGAAGTGTGTCAATAGTCAGGAGGAGCCATTGTGGATGCCCATGCAAACAATCCCGAAACGCCGAGCGGCTCGCACCTGGAGCATTCCCGCGCAGCGCTCACGCTTGCTGCGCTGGGCGTCGTCTACGGTGATATTGGTACCAGCCCACTATATGCGGTCAAAGAAACGTTCAATCCCGCGCATGGGATCCCATTGTCCCCCGAAAACATACTTGGCGGTATCTCCGCGATCTTCTGGGCGCTGATGGTCGTCGTCTCGCTCAAGTACGTGATACTCATCATGCGAGCCAACAACAGGGGCGAAGGTGGCATCATGGCGCTGCTCGCTCTTGCCTTATCATCCGTGAAAAAGGTGGGGCGCTCCCCCGTGCCGGTCGTGCTCATTGGCCTGTTCGGCGCCGCGCTGTTCTACGGGGATGCCGTGCTGACGCCAGCCATCTCGGTCCTCTCCGCCGTCGAAGGACTCGAGGTGGGCACAACGGCGCTGAAGCCTTACGTCCTACCGGTATCAATGGGCGTGTTGATCGTGCTATTCCTGGCCCAACGGCATGGTACCGCCAAGATCGGTGCGCTGTTCGGCCCTATCACGGTGTTGTGGTTCCTCGCCCTGGCCGCCGCAGGCATCCACGGCATCGTCCAGCATCCTGCCATCCTTGGCGCACTCAATCCACTGCATGCATTCGGCTTCGTCACGCAGCACGGCTTCGCCTCGTTCGCCGTACTGGGAGCCGTGCTGCTTGCGTTCACGGGGGCCGAAGCGCTCTATGCCGACATGGGGCATTTTGGCAGTGGCCCGATACGGCTGGCGTGGTTCGGGTTGGTGTTTCCAGCGCTTGCGCTCAATTACCTAGGACAGGGCGCGCTGCTCGCCGTCAATGCGAAAGCGGTCGAAAATCCCTTCTATCTCCTTTATCCCTCCTGGGCACTGTATTCAATGGTGGCACTCGCCACCGCGGCAACCGTGATCGCTTCGCAGGCGACGATATCGGGCGCCTACTCGCTGACTAAGCAGGCAATCCAGCTGGGTTACCTGCCGCGCATGCAGGTCGTGCAAACATCCGAAAAGGCCATGGGGCAGATTTACATCCCAAGTCTCAACGCCATACTGCTGGTGGCGGTCTTGGCTGCCGTGGCCGGCTTCGGCTCGTCTTCGAAACTGGCCTCGGCGTATGGGGTGGCGGTCACTGGGACCATGTTGGCAACGACCATCCTTACCTTTTTTGTGATCCGCTATGGCTGGGGATACACCCTGTTGCTAAGCATCTTCGCCACCAGCTTCTTCGTCGTCGTAGACGTAGCGTTCCTCTCCTCGAGCCTGTTGAAAGTGGCTGAGGGAGGCTGGTTCCCGTTGCTTATCGGCACCGGGATGTTCGTCGTGATGCTGACATGGCTACGCGGCCGCCAGGTCCTGCTCGGACGACTTCAGAGTACCGACTTGTCGCTCAAGTCCTTCCTCGACTCCCTGTTCCGTGCGCCTCCGTCGCGCGTATCCGGGACAGCGGTATTCCTCACACCGACATCGGATGTCGTGCCGCACGCATTGATGCATAACCTTAACCACAACAAAGTCCTGCATGAGCGCATCCTGTTCCTTACCGCGAAAATGAAGGATGTGCCCTGGGTACCATTGGGCGAGAGTTTGGCCATCGAACCGCTCGGTCACGATTGCTATCGGATCACGTTGAGCTTCGGCTTCATGAACCGGCCGGACGTCTCGCAGGCGCTAAACATGCTGCCGCGAGTATCGGATCTCGGATTCAACATGATGGAGACTTCGTTCTTCCTGAGCCGCGAGACAATCATTCCGGTAGCCGGGATCGCCAGTGGGATGGCATTTTGGCGAGAGCGCCTGTTTGCAACAATGAGCAAGAACGCCGGCAATGCGGGCGAGTACTTCAACATACCGCCAAATCGCGTAATCGAGATTGGAACACAGATCCAAATTTAGATCTTCCATATCAAAACGCCGGTCCGGCGGCAAGCTCTCCGGCACGGGCCCGCGCGGCTGTAGCAGCGACGGAACCTCCGTGATTTGACATAACACTTATTATGCGAACTGTTAGTGTAGCGGCAAAGTTGTAATGTCCGGTTCCAGCCAGATCAGAATGTGCTCTCTCCAGCAATTTGCCGAGATACAGTATTGGAGTTCGACAACGATGGCCGATACAGCCACTGGGCGTGCCTTTGAAGCTAGCATGGCGGTCGATGAAACCTTACCCGAGAAAACCGCCGATGCCCCCCAACCCCGCCCAGGACACAAACCGCGCCGCTGACGCAGCAACACGCGGCACAGTTCCAGAAGTTCTTCGTGCGTTCCTGAAACTTGGCCTGACTTCGTTCGGCGGCCCGGTCGCGCACCTGGGTTACTTCCGCACCGAATTCGTGGAGCGCCGCCGCTGGCTGGACGACAAGAGCTACTCGGACCTGGTCGCGCTATGTCAGTTCCTGCCGGGGCCTGCCAGCAGCCAGGTTGGCATGGCGCTGGGGCTGCAGCGGGCAGGCTGGCTTGGGGCGCTGGCCGCCTGGGCGGGCTTTACCCTGCCCTCTGCGATGGTACTCGTCCTGTTTGCTTTTGGCGTTGCGCGCTGGTCCGGCGTTGCGGATTCCGGGGCAGTTCACGGCCTGAAGGTGGCGGCCGTGGCGGTAGTCGCACAGGCGGTATGGGGCATGGCCAGGTCGCTGTGTCCGGACCGGCTGCGCGCGGGCATCGCGGTCCTGGCCGCGCTTCTGGTCCTCGCGGTGCCAGGTGCGGCGGGCCAGGTTGCTGCCATTGTGCTGGGTGGCCTGGTTGCGCACCGGACGTTGCAGCTGAACCATCTGCCTCCTGCCCAGCATCTCAACTACGGTGTGAGTCGTCGGGCGGGCGTTTTGCTTCTCGCGTTGTTCGGCGTGCTGCTGGTGCTGCTCCCGGCCCTTGCCGCAATGACCGGTTCCATGGCGGTGTCGGCCGTGTCTGTCTTCTACCAGGCCGGAGCGCTGGTTTTCGGGGGTGGGCATGTCGTACTGCCGCTGCTGCAGGCTGGCGTGGTGCCGCCTGGCTGGGTCGGCAATGATGCATTCCTGGCGGGCTACGGTGCAGCACAAGCCGTTCCGGGTCCCCTGTTCACCTTTGCCGCGTTCCTCGGGGCGCTGTCGCCCGCGCCGTTGGGTGGATGGGTGGGCGCGCTGGTACTGCTGCTCGCGATCTTTGCGCCGGCGTTTCTGTTGGTGGCCGGCGCATTGCCGTTTTGGGAAAGCCTGCGCCAGCGCGATGGGGTGCAGAGCGCGATGGGTGGCATCAATGCGTCCGTCGTTGGCGTATTGGCCGCCGCGCTGTACGACCCCGTATGGACCAGCGCGATTCACTCGAAGGCGGATTTCGGCCTGGCGCTGGCGGCCTTCGGCCTGCTCGTCTACGGCCGCGTGTCCCCTGTGCTGGTGGTGGCCGGCGCGGCGCTGGGCGGATGGATCCTGGCGCTCTAGCCGGGCATCCGCCACCGGGGTCGCCAGGCTCAGCTCACGGCACGCTCACCAACACCGCCGTCGCCGGATCCGCCGCCGCATCGCCCTCCATGACGATCAGCTTCGCCGGGGTGGCGGTCTTTGGCGAAAGCGTCGTCACGACTTCGCGCAGCGGGCCAATGGCGGTGCCGTTGGCCATGCCGGCCGCATTGGTACGGAAGCTTGCCACGGGTGTGGCCTGTCCTGTGACATAGACGCTGTAGGTGGTTTGCGGCTTCAGCTTGAACAGGGATACCTCCAACGCGTCGACAACACCGAGATTGCGCGCAACCACAAAGCCCCTGGCATCGCCACGGACTGGTTTAAGGGCAATGTTGACCGGATCGGTGTTCGCTCTCTGCACAAGGTTCGCGGTCCCGTCGCCGCCTGGCACGGCGTTGGAGACATAGACCAGTGCCTGCGGCGCCTGGCCCACCGGCACGCGGGTCATGACCTGGTTCGTTGCGGTGTCGATCACGTCGACAGCGTCGCCGTTTTCCAGGCCGACATAAATGCGTGAACTGTCGTCGGCAGCCCAGATGCCGTGCGGCAGCGCGCCGACCGGAATGGTCGCGGCCAGCCGCGGTTCAGCCTCGGTGGTGAATACCTTTACCACGTTTTCCCCGCCCACTGTCACATAGGCGACCGTGCCGCGCGCGGTCCTGGCAAAGGCAAGGTGATTGGTGATGAAGCCGGCGTCGAAGACGCCCTTCACTTCCAGCCTTTCGGTGTCGATGCGGGTGACCTTGCCCACGTCCTTGTGCGTCATCCACACTTCCCTGAAGTCCGGCGTGAATTGCAGGAATGGTGAAAACGGGCTGGTGACATTGAGCCGCTTGACCACCTTGTGTGTCCTGACATCGATGACATCCACCACGGGGTTGAAGCTGGATACCACGAAGGCGAGCTTGCCCGCGGGATGGAACAGCACCATGCCAGGCCCTGCCGTGGTCTGGATGCGGCGGGTTTCCCGGAACCTCACCGGATCGATGACGGAGATATAGTCCTCGCCGCGCACGACCACCCATGCCTCTTTGCCGTCAGCGGTAAAGAAGCCTTCATGCGGTGAGCGGCCGATATAGGCAATGCCCTTGACCTTGTTGGTTGCGGTATCGATGAACGCGACGGAATTCGAGCCGTTCGAGATCGCGATCAGGGTCCGATGGTCAGGCGAGAAGCCAAGGCCGTGGACATTGAGCTCGCCCTTGTAAAGCGGCGACAGCACGTCCGGCCGCGCGTTGCCAAGGCGGATCTGCCCAAGCAATGTGTTGCTCGCCGGATTGATCACTGAAACGGTGTTGCTGTTCTGGTCAGCGGTATAAACACGATCCTGTGGCTGCGGCGCGGCGACTGCGAGAGGCGCGGCCACGGCAAGGATAAGGGCATGTCTTTTCATGATTCGGTCCGGATGCGGGCGGTGTAGGTCCGCCGGTTAGCGAGGATTGGCGGCGCCAGGTGCCCTGGCCTGGCTGCGATGGAGCCAGGCTTGCATGAGGCGGATCTCGTTTTGCTGCTCGGTGATGATGGCCTGGGCAAGATTGCGTAGTTCTGGATCCTTTCCATACAGCAACAGCGCCTTGGCCATGTCGATCGCGCCCTGGTGGTGCGGAATCATCATGGTGACAAAGTCGTGGTCGGGGATGCCGTTCATGGCTGCCTGCGCCATGCCGTGATCCATCACGGCCATGGCGTCACCCATCAGGCCGGAGAATGGTTTTGCGGTGCTGGCGACAAAGGGCGGCGGTGCCTGCCCCGGGGTGGCTTGGTGGTGCCGGTGGGCATCCTGGGCTGGCGCGGCAAAGCTTGCAGCCCATAGGAACAGCGCCGGCACGATGCGTGCCGCAGTGCCGACGCCATTGCGTGGGGTTCTCCATTGCATTTGCGGGGTCTCCTTTCTTCCGGGCCTGGCGTTTGCCGGCGGCCAGGGATTACCTGCGTATACACATGGGGGGCGCGGACTATTCCATGGCGACCTGGTTTTTTTACGGACCAGCCGCTGGACAGGGCTGCAATGCGGATGCAGCCCCACCCTCCCCTTATCGGGTATCCACCCCTCCCGGCGCCCCGTCCAGGGCCGCCAGTATCCGAAATGCTGCCTTTACCCGCTCCGGTACCGGGAAGTTCTTGTTCGCCAGCATCACGATGCCAATCCGCTTCGCCGGCACAAAGACCACGTAGGCGCCAAAGCCATTGGTCGAGCCGGTCTTGTTGACCAGCACATTGGCGGGCGCTGCCAGCGGCGGCACCAGCCGGCTCACCTGGTTCGCCTCGAGCACAACCTGCGGTGCGCTGCCGGCCAGCACGCTGTCGACCCGGGTGGGCCAGGCGTACATTTCCCAGCCCAGCCCCTGAACCATGTCGCCGACCTTGAAGTACCCGGTGTGCGTCCCGGCAATGGCACGCTGCAGCTTGTCGTCCAGGCCGGCGCTGTCGATATTGGCTTCGACAAAGCGGATCATGTCGGCCGCCGTGGTTTTCACGCCGTAGGCTTCGGCATCCAGCACGCCGGGCGTCACGCGGACCGGCTTGCCGTCTTTCGAATAGCCATAGGCGTAGTCGCCCATGCGCGCTTTCGGCACCCTGATGTAGGTGTGAGCCAGGCCAAGCGCCGGGAACAGCGTTTTCTCCATCAGGTCGTCGAAGGGCTGGCCCATGCTGCTGGCCGCCAGGTAGCCGAACAAGCCAATGCTCGGATTTGAATACTGGCGATGGGTGCCGGCGGCATACCTGGGGCGCCAGCCCCGGAAATAGTCGACCATCGTCTTCGTATCGGTGACCGCATCCGGAAACTGCAGCGGCAGGCCGCCGGCTGCATAGGTGCCAAGATCGAGCAGGCTGGTCGCGCCCAGGCTGCTTCCCGCAAGCGCCGGCAGGTATTTCCCGGCGGGGTCGGCCAGAGACAGGGCGCCGCGGGCCTGTCCATAGGACGCGAGCGTCGCGGTGAAGGTCTTGCTGACCGAGCCGATCTCGAAGAGCGTGTCGCCGTCGACCTTGCGCCCGCCCTCCTTCGCCGCGACGCCGTAGTTGAAGACGTAGCGCTTGCCGCCGGCCGTGACGGCCACGGCCATGCCGGGGACGCCATGCGCCGCCATCAGGGGGCGGATGGCATCGTTCACAGCGCGTTCGACCTGGCGCTGGCCGACACTGTCGGCGGCACCGGCATTGGCCGCGAAGAGGCAGCAAGCCATGGCGATGGTGGCGATGCGGGCAACAGGAATCCGTTTCATATCCGACGCTTTGCAATCATGCTGGAGGGCGGCGCCGGTCCATGGCGGCACGGGCGCGCAACTGGAGCGGCTGCAAAGGGATAAAGCTTAACAGCCGCAGCCGGAGCAGGTGGAATCTCGCACCGAATCGCCGCGCCGGACCTGCGGGGTGAACCAGGCGATATCAGAGCGAGGACGGCGCAGGCATTTCCGTGTCGATGCCGTAGCGCGCAATCGCCTCGGCTACCACCGACGCCGGCACCGTGCCCTGCGCCACAAACGCGCTACGCCGCCACGCAGACATAGGCGCGATCGAGCTCAAACAAGCGGCGCAAACAAGGCGCTGGGCAGGGCAACAGATTACATCAGCGCAGGGTGCGCTGCGGATGGCGTCAGGCTCTGGCGCCCTGCCCGGCTTACCCCATTTTCACCAGATTCAACCCCGGCAAGGGACCGCCGGGAAACTGGACCAGCCGTCCACCCACGGCCAGCGGCCCAAGATCAATGCCAAAAAAGCCGAGTCGCGCGATCAGCGCCGCCACATCGCTCTTTGCGCTGTCGTCATCGCCTGAGTAGAACAGAACCCGCTGGCCCCCGTCCTGCCGCGGATTGCCCGATAGCAATCCCGGCTGCAGGTGGTTGAACGCCTTCACCACGCGCGCGCCGGGAACCATGCTGGCGACAATCTCGCTGGAAAGCCGCCCGTTCAGTTCGGCAGGCCGGAACAGTGGCGCTTCGATCGGGTTGTTCGCGTCGATGACGATGCGTCCGCCGAAATCCCGCAGGCCGGCCAGCGCCTGCGGTAGCCGGGACCAGTTCACCGCTGCCAGCACGATGTCCTGCGCTGCGGCCTCTTCGCGCGTGCCGGCGCGGATGGTGGGGCCGGTCTCCTGCACCAGCGCCAGCAGCGAGGCTGGGCCGCGGCTGTTGGCGATCACGGCCGGAATGCCGTGGCGCGCCAGGGTGTGCGCAAAGGCCGTGCCGATAGCGCCGGCGCCGATGATGCCAATGGTCTTGTCGGTCATGGTGGATCTCCGCTATGGTCAGTGCGCGTTCAGGCCGTGAAGCCGCCGTCGGCCACGATATCGGCGCCGGTTACGAAGGACGCTTGCGGGCCGGCAAGGAAGGCGACCACGTTCGCGATGTCATCGGGCTGGCCATAGCGGCCGATGGCGATGCCGGGGCCGACGATCTTGCTGACCGGGCCGCCATCCGGATTCATTTCCGTGTCGGTCGGGCCGGGATGCACGGTGTTGACGGTGATGCCCTTGGGGCCGAGGTCCCGCACCAGGCTGCGGTTGAAGCCAGTGATCGCGCCCTTGGTCAGCGTGTACAACGACGCCGTCGGGAACGCAGCGTAGCGCGTCATCGAAGAACCGATATGGATCACGCGGCCGCCCGCCTGCATATGACGTACTGCCTCCTGCGTGGCCACGAATACGCCGGTAACGTTGACCGCGATCATGCGCTCGTAAGTGTCGAAGTCAATGTCCTCGATGGCGCCGCCCAGTCCGAGTCCGGCGTTGTTGACAAGGATATCGAGGCTGCCGAATGCCTTGACCGTCGCCGCTACAGCGGCGCGGACCGCTGCGGGGCTGCCGGCGTCGGCTTCGATGGCCATCGCGCGCCCGCCCGCCATCTCGATGCCGCGGACCACGGCGCTGGCCTTGTCCGCCGATGCGCTATAGGTCACAGCAACGGCAGCGCCGTCGGCTGCCAGACGGCGCGCAATCGCGGCACCGATCGAACGCGAGCCACCGGTGACCAGGGCGGTCTTGCCAGCCAGCGGAAGGGTTTGGTTTGCAGTCATGTCGAACTCCGTAATGTGAAGGTGTGAACGGAGTATGGGCGGCAGATTCCATTAGGATTAGTCGGTAATGACTATAATGATTTTCAAGCGATGGTATAAGCTTGACGCATGGAGACCCTCGCCAACCTTGAATCCTTCGTCCGCAGCGCGGAGACCGGCAGTTTCTCGGCGGCTGGCCGGCGCCTGGCGCTGACGCCGGCGGCGGTCAGCCGCAACGTGGCCATGCTCGAGCGCAACCTGGGCGTGCGGCTGTTTCAGCGCTCCACGCGCAAGCTGACGCTGACCGAGGCGGGCGAGCGCTTTCTGGCGTCGATCGGCGGCAACCTCGATGCGCTTCAGGCGGCGATCGCCGGCGCCGCCAGCGATCAGGGCGAGCCCGCCGGCGTGCTCAAGGTCAGCCTGGCGCCCACGTTCGGCGTGACCCATGTGATGCCGCTGCTGCCCGACTTCCTGCGACGCTACCCCGCCATCCGGCCCGAATGGCATTTCGAGAACCGTGCGGCCGACCTGATCGCCGAGGGCTACGACGCCGCCATCGGCGGCGGCTTCGAGGTCGCGCCCGGCCTGGTTTCACGCACGCTGGCGCCGGCGCATATCGTCGCCGTGGCATCCCCTGCCTACCTGCATGGACGCACGCTGCCCGCCACTCCCGCCGGCCTTGCGTCACTGGATGGCATCGTCATGCGTTCCACCCGCACCGGGCGGTCACGCCACTGGGTAATGCGCGATGCCGGGGGTACGGAAGCCGCCACCGCTCTGCCCGAGCACATTGTCGTCAACGATCCGGCTGCAATGCGTGAAGCCGCGCTACTGGGCCTTGGCGTGGCCTTGCTCGCCGTGCCCGACGTGCTGCCCTGGCTGGAGCGAGGTGAACTGGTGCGCGTGCTGCCGCGCTGGTACGCCGATGCGGGCGCGATCTCGCTCTACTACCCCACACGTACGCTGCTGCCGGCCAAGACGCGCGTGTTCATTGACTACGTGGTGGAAGCCTTCCGACGCGAACGGCTGGCCGAGCGGTTTGCCGGCAGTCTGGGCTGAGCAGCGAAAACTTCCGCGCCACGTCATCGTTCTGTTATCCGCCACGCCGCTGCCGCGGTCCGCCTGCGCCGCTACGACGACCTGGCCAAGATGGTCGACCGACGCGGGCGGCAATCTTCCAGCCTTGCGGGTCGCCACACGGCGATCATGGAACCCGGCCAGCAGGTGGCATCAGGTTTTCGCGCCCTCTCCGCGAGCCTGCACCCATGCGTCCCAGTACGGCGGACTCCCGATGGCCGTGCGCACGCACTCCGCAAACGCGCGCAGCCGCGCCGACACCCGCCGGCCTTCCGGATGGGCGATATAGATGGATTCCGGCTCGGCCCGCAGGCCGACCTCGATCACGGCCAGCGCACCCTGCCGGATGGCATCGCCGGCAATAAAGGTCGGCAACAACGCGATGCCGACTCCCGCGATGGCGGCATCGCGCATCATGTCGCCGTTGTTGACGCGCAGCGCAACGGCGGCACGGGCGATTTCGGTGCCGTCGGGGCCTTGCAGGCGCCAGTCAGCCGCGCCGCGGTTGGCGTAGAAGATGCCACGGTGCTGCTGCAGATCCGCCAGCGTTGCCGGCGCACCCATCTGCGCGAGGTAATCCGGGGATGCGACCAGGAGGCGGCGGCTGGGGGCAAGCTGCCATGCCACCAGGCGCGAGTTCTCCAGCGGGCCGTGCCGCACCACGGCGTCATAGCTGTCGGTGGCCGCGTCCACGCGGCGGTCGTCCAGGTCCAGGCTCAGCTCCAGTTCCGGATGCCGGGCCAGGAACGGATAGATGGCAGGCCCCAGGTGCATCCGCCCAAATGTGACCGGCGCGGAAATCCGCAACGACCCGGCCAGGGTGCCGCGCCGCTCGGCAACATCGGTAGCCGCGGCTTCCACTTCATGCAGGATACGCGTGGCCCGCTCCAGAAAGGCGGCGCCGTCCTCGCTCAGCGACAGCCGCCGCGTGGTTCGGCGCAGCAGGTTGGCACCCATCGCCTTTTCAAGCTCGGCCAGGCGTTCGCTGACAACGGACTTGGACAAGTTGAGCCGCCTTGCGGCCTCGCTGATGGAGCCTGCCTCCACCACGGCGACAAAGCTGGCGACACCTTCTAGCTTGAACATTGTTCGGCATATCCGGAAAGTTGTTCCGCGATCTTCAGTCTAGTGCGAACCGCGCGCGTTGCCCATACTGGTTTCACGAGGCAGCGGGGGAGTTCCCGCTGCCCACCCGCAAAAACCGGCGCTGTGGACCAGCAAGCTGCCTCCCGCGCCTGACCGGAGATTGATCATGGGACGCTTGTCTGGGAAAGTTGCCATCATTACCGGCGCCAGTGCCGGCATTGGCCGCGCCACTGCACTGCTGTTTGCCGCCGAGGGCGCCAGGGTGGTAGTCGGCGCCCGCCGCCAGTCCGAACTGGACAGCCTGGTGGCGCAGATCCGTGACGCCGGCGGCGACGCGGTGGCGCTCGCCGGCGATGTGCGGCGCGAGGAATACGCCAGTGCGCTGGCGAAGCTGGCGGTCGAGCGCTATGGCCGCCTGGATATTGCCTTTAACAACGCCGGCACGCTCGGCGAGGGCGGGCCCAGCACCGGGGTTTCGGCAGACGGCTGGAACGACACCCTTGCCATCAATCTCACCGGCGCATTCCTCGGTGCCAAGCACCAGGTCGCACAGATGCTGAAGGACGGCGGCGGCTCGGTGATCTTCACATCGACCTTCGTTGGCTACACCGTCGCCTTCCCCGGCGTGGCCGCGTATGCGGCAAGCAAGTCCGGCCTGATCGGCCTGACGCAGGCGCTCGCGGCTGAGTATGGGCCGCAGGGCATCCGCGTCAATGCGATCCTGCCGGGCGCCGTGGACACGGACATGTATCGCACCATGAACGACACCGCGGAATCGCAGGCGTTCATCACCAACCTGCATGCGCTCAAGCGCGTGGCCACGCCGGAAGAACTGGCGCGCTCGGTGCTGTACCTGGCATCGGACGATTCGGCTTTCGTCACCGGCACCGCGTCGCTGGTGGACGGCGGCGTCTCGATCACGCGCACCTGACGCACCGGCGCCGGCGGCCAGCACGGCTGCCGGCGCTGCCAACTGGTTTCAACCCCCTTCCGCTCACGTCATCGTTCTGTCATCCGCCCCGGCCAGAATGCGCAGGTCATTCAAGTCAGGGAGTCGACATGACGCACGCAATTGAAGTCCGCGGGCTTTCCAAATCGTTCCGCGCGGACCGCAAGGCGCTTGACGATGTCACGCTGCATATCGCGCCAGGCGAGATGGTCGCCCTGCTGGGGGCATCGGGATCGGGCAAGTCCACGCTGTTGCGCCACGTGGCGGGATTCATCACGGGCGATGCCGGCGCTGGCGAAATCCTTGTCAACGGCCGCCATGTGCAGCGCAACGGCCGCCTGGCCCGCAACGTGCGCAAGGTGCGTGGCGAGATCGGCTTTGTGTTCCAGCAGTTCAACCTGGTGGGCCGTCTTCCGGTCATCACCAACGTGCTGGTCGGCATGCTGGCGCGCGTGCCCAAGTGGCGCAGCCTGCTGCGCATCTTCAAGGCCGATGAAGTCCAGGGCGGGCTCGATGCGCTTGCCCAGGTTGGTATAGACGACTATGCGTTTCAACGGGCCTCGACGCTGTCGGGCGGCCAGCAGCAGCGCGCCGCCATCGCCCGCACGCTGGTACAGAACGCCAGCGTGATCCTGGCCGACGAGCCGATCGCCTCGCTCGACCCGGAATCCTCGCGCCGGGTGATGTCCCTGCTCAGGCAGATCAACCGCACGCGCAAGGTCGCGGTGCTGGTGTCGCTGCACCAGGTGGATGTGGCCATGCGCTACTGCCCTCGCGTGGTGGCGCTGCGCCACGGCAAGGTGGTCTATGACGGCCCCTCTGCCGCGCTCACGCCCGGCATGCTGCGCGATCTCTACGGCACCGAAGCCGACGAGCTGCTGCTCGATTCCGTGCCCGACGAAGACGTATCCACTGCGGCCATGCCGGCACCGGCGATGGTCACGATGAACCTGGCGGCCGCCTGAACGGCCGCCTGTCTAAACCGCTTTCCCCCAAAACCGCTTCCCACCGGAGTTGTCCATGCTTCGCAGAACCTTTCTCGCCGTCGTGGCCTCGGGCGTGGTCGCCCTGCCCGCCTTCGCGCAGGATGCCAAGAGCCTGAGCATCGGCTTTATCTCGACTGAATCGTCATCTAACCTGAAGTCCGCCTGGCAGCCGCTGATCGACGATCTCAGCAAGACGCTGGGTGTACCCGTCAAGCCGTTCTTTGCGTCCGACTATGCCGGCATCATCGAAGGCATGCGCTTCAACAAGGTGCAGATCGCCTGGTTCGGCAACAAGTCGGCCATGGAGGCCGTGGACCGCGCCAGCGGCGAGGTCTTTGCCTCAGTGATCGACAAGGACGGCAACCCGGGCTACTGGTCGGTGCTGATCGTCAACAAGGACAGCGACCTGAAGAGCGTCGAAGACGTGATCAAGCGCGGCAAGGACCTCAGCTACGGCGCCGGCGACCCCAATTCCACCTCGGGCACGGCCGTGCCGGGCTTCTACCTGTGGACTGCCAACAAGGTCGAGCCGAAGACGCTGTTCAAGGCCGTGCGCATCGGCAACCACGAGACCAACCTGCTGTCGGTGCTGAACAAGCAGGTGGATGTGGCAGTGAACAACACCGAGAACATGGAGCGCTATCGCATCAACACCGGCAAGAATGCCTATGACCAGGTCCGGGTGCTGTGGAAGTCGCCGCTGATCCCGGCCGATCCGATGGTCTATCGCAAGGACCTGCCGCCGGAGATGAAGAAGAAGATCCAGGCCTTCTTCGTCAACTACGGCAAGGGCGCCGACGCCGCGCGTGAAAAGCAGGTGCTGGCCACCCTGACCTACCAGGGCTTCCGCACCGCCAGCGATGCGCAACTGGTGCCGATCCGCCAGATCGAACTGGCCCGCGAGAAGGCAAAGATCGAGTCGGACACCACCCTGGCCGCCGCCGACAAGGAAAAGCGGCTGGCCGACGTGACCCGCCGCCTGGCTGAGCTGGACAAGGCCGCCGGCAACGCCACCAGCACGCAATAAGCCCCATCCCGACGAGGCCGGTGGCACCCCGCCGCCGGCCCCGCATCGCTTTCGTTCCCCCGCTTGATTCCGGATTGCCCCATGACTGTCACCGCCAGGCCCGGCCTGCCTCCCAAGCCCCAAAGCAACGTGCGCCCGCCGCGCGCTTCACTTGCCGCGATGCTGACCTGGGCAGTCCTGCTGGCCATGCTCGCCCTGTCCTGGCAAGGCGCCGACATGCGCCCGCTGGACTTGCTGCGCGACTCGGACAACATGGCAACATTTGCCGCCGATTTCTTCCCGCCCGACTTCCGCGACTGGCGGCACTACCTGGACGAGATGCTCGTCACCGTGCAGATCGCGCTGTGGGGCACCGCCCTGGCCGTAGTGATGGCGGTGCCGCTGGGCCTGCTGTGTTCGGCCAATATCGTGCCGGCGTGGGCCTACCAGCCCGCACGCCGCCTCATGGACGCCTGCCGCGCCATCAATGAGATGGTGTTTGCCATGCTGTTCATCGTGGCCGTAGGCCTGGGTCCGTTTGCCGGCGTGCTGGCGATCTGGATCCACACCACCGGCGTGCTGGCCAAGCTGTTCGCCGAAGCCGTGGAGGCCATCGACCCGCGCCCGGTGGAAGGCGTGCGCGCCACCGGCGCCGGCCCGATCGAGGAGATCGTCTACGGCGTGATTCCGCAGGTGCTGCCGCTGTGGCTGTCGTTCGCGCTGTACCGCTTTGAGTCCAACGTGCGCTCGGCCTCGGTGGTAGGCATCGTCGGCGCCGGCGGCATCGGCACCGTGCTGTGGGAGATCATCCGCAGCTTCCAGTATGGGCAGACCTGTGCCGTGATGATTATCATCATCCTGTTCGTCTCGGCGATCGACATCATCTCCGCACAAATCCGCAAGGTACTGGTCTGACATCATGCTGAACCTGTCCCGCATCGAAACGCTGTTTGCCGACCATGGCAATGCCTGGTACGGCGGCGAAGCCATCAGCCAGACCGCGCACGCGCTGCAATGCGCGCAACTGGCCGAGCAGGCCGGCGAGCCGCAGCCGCTGATCGTCGCCGCCCTGCTCCACGACGTTGGCCACCTGCTGCTGGCCGAAAGCACCACCACCGACATGCGCCACCAGGAGGCCGCCGCGGATGCGCTGGCCGGGCTGTTCGGCGACGAAGTGACCGAGCCCGTGCGCCTGCACGTGGCGGCCAAGCGCTACCTGTGTGCCGTCGATCCCGCGTATTTCGGCACGCTGTCACCCGCGTCAGTGCAAAGCCTTGCGCTGCAAGGCGGCGCGTACAGCGCCGCGCAGGCTGATGCATTCGCCGCCAGCCGCCACGCCACTGCCGCGGTCCGCCTGCGCCGCTACGACGACCTGGCCAAGGTGGTCGACCTGGCCACGCCGCCGCTGGCGCACTATCTGGACATGGCCGCGCGTTGCGCGCGGACTGGCGCATGAACACCATCGCTCAAGCCGTGCTTACCCTGCGTGAAGTGCGCGGTTCCGACGCGGAACTGCGGCACCTGTCAGCGCTGCTGGCCGCGATGGACGACGAAGCGCCGCTGCCGCTGGCCACCATGCGAGAGCGCTACGCAACCATGCGCCGCTATCCGGACTACCGCTGCTACATGATGGTGGATGAGGACGAGGTGCCGTTGGGCACCTTCAGCCTGCTGGTATTCCCCGTGATGGTCCACGACGGGCGTCCCGAGGCGATTGTCGAGGCAGTGGTGGTGGCGCCGTCCGCGCGCGGCATGGGCGTCGGCAAGGCGATGATGCGGGAAGCAATGCGCCTCGCCCGTGAAGCCGGTGCGGCCAAGCTGGCGCTGTCGTCCAACGCACGGCGCCTGCAGGCCCATCAGTTCTATCGCCGGCTCGGCTTCACCGAGCACGGCATCAGTTTCAGCATTGAACTCTGATGGCAAGGCCGTGCCGGCGGCTTTCCTCGGGCACTGGATTGTCAGCTTAATGTTGCGCTATCAGCTGTAACCCCAACCAACTGCGCGAACGCCTCCGCCGCGGTTTCCAGGGCGCCGCTATTGTCGAACTCGACCAGGCGGCACCCTGCCGGCACGGTGAATGCCTGCACCGCGCGCGCCAGGCGCCGGGCAATCGCTGCTTCCGACTCGCGGCCACGCTGGCGCAGCCGCGTGGCCAGCACCTCCGGCCGGACGCGCACGTGCACGGCGCACAGCTTCGGGTAGCGCGCCACGGCTTGCGGCAGGTACTCGCGCGAGCCGTTGACAATCACGGTCAGGCCCCTGGCCAGCCACTGCTCGATCTCGATGCCGATGCCGTAGTGCAGCCCGTGACTGTGCCAGTCCAGCGCCAGGCAGCCGAGCGCCTGGCGGCGCCGGAATTCATCGGGGGTCAGCGCAACGCAGGCCTCGCTGGCATCGGCCTCGCGGGTGATATAGCGATGCGCGATGACGATGCGGTCGTCCGGCCCGAGACGCTCGCGCAGCGCGCGCAGCAGCGTATCCTTGCCGCTGCCGGACGGCCCCATCAGGTAGAACAGGCCGTGTCCGTCGGCCGGGCCATGTGCGTTCATGCGTCCAGGTACGCCGCGCCGGCGCCGTCGGTGGTGCTGCCGTTGAAACCATAGTGGCGTGCAACGATAAAGTCGTCGCCGGGCGCCGGCTGCACGAATACGCTGATCCCGTCCACATGAAGCGGCGCCTGCAGCAGCTTGCCGCTCGCGGCCCCCAGGCGCTCGATGGCGGCGCGCTGGCCGTCGGTGTCAAGCATGCCGGTCAGCGTGATATGGAAGACGAAGGTACCGAACACATACGGGTAGCCCCATGCGTCGAGCATGCGGCGCTCTTCATCGGTCAACTGGTCCGGCTTGCGCCGGCCGGCCTCTTCGGCCGTGGGCGGAGCGCGCAAGCGCTCGAATGCCAGTACGCACGCATCGGCCAGCGCCTGCATCGGGGGCGAACCGCCATCGGCCAGGCACCACGCCACAAAACCTCGCAGCGCACGCAGCGCCAGCGGCGCATCGAAGGCATCGCAGCCACGCACGAAGTCCCGCGCAGCGGCGTCGAGCATCGGCCCGTTGGTGCCCTGCGCAAGCCGGAATGGCGGCTTCAGCGTGGCATGCAGGCCGTAGTGCGCCGGTGCCTTGACCCATTCGGCGAGCGGCGGCGCCATGCCCGCCGGGGCGGGCAGCGCGGCGCCGGTCTCGGCGTCGCGGCCCAGCCACTGGCTGCCAAACGTGCGGAAGGGATCGGAGGGCGCCAGGTAGATGGCGTAACGGTGCGCTGGCAAGGTCATGCGGCAAGGTTACCAGCGGCGCCCATCGCCCGGCGGCGGCGACTGCCCTGGTTTTGTGGTCTGGACCGCAGACATGTTAGCGCAGGCGGATGACAGCCGGATGTCTAGACCAATGCCTCGGCGCCCCGCCTCAATCACTGTCGGAAACCGTCAGCTGCACCCAGTCCCCCGCGAACCGCACCACGCTGTACTGCACCGGCGCCCCTTCGATATCAACGTTCAGCGCCTCCACCTGCAGCACCGGGCGCGTCTTCGGCTGGTTCAGCAGCCGCGCCACCGGGGCGCTGGGCATGGCCGCGGTGATGCGCGACCACTTGCGCGTGTAGTCGGCAATGCCGAATTGCGCCAGCGCGCGCGATACGGATTGCCTGGCGCGCAGCACCTCGTCGATACCCGGGAAGCGCTTGAGATCGAAGTAATGCTCGGCAACGTCGATGGTGCGCGCTTCGGCCTTGCCGATCATCTGCACGTGCAGGATCTCCGCCGTGCGCGCCAGGCCCAGTTGCCTTGCCACTTCCGGCGCGCGCACCACCTGGCTGTCGATGATCTCGGTATGCCCGCGCATGCCCTGCGCGGCCAGGTTTTGCGAGAACCGCGTGCGGCGCCCGATCGCGTAGTCGATCGCATGTTCCTGCACGAAGGTGCCGCGGCCCTGCTCGATCCGCACCAGCCCGCTCAGCTCCAGCTCGCCCATGGCGCGGCGGATGGTGTGGCGGTTGACCGCGAAGCGCGTGGCCAGTTCAGGCTCTGGGGGCAGCTGCTCGCCGGGCAGGTACAGCTTCTTGCGGATGTCGTCCGCCAGCGCCTCGCCAATCTGGCGCCATACCGCCACACCGGAACCCCGTTCCACTTCTCGATCAGACATCTCGCGCTGCCCTCTTGTCATCAAGCGTTCACCATTGCCATGCGATTGTGCCTCAACCGCGCCTCGATGGCGGGGTGGCCGAGCAATGCCCCGCCCCGTCATGAAACGTTCATTTGCCTGTGGTCTAGTAGCTGCGTGTTCAAGCAGTGACATCTAAACGTATAGACGTATAGGGGTGATGATGCAAAGCGAAACTGCGCAGGTCCATGCCGCCCGCGCCGCCTGGCTCCGGATCCTGGCGACGGCGCCCACCGACGCGCTTGACGGCGCTTACCAGCGGCTTGGCCAGGCGCAAGCCCTGCCGGCCTACCGGCTGCTGCGCAAGGCGGAGTCCGGCATGGCGATGGTCCGGGCCCGCGCAGGCGGTACCGGTGCCCGGTTCAACCTGGGAGAAATCACGGTCACGCGCTGCGCGGTCGTGCTGGAAGACGGCGCTGCCGGGGCCGCGGCAGGCGTGGCCTATATCCAGGGCCGCAGCGCCCGCCACACCGAACAGGCCGCGGTGCTGGACGCGCTGCTGCAGCGCCCGGCCTGGCACCAGCGCGTGCAGGACCTCGTGCTGGCGCCGTTGGCAAGCACGCAGGCGGAGCGCGCCGCACATGCAGCGGCCACTGCCGCCCAGACCCGCGTCGAGTTCTTCACCATGGTCCGGGGAGAGGACTGAGATGACTGCCACCCAACCGATCCTGTCCATCCCGGCCGCCTCGCTGCTGCCGGGTTTCAACAACCCGGTCGACGACGCCCAGCGGGTCTTCCGAGCCGCGCTGCAGGCATTTGCCCATCCGGGCCGGCTGCAAACGCTGCCCGTGACCAGCGGCCTGCCCGACGGCCTGTCTCCCGCGCTGGCCGTGCTGCTGCTGACGCTGGCCGATCCCGATACCCCGGTCTGGCTGCCTGCCGGCGTGCCGGCCGCGGCGCGCGCGTTCCTGCGCTTCCATTGCGGCTGCCCGCTGACCGACGATGTCGGCGCCGCGGCCTTCGTGTGCGTGCCCGCCGGATATGCAATGCCGGCGCTGGCGGACTGCGCGCAAGGCGACCCGGCCTTCCCCGACCGCTCCGCCACGCTGCTGATGGAGGTGGCCTCGCTTGCCGATGGCGACACCCTCACGCTGCGCGGGCCCGGTATCGAAACCACGCAGGTGCTGCGCGTGGCCGGCCTGCCCGCGGACTTCCGGGCCGGCTGGCGCGCCAACAATGCCGGCTTCCCGCTCGGCGTGGACCTGCTGCTGGCCAGCGGCGACCGATTCTGCGCCCTGACGCGCACCACGCTCGTGGAGGAATGACATGTACGTAGCCGTCAAAGGTGGCGAGCGCGCCATCCTCAATTCCTATCGGATGCTCGATACCTACCGCCGTGGCGATACCGCGGTGCCGGAACTCACGCTGGCGCAGATCCGCGAACAGATGCCGCTGGCGGTGTCGCGCGTCATGGCCGAAGGCTCGCTGTACGACCCGCACCTGGCCGCGCTGGCCCTGAAACAGGCTGCCGGCGACCAGATCGAGGCGATCTTCCTGCTGCGCGCCTATCGCACCACGCTGGCGCGCTTTGGCTATACCCAGCCAGTGGATACGGGCGCGATGCGCCTGCAGCGCCGGATCTCGTCCACGTTCAAGGACGTGCCGGGCGGACAGGTGCTGGGGCCGACCTACGACTACACCCAGCGCCTGCTGGATTTCACGCTCGAAGCAGGCCGCGACCCCGAGCCGCTGCCGCCCTCGCCCGAACCCCTCGCCGCCAGCATGCCGCGCGTGACCGGCCTGCTGGAAGCGGATGAACTGGTCGAAGCCGATGAGATTCCTCCCGGCGACCCCACCCCGCCCGACCTGACGCGCGAGCCGCTGGCCTTCCCCGCCAACCGCGCCGCGCGCCTGCAGAACCTGGCGCGCGCCGATGAAGGCTTCCTGCTGTCGATGGGCTATTCCACCCAGCGCGGCTACGGCAACTCGCACCCGTTCGCAGCCGAGATCCGCTACGGCACGGCCGAGGTCGAACTGTTCGTGGAAGAGCTTGGCTTCGCGGTCACCATCGGCGCAATCGAGCTGACCGAATGCCAGATGGTGAGCCAGTTCGCCGGCAATGCCGACGAAGCCCCGCGCTTCACGCGCGGCTACGGGCTGGTGTTCGGCTACAACGAGCGCAAGGCCATGTCGATGGCGCTGGCCGACCGCGCCATGCGCGCCGAAGAACTGGGCGAAGCCGCCGACGCCCCGGCCAATGATATCGAATTCATGCTGTACCACAGCGACAACGTCGAGGCCTCCGGCTTCGTGCAGCACCTGAAGCTGCCCCACTACGTGGACTTCCAGGCCAACCTGGAACTGCTGCGCCGGCTGCGCGCGGAACAGGACGGTGCGCCGGTGCAGGCCGTATCGCAACCTCAGCCGCAAGAGGAGACCCTGGCATGACCGCCGCTCAAGCTACCCCGGCCGCAGGCATTGCCCGCGACGACCACTACAACTTCGGCTACCTGGACGAGTCGACCAAGCGCATGCTGCGCCGCGCGCTGCTCAAGGCCGTGGCGATTCCCGGCTACCAGGTTCCCTTCGGCAGCCGCGAGATGCCGCTGCCCTACGGCTGGGGCACGGGCGGCATCCAGGTGACGGCCGCCATCATCGGCAAGGATGACGTGCTCAAGGTGATCGACCAGGGCTCGGACGACACCACCAACGCCATCAATATCCGCCGTTTCTTCGGCCGCGTCACCGGCGTGCAGACCACCGAGCGCACCGCCGAAGCCAGCATCATCCAGACCCGTCACCGGATACCGGAAACGCCGTTGCACGCGGGCCAGACCATGGTGTTCCAGGTGCCCATCCCCGAGCCGCTGCGCTGGCTGGAACCGAGCGAGGGCGAGACCCGCACCATGCACGCACTGGCCGAGTACGGCGCGATGCACGTCAAGCTGTATGAGGACATCGCCCATCACGGCCATATCGCCACCACCTACGACTACCCCGTGATCGTCAACCAGCGCTACATGATGCGGCCGTCGCCGATCCCCAAGTTCGACAATCCCAAGCTCGACCGCAGCCCCGCGCTGATGCTGTTCGGCGCCGGGCGCGAGAAGCGCGTCTATGCCGTGCCGCCGTACACCGCGGTCAAGAGCCTGGACTTCGCCGACCATCCCTTCACGGTGGAAAAGTGGTCCAGCTGCTGCGCCCAGTGCGGCGCCACCGACAGCTACCTCGACGAGATCATCACCGACGACGCCGGCACGCGCCTGTTCATTTGCTCTGATACGGAATACTGCGCCGACCGCCAGGCGGCCCAGGCCGTCAGGACCGCCGCCGGAGGTGCCCGATGAGCGCCACCCCGCTGCTGTCGGTGCGCAACCTGACGCGCACCTGGGACGGCCTGCATGGCTGCCATGACGTCAGCTTCGATCTGTACCCGGGCGAGGTGCTGTGCGTGGTGGGCGAATCGGGCTCCGGCAAGAGCACGTTGCTGCAAGCCTTGTCGATGCAGGCGCCCGCGCAGCGCGGCAGCGTCAGCTACGACATGCGCGAGTCAGGCCTGACCGACCTGGCCACGCTGTCCGGCGCGCGCTTGCGGCTGCTGGCCCGCACCGACTGGGGCTTCGTGCGCCAGCACGCGCGCGACGGCCTGCGCATGCAGGTCAGCGCCGGCGCCAATATCGCCGAGCGCCTGATGGCCGTGGGCGAGCGCCACTACGGCAACCTGCGCGAGGTCGCCGGCAACTGGCTGGAGAAGATGGAAATCGACCTGGCCCGGCTGGACGACGTGCCGGGCACCTTCTCCGGCGGCATGCAGCAGCGTCTGCAGATCGCGCGCAACCTGGTCACGCACCCGCGCCTGGTGTTCATGGATGAGCCCACCGCGTCGCTGGACGTGTCGGTGCAGGCCCGCCTGCTCGACCTGCTGCGCCGCCTGGTGGCGGACCTGGGCCTCGCCGCCGTGCTGGTCACGCACGACCTGGCCGTGGCGCGCCTGCTCGCGCACCGCACGCTGGTCATGCAAGGCGGCCGCGTGGTGGAGCAAGGCCTGACCGACCAGATCCTCGACGACCCGCAGCACCCGTACACGCAGTTGCTGGTCTCTTCCATCCTGCAGGGCTGACGACGATGCACGCAGAACACCCACAGAAGCTGGTCGAGGTCCGCGCCCTCGGCAAAATGTTTACGCTGCACAACCAGGGCGGCATCCGCCTGCCCGTGCTGCGCGCGATGGATTTCGATGCCGCCCGCGGCGAATGCCTGGTGCTGTCCGGGCCGTCCGGCACTGGCAAGAGCACGCTGCTGCGCTGCCTGTACGGCAATTACCTGGCCACCGAAGGCAGCATCCGCCTGCGCGATACCAGCGCCGGGGGCGAGCCGTGGGTCGAGCTGACCCACGCCCCCGAGCAACGCGTGCTGAAGCTGCGCCGCGACGTGATCGGTTATGTCAGCCAGTTCCTGCGCGCGATTCCCCGCGTCGGTGCGCTCGATGTGGTGGCCGATCCGCTGCAGCAGCGCGGCGCCAGCCATGAGGAGGCCCGCGCCCGCGCGGCAGAGCTGCTGGCACGGCTGAACCTGCCGCGCCGGCTGTGGGAGCTGCCGCCGGCGACTTTCTCCGGTGGCGAGCAGCAGCGCGTGAACATCGCGCGCGGGCTGATCGGCGGCCACCCGATCCTGCTGCTGGACGAGCCCACCGCCTCGCTGGACGCCGACAACCGCGCCGTGGTGGTCGACCTGATCCGCGAGGCGCTGGCTGAAGGCCGCGCGCTGATCGGCATCTTCCACGATGAAGCGGTACGCGATGCCGTGGCCACGCGCCTGCTGCCGCTGCAACCCGCTACTGCCCTTGCCTGATTTGATCCCAGAACGGAATCCCAGAACGGAGCCGGACATGTCTGCTACCTACCTGACGCACGCCACCCTGGTGCTGCCGGACCGCGTGCTGCACGACAGCGCACTGCTGATCGAAGATGGCTGCATCGCCGCCATCGAACCGGCCCCCGCGGCGGTGCCCGCCCACGCCGCCGTGATCGACCTGCATGGCCACACGGTGATGCCAGGCCTGGTCGATGTGCATTGCGACGCCATCGAGAAGGAAGTCGAACCCCGCGCCAGCGTGCTGTTCCCGCTGGACTTTGCCGTGGCCCAGGTGGACCGCCGCAACGCCGCGGCCGGCATCACCACGCCGTACCACGCGCTGTCGTTCGCCGGCAACCAGTTCGGCGTGCGCAATGTCGACATCGCGGCCACGCTGGTGCGTACCCTGGCCGCGTATCGCCGCCACAGCCTGGTCGACAACCGCATCCATTGCCGCTACGAAGTCACCGATACCGGCGCGGTGCCGGTGCTGGAAGCGCTGATGGCCGAGGGCGTGGTCGACCTGCTGTCCGTGATGGACCACTCGCCGGGCCAGGGGCAGTTCAAGACCATGGACGCCTACCTGGCCTACATGATCGGCAACCACGGCATGAGCCGCGAGCAAGCCGCCGATGCCGCCCACAAGAAGGCCGCCGCGCTGGAAGGCGCGCATGAGCGCGTCAACCGGCTGGTGGCCAAGGCGCACGCGCTGGGCATCCCTACCGCCAGCCATGACGATGATTCGCCGCAGCGCATCGCCGCCATGCACACGCTGGGCGTGCGCATGAGCGAGTTCCCGATCAACCTGGAAACCGCGCAAGCCGCGTGCGCCCAAGCGCTGCCGACCATCCTGGGCGCGCCCAACGTGCTGCGCGGCAAAAGCCAGAGCGGGTCGATGCGCGCCATCGACGCGATCCAGGCGGGCGTGGGCACCATCCTGTGCTCGGACTACCAGCCATCCACGCTGATCGCCGCCGCGTATGCCGCCGCGGGCCTGGCCGGCCTGCCGCTGAACCAGGCGCTGGCGCTGGTCACCGCCAATCCCGCCGACGCCTGCCTGCTGGATGACCGCGGCCGCCTGGCGCCGGGGCTGCGTGCGGATGTGATCGCCGTGTCCGGCGTGGCCGGCCAGCCGATGGTCACCCATACCTGGTCGGGCGGGCGCCTGGTGTTTGCGGCGGGGTATCCGTCGGTGCGGCACGCTGGCGATGCCGCCATGCCGTGCGAAACCGCGCTGCGCGAGGTGGCATAACTGGCCGATGGCGGCTTCACCGGCTGAGGGATCCGATCAGGCCCCGGGATTGAACCCCAGCGCCGCACTAACCGCGCGCGCCTCGCGCCGCACGGCGCTGCCGATGGGCCCGTCGATGGCGGGATCAAAGCCGCCGGTGGCGCCCAGCGCCGTCAGCACCGCGCAGACGCGCCCGGTGTAGTCGCGCACCGGCGCTGCCACGGCGCTGATGCCGGTCAGGTTGGTGTCGCGCACCCAGGCGCAGTCGTCGGCCTGCACCGCGCCGCGCAGCGCGCCGATGGGGTCCTTGGCATCGAGCTGCGCCAGCCGCGCCGGGCTGGCTGTGGCCAGTTCTTCTTCGGCCTGTGCATGCACGCGCTTTTCATCGAGCAGGCCCAGGAACACGCGCCCGGTGGCCGACCACAGCAGCGGCATCACCGAGCCCGCGCGCACGTTCACCGTTACCGGCAAGCCCGGTTCTTCAAAGCGCATGATGGTCGGCCCCTTGTTGCCCATCACCGCGACAAAGCAGGTCACTTCCAGCGCTTCGCGCAAGCGCACCAGCGAGGCTTCGGCGAGCCGGATCGGGTCGGACTGCCGCATCGCCGCCATGCCGATCTGCAGCGCCTCGAAACCCAGGTGGTATTGCTGCGTGCCCGCCTCCTGCGCCACCAGCCCCTCTTCCACCAGGCTCACCAGGTAGCGGTGCACCTTGGCCGGGCTTTCGTCGATGTGCGCGGCCAGCGCGGTCAGGCTGGCGCGCCCGCCCAGCCGGGCCAGCCCCTTGAGCACCGCCATGCCGGTGACCGCCGATTGCACGCGCTGGCGGCGTTCGCGCGTGCGCGGCGCGTCGGCGGGCTTGATGGGGGGTGGGGTGGCTTTTGGTCGGGGCATGGCGGGAAGATCCGGCAGACAGGGGTGGCGAGCATGACTTGAGGAACGGATTAAGCCATGCAGCCGCTACAGGGGCGGTTCAAGGTTAACCCGCATTCAATCATTACGCAATGCGTATATGATTTACGCAAACTAGAAACACCGGTGCCTACACCGGGCTGACCAACAAGGAGACAAGCCCCATGCCCCGCCCCCACTTCCAGCGCCTGGTCATTGGCGCACTGGCCCTGCCGATGCTGGCCGCCATTCCCGCGCAAGCCGCCGAGGCCTACCCTGCCAAGCCGATCCGCTGGATCGTCCCCTATGCCGCCGGCGGCGGCTCGGACTTCCTGGCGCGCACCATCGGCCAGGGGCTGTCGGCCAAGGTCGGCCAGCCGGTGGTGGTGGACAACAAGCCGGGCGGCAATACCGCCATCGGCGCGGCCGAGACGGCGCGCTCGGCCGCCGACGGCTATACCGTGCTGTCGGCCGACAACGGCACGCTGGTGTTCAACCCCGTGCTGTACAAAGCGCTTTCCTACAACCCGGGCAAGGATCTGGCTCCGGTGACGCTGCTGGGCCGCTTCCCCATGATCCTGGTGGTAGGCGCGGCCAGCCCGGTCAAGAGCGCCAGGGAATTCATCGCGCAGACCAAGGCCACCCAGGGCGGCATCAACTACGGCTCAGCAGGCGCGGGCAGCCCGCACCACCTGGCGATGGAGCTGCTGAAGGTGGAAGCCGGCCTGTCGATGACGCATGCTCCATACCGCGGCGCGGCGCCTGCGCTGTCGGACGTGGCCGCCGGCCAGGTGGTGGCGATGATGGTGGACTACGCCGCCGGCGCCGGCTTTATCAAGGGCGGCAAGGTCCGGCCGCTGGCGGTGGCCAATGCCACCCGACTGCCGCAGTTGCCTGACGTGCCGACCTTTGCCGAGCTGGGCTACCCGCGCGTGGAAGCCGCCGCGCTGGTGGGCATGGTGGTGCCGGCCGGCACGCCGCCGGAGGTGGTCAGTACCCTGAACAAGGACGTGGTCGCGGCAATCCGCGAGCCCGCTGTCAACAAGCGGCTGGTGGACTTCGGCGTGGAGCCGGTCGGCAACTCGCCGGCGCAGTTCAGCGAGCTGCTGCGCAGCGAGTCCACCCGCTGGACCCGGCTGATCCGCGACCTGAAGATCACGCTGGACAACTGAGTCCGGCCGCAAGACCGAATGGCCGTCCGGCCCTGATCGGACGGCCCTGTTTTTCGCCTGGAGTACGCAGCATGGCCAACCCCTCCCCCAGCGCCGCGCGCAGCGGCTGCCCGATCGACCACAGCGCCTTGACCGCGCCCAACGGCTGCCCGGTCAGCCACAACGCGGCGCAATTCGATCCCTTCGGCGACGGCTACCAGCAGGATCCGCCCGAATACGTGCGCTGGTCGCGCGAGCAGGAGCCAGTGTTCTTCAGCCCCAGGCTGGGCTACTGGGTGGTCACGCGCTACCAAGACATCAAGGCGATCTTCCGCGATAACCTGACCTTCAGCCCGTCGATCGCGCTGGAGAAGATCACGCCCACCGGCGACGAGGCCAATGCCGTGCTGGCCTCCTATGGCTACGCCATGAACCGCACGCTGGTCAACGAGGACGAGCCCGCCCACATGCCGCGCCGGCGCGCGCTGATGGCGCCCTTCACGCCCGCGGAACTGGCGCACCATGAGCCGCTGGTGCGCCGCCTGGCGCGCGAGTATGTCGACCGCTTTATCGACGATGGCCGCGCCGACCTGGTCGACCAGATGCTGTGGGAGGTGCCGCTGACCGTGGCCCTGCATTTCCTGGGCGTGCCCGAAGAGGACATGGACCTGCTGCGCCAGTACTCCATCGCCCATACCGTCAACACCTGGGGCCGGCCAAAGCCGGAGGAACAGGTGGCGGTGGCGCATGCCGTGGGCAACTTCTGGCAGCTGGCGGGCCGCATCCTCGACAAGATGCGCGAAGACCCGTCCGGCCCGGGCTGGATGCAGTACGGCCTGCGCAAGCAGAAAGACCTGCCCGAGGTGGTCACCGACTCCTACCTGCATTCGATGATGATGGCCGGCATCGTCGCCGCGCACGAGACCACCGCCAATGCCTCGGCCAATGCCGTCAAGCTGCTGCTGCAGCATCCGGATGCGTGGCGCGAGATCTGCGACGATCCATCGCTGATCCCCAATGCAGTGGAAGAATGCCTGCGCCACAACGGCTCCGTCGCCGCATGGCGGCGGCTGGTGACGCGCGACGCCGAGGTCGGCGGCATCCGCCTGCCCGCGGGCAGCAAGCTGCTGATCGTCACGTCTTCGGCCAACCATGACGAGCGCCATTTTGCCGATGCCGACCTGTTCGACATCCGCCGTGACAACGCCAGCGAACAGCTGACCTTTGGCTACGGCTCGCACCAGTGCATGGGCAAGAACCTGGCGCGCATGGAGATGCAGGTCTTCCTGGAAGAACTGACGCGCCGGCTGCCGCATATGCGCCTGGCAGGGCAGGCCTTCACCTACGTGCCCAACACCTCGTTCCGCGGCCCGGAGCACTTGCTGGTGGAATGGGACCCCGCGCAGAACCCTGAGCGCCGCGACCCGGCCGTGCTCGACGTGCGCCAGCCGGTGCGCATCGGCGAGCCGTCCGCGCACACCATCGCCCGCACGGTGGTGATCGAGCGCGTCACGCCCGCCGCCGACGGCGTGGTCCGGCTGCGGCTGGCGGCGCCTGACGGCAAGCCGCTGCCGCGCTGGGCTCCGGGCTCGCATATCGACGTGGAATGCGGCGATACCGGGCTGTCGCGCCAGTATTCGCTGTGCGGCGATCCGGACGATGCCGCGGCACTGGAAATTGCCGTACTGCGCGACCCCGACAGCCGCGGCGGCTCGGCCTGGGTGCATGGCAGCGTCCGGGCCGGCGACCGCCTGCGCATCCGCGGGCCGCGCAACCACTTCCGCTTCGATGAAAGCTGCAAGCGCGCCATCTTTATCGCCGGCGGCATCGGCATCACGCCGGTCAGCGCGATGGCGCGGCGCGCCCGTGCGCTTGGCATCGACTACGAATTCCACTACTGCGGCCGTTCGCGCAAGGCGATGGCGATGCCGGATGAACTGCAGGCCCTGCACGGTGCACGGCTGCAAGTCCATGCCAGCGATGAAGGCCAGCGCGCCGACTTCGGCAAGCTGCTGGCGCAGCCGGACCCGCGCACCCAGATCTACGCCTGCGGCCCGCAGCGCATGCTGGATGCGCTGGCCGAGTGCTGCGCGGCGTGGCCGGAAGATGCGCTGCGCGTGGAGCACTTCGTATCGAGGCTGGGCACGCTGGATGCCTCGCAGGAGCAGCCCTTTACCGTCGAGCTCAAGGACTCCGGCCTGGTCATGGAAGTCCCGGCCGGCCAGACCCTGCTGAGCGCGCTGCGCAGCGCCAATATCGACGTGCAGAGCGATTGCGAGGAAGGCCTGTGCGGATCCTGCGAGGTGCGCGTGCTGGCCGGCCAGGTCGACCATCGCGACGTGGTACTCACGCGCAGCGAGCGCGAGGCCAACCAGCGCATGATGGCGTGCTGCTCGCGCGCCTGTGGTGGCGGCCGGCTGGTGCTGGAGCTCTGAACGCCCGCCCGTCAGGCGGTGGCGTTGAAGGCGTCATGGTATTGCACGCTGCCCGCCGGATAGCCGCCGTCGAACGTCAGTGCCTGGAAGTACTCGGGCGGCATGCCGTCCAGCACCAGCCCGGGCCGCGCGGCAAAGCCGAAGCGGCCGTAGTAGGCGGGATCGCCCAGCACCACGCAGCCCGCAGCGCCAAGGCGGCGCAGGTCGGCCAGCGCCGCGTGCATCAGCTGTGAGCCGATGCCCTGTCCTTGCCGGTCCGGCGCCACCGAGATCGGGCCCAGCCCGTACCAGCCGGTCGCGCCGGATGAGACCGTGACCGGCGAAATCGCCACGTGCCCCACCAGCCTGTCGCCGGCCTGTGCGACCAGCGACACTGTCAGCTGGCCGGCGCGGCGCAGCGCATTGACGACGAACGCCTCGGTGTGGCTGGCGTGCGGCGCCGCCAGGAAAGCGGCGGTGGTCAGCTGTGCGATGGCGTCGGCGTCGGACGGCGATTCTGGGCGGATCTGCACGGACATGGCGGGACTCCGGACTTCGATCAGGTCTTGGGGACTCGGATTCTACGCTCCCCGTTCGCTGGCATGCCGCGGCCGCCAGGGCAAGCCCCCGTTGCGCCGTAGGACAACGCCTGACAACGGCGGCAAGGCGCCAAGGCTAAAGTAGCAGCGCGAACCCCAAGGCAATCCTGTCCCCGTTGCGTCATGCGCCCTGCCCCTGCTGCCCCTGCTGTCCTTGCTGTCCCTGCAGTCCCCGATCGCCGTCCTTTGCGCAATGCCGCTGTGTGCCTGGGCCTGTCCCTGCTGGCCGGGCCACTTGCCCTTTCCGCCACCCAGGCGGCCCCGCCTGCGCCGTCCCCGCAACTATCGGGGCTGGCCACGCTGCTGCTGGGCACGGTGCGCGGCAAGCCCACCGGCATGAACGGCGTGACCCGCCTGACCGCCGGCGATGTCGACCGTGAACTGCGCATGGCCTGCCAGGAACTGATGCGCGCCGGCCCGCTTGACCTGGACGACACTACCCGCTTCGACGGCTGCGTGACGCGGCCGGGCAAGATTGTCGAGTTCCAGTTGAAGGTTTCGGGGGTGGATGCCGCGCGTGACGATACCCGCGAGTTCATGGCGACGGCCAAGCCGATCCTGGAGCGCGGCATCTGCCGCAACCCGGATGTGCCGGTGCTCGGCAAGCTGGGGGTCAGGTTGCGCTACCACTACGTGGCCGGGCAGAAATCGCTGGTCTTGCTGGATATCCCGCCGGACCATTGCCTGAAGAAGTGAGGCCGCCGCACGCGCGCCGGTTCAAGACCTTTTTCCGCCCCCCAGCACCTCATCGCAAACCGCCAGCCACGCCCGCGCCGCATGCGACAGGTAGCGTCCCGGCGACCAGATATGCGCCATGGTCCAGTCCATTACCGGCTCGGCCAGCCGCGCCATGGCCAGCGTGCCCTGGCCCTGCAGGCGCTCAGCCAGCGGCTGCGGCAGGAAGGTAGTGCCCAGCCCCGCCGCCGCCATCGACGCCAGGAAATCCCAGTGCCCGCTGCGCGCCACCACGCGCGGCTCGATGCGTGCTTCCAGAAACGCCTGCCGCAGCTTGCGCGTCAGCGAGAAATCATCAGTCAGCATCACCAGCGGCTCATTGCGCAGCGCCGCCAGCGTGACCGTGCGCCCGCGCGCCCAGGCGGCCTGGCGCGGCCCCACGGCCCAGATCGGGTAGCGCCCGAACTGGCGCGTTTCCAGCGCCAGGCCGCTGTCGCCCGGCAGCACCGTGGCGCCGACTTCCAGCTCGCCACTGGCCACCAGTTGCTCCACCACCTGCCCGCCGTGTTCGTCCAGCGTCAGCAACAGGTTGGGATAGCGCTGCCGGAAGGCGCTGACCGCCGGTGAAAAGAACAGGTTGACCATCGGCGGGATCCCCACCGTCAGTTGCCCCCGCCCCAGCGAAGACAGGTCGGACACCTCCAGCGTCAGCCGGTGCACCACGCCCAGCGCCTCCTGCCCGCGCTCGTAGACCACGCGGCCCACGTCGGTCAGCCGCACGCTCTTGCCTTCACGGATCAGCAGCGGCTGGCCGACCTCGTCCTCCAGCTGCTTGACCATCTTGCTGATGGTCGACTGGGTGACGAACAGCGAGGTCGCGGCTTGGGTAAAGCTGCGCAGCCGGGCAGTCTCGACGAAATAGCGCAGCGCGCGGATATCGATGGGCATGGTGCTGAGGGACGGCGAGCGGGCTGCCTGCAGGCCGCTTGCGCCATCCATGAACAAAGGGAATGGAGAGTCCAATATTAAATCATGAATGGAATGCGAAAGGTTTGGCTACACTTCGGTTCCACACATCGCCCCCGCCCAACTGCGCCGCCAATGAAGCGTGGAGCGGCAGGCCGCGGTATGCCCTCAACTCCTCCTAAAGACCCCGCTCCATGGCTAGCTGGCCGAATGCACGACAGTGGCTGTTCTCGCTGAAGGCATTCGCCGCCGCGATGCTCGCGCTCTATATCGCGCTGGCGCTGGGGCTGCCGCGGCCGTACTGGGCCATGGCGACGGTGTACTTTGTTTCCCATCCCCTGACTGGCGCCACCCGTTCCAAGGCGGCCTACCGCGTGGCCGGCACGTTGCTGGGCGCCACCGCCGCGGTGGCCACGGTGCCGCAACTGGTTAACATGCCGATCGTGCTGATGGGCGCGATCGCGCTGTGGATCACCGCGCTGGTGTACCGGTCGCTGCTGCAGCGCACGCCGCGCAGCTATGTGTACCTGCTGGCAGCCTACACCCTGCCCATCGTCGCGCTGCCGGCCGTCAGCGCGCCGGCGCAGATCTTCGATATTGCCGTGGCCCGGATCGAGGAAATCGTGATCGGCATCGTCTGCGCCGGGCTGGTGGGCTCAGTCGTCTTCCCGGCCAAGGTGGCGCCCGCGCTGCGGTCCCGCGCAGCCAGCTGGCTGGCCGACGCGGCGGCCTGGGCATCGGACATCCTCACCGGCAGCCCGCGCGCCGACGACAGCCGCCACCGGCTCGCCGCCGACATCCTGGCGCTGGACCAGCTGGCCAGCCAGCTGGCCTATGACGGCGAGGGCAGCCAGACGCTGCGCCATGCCCGCGCGCTGCGCCAGCGCATGACCATGCTGATGCCGCTGCTGTCGTCGCTGGAAAGCGTGCTGCAGGCGCTGCGCCGCCATCCGGACGGCATGCCGCTGCCACTGCGCGAGGCCCTGGCTGCGACGACCGCCTGGCTGGGGACCGATACTGCCACGCCGCCTCCCGTCATCACGGGCGGCTGGCTCGCCGATGGCCGCGCGGAAGATGTTGACTGGCAAGCCGGCCTCGCTGCTACGGCGGCGGACCAGCTGCGGCGCCTGGGCAGCTTGTACGCGGAATGCCGGGCCCTGCAGCAAGGCATTGGCGAGCGCAGCGCCGGCGCGCCGCTGCTACGCGGCGACCCGGCCCCGGAGGCTGCCGGCCATCACCATGACCACGGCATGCTGCTGTTCGGCGCCGTGTCCAGCGGCCTGGCCGTTTTCTGCGCGGGGCTGCTGTGGATATTTTCGGGCTGGGCGGACGGCGCCGGCGCGGTCGCGGTGGCATCGATCGCCTGCTGCTTCTTTGCGGCCATCGACGAGCCGCGCCGCATGGCCGGCGCCTTCCTGCGCTGGAGCACGATCTGCCTGCTGGTGTCGTCCGGCTACCTGTTCCTGGTGGTGCCGCACGCGCACACCTTTGAAGCGCTGGCCGCGATGCTGGCGCTGCCCTATCTCGGCATTGGCCTGCTGATTGCGCGGCCCGGCTTCCAGCTGATCGCGATGCTGCTGTCGGTCAACACGGCCTCGTTCGCCAACGTGCAGGCCGTGTTCGACGCGGATTTCCTCGGCACCTTCAATACCTGCCTGGCCAGCGCCGCGGCAATGCTGTTCGCGCCGCTGTGGTCGATGGCGGTGCGCCCGTTCGGCGCGCGCGCGGCGGCGCACCGGCTGGTGCGCGCCAGCTGGCAGGACCTGGCCCAGGCCGCCACGCTGCGCGCGGCTGATGGCGATACGCGGCTGGGCGCACGCATGCTGGACCGGCTTGGCCAACTGGTGCCGCGGCTGGGCGCTGCCGGCGATCCCTTGTCCTCCGACGGCTTCCATGCGCTGCAGGTCGGCTACTGCGCGCTGGCGCTGCACAAGGCGCTGCCGGCCTTGCCGCCCGCGGCGCGCAAGCCGGTGCGCCGCGTGCTGGCCGCGGTGGCCCGGCATTTCCGCGCACGGCTGCGCGCGGGCCATGCCGTGCCGGCGCCGGCGGGGCTGGCCGGCTGGGTGGCAGATGCCATTGCCGGCGTGGCCGCGCTGCCCGCAGGTGGCCGCGCTGACCACCGCGGCACGCTCGGCGCGCTGGTGGTGCTGCAGGTCACGCTGCTGCCTGGCCAGGCAGCAGCCCTGTCCCGCTGATCTCCCTAATTCTCTGCTGCCACCGAATGCTCAGTGAAATCGACCTCTATGGCGTCTTCGTGCCAGGCGTGCTGGTGCTGATGGTGCTGGCCTTCGCCGTCACCACCGCGATCCGCATGGTGCTGGCCGCGCTGGGCTGCTACCGGCATATCTGGCACCGCTCGCTGTTCAATCTTTCCCTCTATGTGATCGTCCTTGGCGCCGTGGCCGCAGTCTTGGTCGCGATGCCGGGACTGCCGTCATGACCTTCCGACTCCGCCCCCTGCTTCCCTTGCTGCCAACGCTGCTGGCCGCCATTGCCGCCCTGCTGGTGCTGCGCTACCTGTGGGACTACTACACGGCCGCACCATGGACCCGCGACGGCCATGTGCGTGCCGACATCATCCAGGTGGCGCCCGATGTGTCCGGGCTGGTCACGCGCGTGCTGGCGCGCGACAACCAGCATGTGCGGCAAGGCGAAGTCCTGTTCGAGATCGACCGCGACCGCTACGCGCTGGCCCTGCAGCAGGCGCTGGCCACGGTAGCGACGCAGCGCGCCGCGCTGGCGCAGGCGCGGCGCGAAGCTGCGCGCAACCACGAACTGGACGGCCTGGTTGCCGCCGAAGTCGCCGAACAGGGGCGTGCCCGCGTAGAGCAAGGCGAAGCCGCGCTGGCGCAGGCCGAAGCCGCGGTGCGGCTGGCCCGGCTGAACCTGGAGCGCACCAGCGTGCGCAGCCCCGTGGCGGGCTACCTCAACGACCGGCTGCCGCGCCTGGGCGACTATGTCTCCACCGGCCGTCCGGTGCTGTCGATGGTCGATGCCGGCTCCTTCCACGTGGAAGGCTATTTCGAGGAAACCAAGCTGCATCGGATCCGCATCGGCAGCCCGGTCGACGTGCATATCATGGGCGAGCCCCGGCACCTGCGCGGGCACGTGCAGAGCATTGCCGCCGGCATCGAGGACCGCGACCGCAGCGCCGGCTCGAACCTGCTGCCCAACGTCAACCCGACCTTCAACTGGGTGCGGCTGGCACAGCGCGTGCCGGTGCGCATCGTGCTGGAGGACGTGCCCGCGGATGTGCGCCTGGTCTCCGGCCGCACCGCGACCGTGGCCGTTCGCGAAGCCAGGCGCGACGATGACGCCGGCCGCCGCACGGGGTCCCGGTCGTGAGGCGGCGCCACCCCTGGCTGGCGTGCGCCGCGGCCTGCCTGTGCGCCTGCACGACTGTGGGCCCGGACTATCGCGTGCCCGATCATGCGGCGGTGCGCGCGCCCGCGGCCAACGGCCCGCTGCAGGGCGCCGAAGCGCACGGCGTGGCCATCGCGCCCGTGCCCGACGACTGGTGGCGGCTCTATGACGACGAGCGGCTCAACCGGCTGGTCGGACAGGCGCTGGCCGCCAACACGGACATCCGCGCCGCCAGCGCCAACCTGCGCCGCGCGCTGGCGCTGCTGCACGAGGTGGAGTCCGAGAACCTGCCCCAGGGCGGCGCCAGCGCCAGCGTATCGCGCGCGCAGCTGTCGGCCGAGAGCTTCCTGCAGACCACCAGGCCACCGGTCTTCAACCTGGGCGACTTCGGTTTCGGCGTGTCCTACCTGATCGACTTTTTCGGCAAGCTGGCCCGCGCCGACGAGGCTGCGCTGGCCGGCGCCGAAGCCAGCGAGGCCACGCTCGACATGGTGCGCGTCACCGTGGCGGCGCAGACCGTGCGCGCCTACGTGCAGGGCTGCGCCGCCACGCATGACCTGGCCGCCGCCACGCAGCAGCTCGCGGTACAGCAACGCACGCTGGACGCCACCGGCCGCCTGGTCGCCGCCGGCCGCGGCGAACCCGCCGACGTAGCGCGCGAGCGCGCCCGCACCGAAGCGCTGCGCGCTGCCTTGCCAACGCTGGAAGCCGCGCGTAGCGCCGCACGCCACCGGCTGGCGCTGCTGCTGGGCAAACCGCCTGCGGCACTGACAGAGGCCGAGGCGGGCTGCCATGCGGAACCTACGCTGCGTGCCCCGCTGCCCGTGGGTGACGGCGCCGCGCTGCTCAGGCGCCGGCCCGATGTCCGCGAGGCGGAACGCGAACTGGCCGCGGCCACCGCGCGCATCGGCGTGGCCACGGCGGACCTGTATCCATCGATCCGCATCGGTGCCAGCGCCGGGCTGACCGGCGTGCTGAGCCACCTTGGCAGCGGCCCGACGGCGCGCTGGAGCGTGGGGCCGCTGCTGAGCTGGTCGCTGCCGACCAACGGCGTGCGCCATCGCATCCACGGGCATGAAGCCGCAGCCGACGCCGCCCTGGCGCGCTTTGACGGCGCGGTGCTGCGCGCGCTGCAGGAAACGGAAACGGCATTGTCGGCCTACACGCGTGAACTGGAACGGCACGAAGCCCTGCGCGCGGCGCGCGAACAGGCCGCGGAAGCTGCGCGGCTGCAGGGCCGCCTGCGGCAGGCGGGGCGCATCCCGTACCTGGCGCACCTGGACGCCGAGCGCACGCTGGCCGATGCAGAGGCCGCACTGGCTGCGTCCGAAGGCCATGTGGCCGCGCGCCAGGTCGACCTGTTCCTCGCGCTTGGCGGGGGGTGGCAGGCCGGCCGCAAGGTGGCTGCCGCCGATGCGACTGGCGATGAAAAAAACGACTGATCTCTCAGCTTTTAAATCATCACAGGAATGCATCCACCTGACTAAACTTCGTCCCGTGCTGCACGCTTCCCACGCGATGGCACCGCCCCAAAGGCGAATCCGGACGGCGCGGGAGGCAGATCCGCCATCCCCGCGCGGCCCCTCGCGGGCCATGCCGTCCACCTACCCAAAAACAGCAGACATGCATAAGAACGCTCTCAAAGCCCTCCTTGCCACGACCCTCTCGATCGCAGCGCTCGGTGCCGCCGCACTGGCCAGCCCTGCCATGGCGCAAGGCCTGAACGACCGCGGCGTCGCCGCCGACCGCTACGGCTACAACCTGCACAACGGCAAGCGCGACCCGTTCACCGAAGGTGCGCACGTCAATGGCAAGCGCGATCCGTTCACCGATGGCGCCCGCGTCAACGACCGGCGCGACCCGTTCACCGACGGCGCCAACCGCGCTGCCGCCGCCATCGAAGTGGCGGGCATGGACCGCAGCGGCGTGTCGGCGCCGCCGGCCCATGGCGGTTCGCGCGTTCCGGCTGCCGCCTGATCGGTGCCTGCTCGCGCCACGGCAGCCGCCGTGGCGTGTCGACGGGGCGCAAGGCCCCGTCTCTTCTCCCGTGCCTCCTGAAGACCTCCGTCATGAAAACCATCCTGTTCACGCTGCTCGGCCTTGGCGCCCTGGCCGCGTCTCTTCCCGCTGCCGCCGGTCCTGACTGGGCTGTGATCGAGCGCGGCCGCGCCGCTGCCAGGACCGCTGCCGAGCGCACCGCACAAGCCCCCAATGCCACCCCTTGCGCACAAGCGGACGTTGCCGCGTCGGCGCCTTCGCCGGTTACGTCACGCTGAGTGCTACTGACGCGCGCGCTCCGGTGCTAGATTGAGAAGGCGTGCCGCCGCCAGGCGCCGGCCGTGACAAGCCACCCCACCAGAAGAGCGAGGAGCCGCGCATGTCCCTTCCCCATCTTGCATCCGGACAGATCGCCAGCGTGCTGCCACTGGGCACACGGCTGGACCAGACCGCCACCCAGGCTCTGTTCAAGGAAGGCCCGCTGGAAGTGATGCGGCTGGTGCTGAAGGCGGGCAAGCATATGCCGCCCCATGCGGTGGATGGCCCGATGACCGTGCAATGCCTGGAGGGCGAGGTGCGCGTGCGGGTAGACGGCGCCGAGCGCCAGCTGCACCAGGGCGACCTGCTCTACCTTGCGCCGAGCGTGCGCTACGACGTGACCGCCATCTCCGATGCCTCGGTGCTGGTCACATTGGTCCTGCCCGGCAGCCGCTGAGCAGTCTGGCGTTACGGCACGACAGGCTGCCAGCGCGCGCTGGCGGCCACAAAGGCATCGATCAGCGCCGCCACCGGCTCGCGGCGCAGTGCCGCTTCGCGCACCAGCACGCCTACGTCGCGATAGAGCGGCCCGCCGGGCAATGGCGCCTGCACTACCCCCGCGGACTGCTGCAATGGCACCAGTTCAGACGGGATGATGGCGCAACCCAGGCCAGCTGCCACCATCTGCAGGATCACGGCCGGCTCATCCAGCTCCATCCCTTCCCTGACCCATAGCCGCTGCCGCTTCAGGTAGCCGTCCACCAGTTGCCCGCCGGTGCTGTGGCGGTTGTAGCGGATGAACGGAAGCGCCTCCAGCAGCGCGCGCAAGTCTGCAGGCGCACCGGCGGGACCAATGGCGACAAAGCCCTCGCGCACCAGCGGCACCCACTTGAGGTCCGGCGGAAAGCCCAGCCGCGGCCGGATCAGCACGGCGATGTCCAGCTCGCGCGCATCCACCTGCGTCAGCAGCTGCGTGGACATCCCCGGCACCACGTTGACGTGCGAGTCCGGAAACCGCCCCCGGAAATGCCGCATTGCGTCGGCCAGCAAGGTGGCCTGGACCGTCGACACCGCGCCCAGCTCCACCGGCGCGGCGTCAGTATGCGGGCCGGAGCGGTCCTTCATCGCGGCATAGAGCTCGACAAAGCGCCGCGCTTCCGGCACCAGCCGGCGCCCGGCTTCGCTGAGCGCGACCGACTTGCCGGTGCGATCGAAGAGTACGCAGTCCAGGTCCTCTTCCAGCCGCCGGATCTGCGTGCTGACGGCCGACTGCGTCAGTGCCAGCCGCGCCGCGGCGGCGGAAAACGAGCCGGTTTCGGCGGCCACCAGGAAGGTCTGGAAGTAGCGGATCATCTATCAAAAAGTCTGATGCTCAGAGCAAAAATGATTCGCTTCATATTACGGGTTGTGCTGGCTACAATCAAACGCGCAGGTCAACGCCTGCCCGCATACCGACCCCCGACAAAGGCCCCCGCATGAGTGCGACTTCCTCTATCCCCCTGTTCCACCTGGCTTTCCCCGTGCGCGACCTGGCCGAGGCAAGGCGCTTTTATGGCGACTTGCTTGGCTGCCCCGAAGGGCGCAGTTCCGAGGCCTGGGTGGACTTCAATTTCTATGGCCACCAGGTGGTGGCGCACCTGTCGCCCGAGGAGTGTGGCCACCGCGCCACCAGCGCAGTCGATGGCGATGACGTGCCGGTGCGGCACTTCGGCGCAATCCTGCCGATGGGCGAATGGGAGGCCCTGGCCGAGCGGCTGCGCGCGGCGGGCACGCAGTTCGTGATCGAGCCGCATGTGCGCTTCAAGGGCCAGGTTGGCGAGCAGGCCACCATGTTCTTCCTGGACCCGTCGGGCAATGCGCTGGAGTTCAAGGCCTTTGGCGACCTGAGCCAGGTGTTCGCCAAGTAAGGCAGCGCGCGGCCGGCCTAAGCAATGCGGCGCATCGCCTCCCGGATCGGGTCGGACTCGGTCGGGCGCACCAGCCGCGCTACTTCCTGCCCGTCGCGCAGGAACACCAGCGTCGGCCACAGCTTGATGTGAAACGACCGGCCAAGCCGGCGCCCGCTGCCGTCCTCGATCTTGAGATGGCGCAACGCCGGATGCACGGCAAAGGCCTCGGCCAGCGCCGGCTGGGCTCGCTGGCAGTAGCCGCACCACGGGGCGCCGAATTCCAGCACGGTGGCGCCCGGCAGCGCATCCACTTCCGTGCGGGTCGGCTCGGTGGCCGCGTATTGTTGAGTCATGGGCATGGATCTGGTCCTTTCGTGGCGGCTGGCCGATGGCATCCGGATGCCTACCAGATTCGTTCCAGCGGCGGCTCCGGGCAGGCACCGCGCAAAGAGGATGCCCCAGACTGGCCCGCTGTGCAATTTCTACGCCGCCGTGGCGATTTCCCACCATGCCGGCAGCAGTTCGCGCACCTCGGCCGCGGCAAAGCGGTCGTCGATCAGGTAGACCACGCCCTGGTCCTGCTGCGTGCGGATAACCCGGCCCGCCGCCTGCACCACCTTGCGCAGCCCGGGATACAGGTAAGCATAGGCATAGCCCTGCCCGAACGCCTGCTGCATGCGTGCGCGGAACTGCTCGTTGACCGCGTTGAACTGCGGCAGCCCCAGGGTGGCAACGAAGGCGCCGATCAGGCGCTCGCCGGGCAGGTCCACCCCTTCGGCAAAGGCGCCGCCGAGCACCGCGAAGCCGATGCCCTCGCCGCCTGCCTCGAACTTGTCCAGGAACGCAGCCTGCGCGGCCTCGTCCATGCCGCGCGATTGCACCCAATGGGGAATGTCGGGATGGGCCTGCGCAAAGCGGGCCACCGCCTGCTGCAGATACTCGTGGCTGCTGAAAAAGGCCAGGTAATTGCCGCGCCGCGCGCGGAACTGGCCTCCCATCAGCGCAACGATGGCAGGCAGCGACCGTTCGCGCTGCGCATAGCGGGTAGAGATGCGCGCGGCGATCCGCACTGACAGTTGCTCGGCGCGGAACGGCGATGGCACTTGCACCCGCGCGCAATCCGCCGGCAAACCCAGCGTATCGAGGTAATAGGCAGCGGGATCGAGGGTCGCGGAGAACAGCGTGACTGAATGCGCGGCGGCAAAGCGCGGGCGCAGGAACGGGGCCGGGATGACATTGCGCAGGCACAGCCGCGCATGGTGGCCACGGCCGGTGCGCGGCACGCGCTGGATATCGAACAGCGAATGCGCGTCGAGCTGCTCGGCGAGGCGGCCAAAATGCAGCGCATCGAAATAGAAGCGCTGCAGCGCCGGATCATGCGCGCCTGGATGTTCGGTCATATGCGACAGTGCCGCCGCGCAGCATTCGTCCAGCGCGCGGCGGAAGGCGGCGGGCGCTTCGGGCAGGACTTCATACGCCTCGTCACTATGGCGCGCCAGCGCGCTCCATTGCCGGGCCAGCCGCATCAATGGCTTGCGCACGACGGCCGGCGCGCTGCGGCGCACCTCGCGCAGCGATTGGGGGTCGAGTTCGGCGGTGTACATGGCGCGGCCGCGCTCGACCAGGTTGTGGGCCTCGTCCACCAGCACGCTGGCGCGCCAGCCATTGGCCGCGGTCAGGGCATACAGCAACGCGCTGCGGTCGAAGTAGTAGTTGTAATCGGCCACCACCACGTCGCTCCAGCGCACCAGCTCCTGCGACAGGTAGTAAGGGCAGATCCCGTGTGCCAGCGCCAGCGTGCGCACCGCGGCGCGGTCGCGCACCGGCACGCCGCGCGCCGCTTCGCGTGCTGCCGGCAGGCGGTCATAGAAGCCGCGCGCCAGCGGGCAGGACTCGCCATGGCAGGCCAGCTCCGGATGTTCGCAGGCCTTGTCGCGGGCCACCAGTTCCAGCACATGCAGCGGCCGCGCGCCGTGGCCGCGCAGCGCATTGGCGGCGTGCAATGCCACCCCGCGCCCGGTGGATCGGGCCGACAGGAAGTACACCTTGTCGATGCCCTGCCCCGGCATGGCCTTGAGCACCGGGAACAGCGTGCCGACCGACTTGCCGATGCCGGTGGGCGCCTGCGCCAGCAGGTGGCGGCCCGCGCGGTTGGCGTTGTAGACCGCCTGCGCCAGTTCGCGCTGGCCCGGGCGGAAGCCCTGGTGCGGAAAGGCCAGCTGCGCCAGCGCGCCATCGCGTGCCTGCCGGTGGGCCAGTTCCGCCTGCGCCCAGTGCAGGAACTGCTCGCAGGTCTGCACGAAGAAGGCTTCAAGTGCCTGCGCAGTGAAGTGCTCCGCGACCGGGTGCTCGCGCTGGCTGATGATGTCGAAATAGACCACCGCGATCTCCAGCCCGGGCAGCCCCAGCTTGCGGCATAGCAGGCAGCCGTAGATCCTGGCCTGGGCCCAGTGCAGATGGCGGTGGTTGTCCGGCACGGCGGCATCGCCGCGTACGGTCTTGATTTCTTCCAGCCGGTTGGCGGCGGGATCGTAGCCGTCGGCGCGGCCGCGCACATGCAAGGGGCCGAAATCGGCGGCAAGCGCCACCTCGGCCTGGTAGCCCTCGCCGCGCCGGCTGGTCACTACGGCATGCCCGGCCATGCCCTCCTGCGCCGATGGCGTGGGCACGAAGCGCAGGTCCAGGTCGCCCGCCTTGGCGGTGAACTCGCACAGCGCGCGCACGGCCACCACGTAGGCCGGAGCGGCTGGCGTGGCAGGCGGGGCTGGAATGGACGGCGGGACGGCAGGCACGGGAACGGGGCGCGGCAATAACTGTATGAATATACAGTATCAGGGAAGACCGTTATCCGGTGACCCCCGTTCCGGCACAGGGACATAGCAAAACGCTATTTCCATGTGCACCATCCACCGCTCTATGTTGTCTGTCTTGCGAGACAACACGCGCGCGCTCGCGAACGGCTGGTACCGCACCGGTGACCTCGGCAAGATCCAGAAGCACATGCTGCGCGCAGGCGCCGCAGCCTGAGCCTCAGACCAGGCGCGCGTCGTACTGCCAGCGGCGCAGCTTGACGCAGGCCAGCAGCGCGGCGTCGGGGTGTGCCGGGTTGACCAGCACGTTTTGCTCTTCAGGGATGACGATGGAAGGCACCAGCAGCAAGGCGCTGGTGCCCGCCGCGGTCCAGGCTTCGCCGGCGTCAAGACTGGTCTTGCCGGCGGGAATGGCATCCCAGCCAACGGGGGCTGTATCGGCGCTTAGTTGCTGCGCCACCGCCCATAGCTCGTCAGGGATGTCGATCCGGACCAGGTAGCGGTTCAGCGGCAGCCCGCCCGAGCCCAGGTGAACCAGCGTTTCCAGGCAAGCCAGCGCGATGCTGGACGCCGCATAGATCAAGGGCGTGCCCTGCCGGTTCCAGCGCCCGCCGGTGGCCTTGGCGCCGGCGCCGCTGGCATCGTCCGCGGTGTAGTCCGGGGTGTCGGTCGCGATCCGCCACGCTGGCCTCACGCGTACGCCCCGCTCTGCATCCTGGCCACCAGGTCGGAAACGATGCGCTGGCCGGCGAGCGTATCCATCAGCTCAGCGGGCCGGCGCCCGCCCAGCGCCGGCAACGGCTGCTCCAGCCACTGCGCCACCCACTGTGCCGCGCTGAAACCGCGCGGATCGCCCGAGCTTTCCACCAGCGCCTGGACCTGCCCCACCAGCCGCGCCATGCCCAGCACACGCTCGCTCTGCTCGCTCGACAGGTTCTGGTGCGCCCGCGCCTTGCGGTCCACGGTGGCGCGCGGCAAGTCCAGTGTCTTGATCAGTTGCTCCTTGGTCGTGCCCATGGATTCGGCCAGGCGGGTCAGGTCTGAAGCCGGCACGCCTTCACGAATCGCGCGGATGACTGACATGGCGCCTTGCGTCGACAGGCTGGCCTCATAGACGCCGACATAGTTGTTGACGCTCAGCTCGGGCGGTGCCGGGCGTTCATGAGCCAGCGGATAGCGACCTTCGGGAGTGAGCGTGAGCGGCATGGCAGTCCTCATCAAATGAGCATTCAGTATAGCTCAATTGACAAAAAACACCCGAGCACCCGCCGTGCTTCCCCGGTGTTGCCGCTGGGTCAGGTGCGCTATAAGCCTCGCGTGCGCCTCCGACTGCCCTTGCCAGTGCCCAGCGCAGTGCGGGCCGGCCGGGTGCGGCGGACTGCCGGACTGGCGGGGCCGGCGGTGGCAATGGTCGCGGCAGCCGCCTGGTCGCGATACTCGGCCAGCAGGCTTTCCCGCTGCCGCACCCGCTCTTCCAGCACGGCAAGCGCCTGGCCAAGACGGGTCATCTCGCTGCCCTGGCGCGACGCGGCCTCGGCGGCACGCGTCAGCCGCTCGACGGCCACCTTGCGCTCAGCTTCCAGCAGCTTCTGGGCTTCCTTGGCCGCCATGCGCGCGGCATCCAGTTCCAGCGCCATCCGTCGCTCATTGGCGGCGGCGCGCTGGGTCACGGTTTCCCGCTCCTGGTCCCATGCCGCCCGCTGCGCGGTGAAATCCTGCTGCATCGCGTTGTGTGCCAACAGCGCCGCGGCCGACTCTGCGCGCATCGTCTGCGCCTGTTGCTGCAGGGTGGAGGCCGCAGCTTCAGCGCGCGCAGCACGCGCAGTGGCGTCGTCGCGGGCCCGTGTCAGTTCCGCCATGGCCGTCTCGGCACCATCCAGGCGGGCCTGCATGACCTGGCGTTCTTGCGCCAGCGCTTCCCGCTCCTGCTCCAGTGCCGCCCGGGCCTCGGCCAGTGCCGCCTCACGCTGCACCAGCGCGGCCTCGGCCGAAGCCTTGGCTACCTGCAGAGCCGCCTCCCACAGGTAGCGCGCTGCCTCCGTGACCGGCTCAGGGCATCCGGGTGCGGGCGCAAATCCCTGAGGATCCTGGATACGTCCACCCAGCGCCGCAAACCAGGCATCCAGGTGCGGGCTGACCGTATTGGGCGAGCCCCGCCCCAGGTGCAGGCGGATGCGTTCGATGGTGGGCCGCTGGCCGGTCTTGAGCAGGCTGTCGGCGGCCTGCCAGACGTCGTCTCGGGTAATGCCACGGCTGCGGAGGGTTTCCATGATGGGATTTGGCAAAAGTCTGTGAGGAAGACAAATAAGGTTCGATAATGGACACTTATCGGGTGTTATTTGCCGTTTATGTATGCTATATTACAGCATACATCATATTTAATATGATAAAAATCCGAGAAGCCCACGAGGCCTACTTTCCACCGATTACATCCGATGTCGAACTACCGGCGCCGCTTCGCCCGTCCGAACTGGACCCGCTTGCGGAGCAAGCGGCCAATGCCTTGCGCCGCGAAGGCGAATCCCAAAACACGGTGGCGAGTTACCGGTCCGCATTGCGCTACTGGTCTGCCTGGTATGCCCTGCGCTACCGGCAACCTGTGCGGCTCCCGCTCGCGCCTGCCGTCGTCATCCAGTTCATCGTCGACCATGCCACGCGCCAGACGCCGCAAGGTCCCGTCTGCGAGATGCCTGCGGCCATCGACCAGGCGCTGGTCGCTGACGGATACAAGGCCCGACCCGGCCCGCCCGCGCTGTCCACGCTGACGCACCGGCTGGCGGTACTGGCCAAGGCCCACCGCCTGCAGGCCTTGCCCAACCCCTGTGCCGAAGCTGCGGTGCGCGAACTGATGGCCGGCATCCGGCGCGCCTATGCGCGGCGCGGACAGCGGCAGGCGCGCAAGGCGGCGCTGACCCGCGATCCGCTGCTGCGCCTGCTCGATACCTGCGATGACTCGCTGCGCGGCCTGCGCGACCGCGCGCTGCTGCTGTTTGCCTGGGCCAGCGGCGGGCGCCGCCGCTCTGAAGTCGCGCGCGCTACCCTCGACCACCTCACCCGGCTGGGCCCCGGTGACTTCGTCTATGCACTGGGCTGGTCCAAGACCAACCAGTCAGGCAGCGAGCGCGCCGATACCGTCAAGCCCGTCACTGGTGCCGCCGGCCAGGCGCTGGAGGCATGGCTTGCGGCCACCGGCATCAGCAGCGGACCGCTGTTTCGCCGCATCCGCCGCGGCGGGCATGTGGGAGAAGGGTTGTCCGATGCGGCGGTCAGCCGCATCGTCAAGGCGCGCTGCGCACTGGCAGGACTGGACGGCGACTACTCGGCGCATTCACTGCGCTCGGGCTTTGTCACGGAGGCTGCTGCGCAACAGGTGCCGCTGGCCGAGACCATGGCCATGACCGGCCACGCGAGCGTGTCGACGGTGGTGCGTTACTTCCGCGCCGCGGACGCGCGGCGCTCGCGTGCGGCCGACCTGCTGGCGCAAGCGCCGCAAACCGCCGAAGGCAACTGAGGGCGGCTTGCAGCTCGCGCCAATCATGCCGCGCAGGCGGCGCAAATACGGGTATTTCGCTAGCCGGCAGCGCTGGCTCGGGCTGCGGGGGGTGCCTATACTGGCAGCGCGCCGCACAGTGCCAGGCATAACTGGCCGGCCGCGCCTGGAGAATCCGGCAGGCAATCGCCACTGGCACGATGTGCAGCGGCGCCCATGGGACGCCATTGCGAACCACCTGCCTGGCCCCGAACAAGTAGAAACGCGGAGATGGGGATGCCCAACGAACAATTCCTCGCCACGCAGGAAACCCGGCGCTCGGGGCTGAAAGCCCTGCGGGCTGCCTTGCTGCAGGTTCACAAGGAAGTCATCGGCTACGACAGGACCCAGTATGAGCGCCTGAACGGCCCGATTCCGGCAGGCCTGTTTGTGCAACTGGTGACTGAAGACAACTACTTCCGCTGGCTCGACCCGCTGTCGCGCCTGATCATCGAGATCGACGAAGAGCTGGAAGCCCAGGAACACCACGACGAAACCTGCCGTGCAGTCGGGCGCGCCGCGGAAAGACTGTTCAGCGACGGTTCTGACCCGGCCTTCCGCAAGCGTTACCAGGAAGCCCTGCAGGACGAATCCGGCGTCATCGTGGCGCACGGACGGCTGATGTCGGTGATCGGGCAGCTGCGCCAGTTGCCATAGCACGCCGGATTGCGCGGGCGCGTTGCGCGCCCCTCGGCATAGCCTGCCCGCCTACTTCGCCGGTTTCGGTTCCGGCACGGGTTTGCGCGGCGCATGGGTATCGACAGCCACGGGGTCGCTCGCCGGAAACGTCTCTTTCAGCGCTTCGTCCAGTTCGCGCTCGATCAGTTCATCCTTGCGCTGTTGTTCACTGGAGGCTGGCGGCTCGCGCTTCTGTGTTGCGGACTTGGTCATGATGATGGGGCTCCGTTGTCATCCATGAGCGGATGGTAGTCCCGCGCAGGCCGCATTGCCATCACGGCGACGCAGGCTCATCGGCCGCGTCCACCCCTATGCCAGCCGCCTTGCCCATGGCCACCACCGCCGTGCCAGTGATGCCCGCCGTAACCGCCGCCGCCATGGATATAGGTAAAGCTGCCGTAGAAACCACCGTAGCCGGGCCAGGGACCATAGTACGGGTAGTATGCCGGCGCAACCGGGTAGCTACCGTAGTAGTAGGCTGAGGAAACCGGATAAGCCGGATAAGCCGGATAGTAAGAGTCGCCTGCATAGGGATAGGCGACGCAGCCAGCCAGCACTGCCGTGCAGAGGGCCGCTCCCAATCCATATCGCATGATCCGCTCCTCACCGTGACGCCGGCGTTCGGCTGCCTGACACCAGGTTAGACCGCTCTGAATGCCGCGCAATTCCTCGAAATACGGCCGCGCCCTGATCACGCGCAGCAATCGCGTGCACATATCGGGACAATTCAACGCCATATTTAAGAAATGTCCGATATTCAGATGAGAAACAACAGAATACAGTCCTCATGCACCCGGCCCGCGGGTGCCCCGACTGAGCCAGGTTGACCCCCTTCCTGGTTCCTTACACTGCCACGATGGTCCCCGCCATCGTGGCATTTTTTTGCCGCGGTCCTGCTCCAGGTGCTACAGGCCCTTCTCGACCATGTCGAGCAAGCGCTGCCCGAGGATCTCTGCCTGCTCCCTGGCGCGGCTGCGCAGCGGGCCGTCGATCAGCAGGATGGCCAGGCCATGCACGGCCGACCACGCGAGGTACTCAGCACCCGGCCGGCGCTCTGGCGGCAGCACACCGGCTTCCACCAGCTTGTCGAGCGCCGCGCCCAGCAGCTGGAACGGATTGAGCCCGCTGTTGCCCGCCTTGGCCGGGTCGGCATCGTCATCCACTTCATCCGGCACCGAAAACGCGGTGCGGAACAGTCCGGTCTCGGCCAGCGCAAAGCGCAGGTAGCCGGTGCCGACCGCACGCAGGCAGGCACGCGCATGCGCAGCGGCACCGCGGCCCGGGCGCAGCCCACCGATTTCACCTTCCATGGCAATGGCAAGCGACGACAAGGCCGAAGCCCGCACCGCCTGCAGCAGGTCCTGCCGGCTGGCAAAATGCCGGTACGCGGCATTGGGCACCACGCCGGCACGGCGCGTGGCCTCGCGCAGCACGATGGCGTCGGGGCCACCCTCGCGCGCCAGGTCGATGCCGGCGTCCAGCAGCGCGCGGCGCAGGTCGCCGTGGCGGTAGGTGGCGCGCGCCGGTGGCGCGGAGACAGCCCGGGTCATGCGGACCCTCTTGAAGATGAATAATAGTTCATGATGTCCAAACGCTTATAGTGAACAGTGTACACAATCAAACCGCAACCAGTCTGTTGCATTGAGGATTGCAGGGACCAGCGGAGCGGAATGCGGCTTCAGAGGATTGGCGCAAACAGCTTGGCGACGTGCATCGCCACGCGCAGCGGCGCCGGCGCGTCGAGGAACTCATCCACGCCGATGCGCCGGGCCTGGGCGAAGTCGGCTTCGAGCATGGTGGCCACGCTCGCGGCAAAGCCCTTGTCGGCGGTCATCACCATCAGCTCGAAGTTGAGCCGGAACGAGCGGTTGTCCAGGTTGGCCGTGCCGACGGCCGCGGCTTCGTCGTCGATCAGGATGACCTTCTGGTGCAGGAAGCCTGGCTGGTAGCGATACAGCTTGATGCCGGCCGACACGGCCTGGTACGCATAGATGGTGGAGGCGGCATAGACCACCAGGTGATCGGGCCGCGCCGGAATCAGGATGCGCACATCCACGCCGCGCAGCACGGCCAGCCGCAGCACCGCAAACACCGCCTCGTCCGGCACGAAATACGGCGAGGTGATCCACAGCCGGTGGCGCGCCGACTGGATAGCCTCGACAAAGAACAGCGAACAGGTCTCTTGCGCGTCGGCAGGGCCTGACGGCACCACCTGGCAGGTCATGCGCCCGCCCACCTCTGGCGGCGACGGCATCAGCAGGTGCGGCACCTCGCGCGCGGCCCAGAACCAGTCTTCGGCAAAGGCCATCTGCAGGTCCAGCACGGCGCTGCCGCGCAGCGCGATATGGGTGTCGCGCCACGGCGCCAGCGGCGGACGATCGCCCAGGTATTCGACGCCGACGTTGTGGCCACCGACAAAGGCCTCGCTGCCATCGACGACCACCAGCTTGCGATGGTTGCGAAAATTGAGCTGGAACCGGTTGACAAAGCCGCGGTGCGTGGAAAACGCCCGCGCATCGACGCCGGCCTCGATCAGCGTGCGCACGTAGCGGCGCGGCAGCGCGTGGCAGCCGATGCGATCGAACAGGAAGTACACCTTGACGCCGGCCCGCGCGCGTTCACACAGCAGCGCCTGCAGGCGCTGGCCCAGCGCGTCGTCATGCACGATGAAGAACTGCACGATCAGCACCTGGCTGGCCCGCGCGATCGCGGCAAAGATCGCCTCGAAGGTCTGCTCGCCGTTGACCAGCAAGCGCACGTCATTGTTGGCCAGGCACGGCATGCCGGTCAGCCGGGGCAGCGCACGCATGCAGGCCTGCGCCGGCGCATGGACCACGCAAGCGCTGCGCGCCTCGCGTTCGCGCGGGGTCATGCCGTGGCGCAGTTCGCGCAGGTGGTCGTCATTGAAGCGCCGTGCATCGACGTAGCCGGCGAAGGTGCTGCGCCCGAAGATCAGGTAAGGCACCAGCGTGAAGTAGGGCATCATCAGCAGCGACCCCGCCCACGCGATCGCACCGGGCGCGGTGCGCACCGTCATGACGGCATGCAGGGCGGCCACCACGCCGACGACGTGAAAGCACAAGACGATGATGGCGATGACACTCGGGCTCTGCAGCATCGGTGGGCTTGAGTCCCCGGACGGAACGGGATGCGCGCTATTTTGGCACACCCCGCCCGGATGTTGACAGCACGGCGCCCAAGACTTCAACGCGGCTGCCTTCTTTTTTGGCACGCCGACAGCATCACGGTGCCAGGCCGTCGTCCGGCCACTGCCCCCTGGCTTGTCCACAGGAACTGTGGACAACTTTCCATATCGCCATCGGCCCCGCCGACATGCGCTCCGTCACGCCAGCAACGCGAGCGCGATCAAAAAAAAATCAACAGAAATTTCAGCAATGTCTGATTGTCCTGTTGACCGCACTTTTTGTACGCTTGTTGCTTGCGAACGGTAGTGCTGCTTGCGTGCGCGCCTGGTGCCTGCCTTCGTTCCATCGTGGTCCGGCTCCTGCCCTGCCGCAGTCCGGCCGTCCCTGCCACGGCTCTCGTATTTCGCCAACGATGAATATTGCGCTGCTCATGGGCAAGTCGCCTCAACTCCGGCCGGTGCCGGAACTGCTGGCACGTTCCGGTTATCGTTGCAACGTGTTTGAAACAGGCCGCGACCTGATCCACGGTGTCAGCCAGGTACCATTCGACCTGCTGCTGATCGATGACGAGTTGCCGGACCTGCCAGCCATCGACGTTATCCGTGCCGTACGCTGTGCGCGCTCACGCGATGTGCCCATCATCATGCTTGCGTCCGACAGCAGTGAAGATGGCCTCGTCGATGCGCTCGATGCCGGCGCTGATGACTACGTGTGCCGCCCGCTCAATGCGCGCGTGCTGATGGCACGCATCACGGCGCTGCGCCGCCGGGTGACCGGCGAGCGCCTGCGCCAGGGCCTGGTGGTGCGCATCGGCCCCTACCAGCTCAACAGCGTGGGCCGCTTTGCCACGCTGGGCGGGGAGCGCATCGAAATGACGCCGAAGGAATTCGACCTGGCCATGCTGTTGTTTTCGAATGTCGGCCGGGTCCTGTCCAGCGACCGCATCCAGCAGGCGGTGTGGCGGCATGAACTGCCGCCGCTGTCGCGGGCACTGGCGGGACTGGTCTCGCGCCTGCGCAAGACCCTGCGCATCGGCATCGCCAACGGCGTCGCCATCGCCGTCGTATACGCGCACGGCTACCGGCTCGACGTACTGGAAGGGGGCGACGCGCCCAGGCTGCCCGCAGCGGACCGCCGGGACACCAGACGCAGGCAGCCGGACCGCTAGACCGACAGCGTCGCGGCCAGCGACAGGAAATCCAGCACGGCCATGCCGGTTGCCGAGCGCTTGGCCTCGCGCTTGGCCGCCGCCGCGGCGGCGCCGATATGCTGGCTGCCCAGCCGCTGCAGGCCCGCCACGCCCTCGCCGCTCACGCACACCACCCCAACCGCCATCGACACTGGCGCAAAGAATACCGGCCGCCCGTGCCGGTCTTCGCCATGCATGCCGCCGGCGCTGCGATCGGCGGGCGAATACATGGCGCGCGCCGCGTCGTTGAAGCGCCGGATCGCAGCTTGCAAGCGCGCGGCCCAGTCGCTGCTCTGGTACAGCACCAGGAAATCGTCGCCGCCCACATGGCCGAGAAAATCGCGTGCGGGATCACAGGCCTCGGCCAGGATGGCGGCCGCGCCCTTGAGCATCTCATCGCCCTTCCAGTAGCCATACTTGTCGTTGAAGGGCTTGAAGTGGTTCAGGTCGACATAGCAGGCGCGGAACTCGCTGGCGGCTTCGATCAGGCGCTCGATATGCTGGTTCAGCGGAATATTGCCGGGCAGGAAGGTCAGCGGATTGGCATAGCGCGCCGCCTCCATGCGCACTTCGGTGATGGCCCGGATCAGGTCAGCACCGGTGCCCAGGCCGATATAACGGCCCTGCTCGGTGATCACGAAACCATCGGCAAGCGAGCGCGTGTTCTCGCCGGACAGGATCTGCGCCATCTCCTCCAGGCTGGTGCGATGGTCAAAGCAGGCCGGCTCGCGGTTGGCCATGGCGATGCAGGCCTTCTTGCCATACAGCTCGCGATGGAACGGCGCCGCGTAGCGGTCGATAAAGGCCTGGCGGCTGATGATAGCCAGCGGCCGGCCTTCGTCATTGACGACGGCCACGGCCTGCAGGTCGGGCTGGTCCTGGAACACGCGCAGCACCGCATCATTGCTGGTGGCAGGCGAAACGGTCGGCGCGGGCCGCAGCAGGCGCCCGGCGGTGATGCCCGACCAGCCTGAGCGCACCATCTGGGGAAACACCGCGATATGCCGCGATGCCAGCGCCTGGCGCACGTGCAGCGGCGCCTGCGCGGCCGGCCGCGCCACGGGCCGGCCCACGTAATAGCCCTGGGCGCCGGTCACGCCCAGGTCGCGGATCACGGCGAGCTCGTCTTCGTCTTCGATGCCTTCGGCGATCACGCGGCCGCCAAAGGCCCCCATCATGCGCAGCAGCGCGCGCAGGATCTCCAGCCGGCGCGAACAGGAAGCAATGCCCCGCACCAGCGATTTGTCGATCTTGACGAACTGCGGCGACAGGTGCGCCAGCAGATCGAGGTTGGCATGCCCGGTGCCGAAATCATCCAGCGCGTACTGCATGCCGAGCTCGCGCAGCACCGCCATCGCCTGGGCAAAGCTGGCCGCATCGCCGATCGGGGTCTGTTCGGTGACCTCGATCACCAGGCGCGACGGCGCAATGCCCGCTTCCAGCAGCGCCGCCATCAGCCGCCCGCGCTCGGCCAGCAGGTGCCGCAATGTCATGGGGCTGAAATTGAGGAAGAGCTTGCCGGGCAGGTCCAGGCTGCGCCAGGCGGCCAGCGCGGTGCGCGCCGCGTGGACCTCCAGCGCCATGGTCGCGGCAACGCCCTGCGCCAGCCGGAACAACGCGTCGGGGTTCGCCCAGGGCGAGCCCGCCGGGCCCCGGATCAGCGCCTCGTAGCCGAGAATCTCGGCGTTGTCGGCCTGCACGATCGGCTGGAATACGGCGTGCAGCGGCGGCAGCCGCGCATGCGCCAGTGCTGCTGCGACGGGGGCGCCAGAAGCTGCGACAGGTGCGCGGTCGTGCGAAGGCGTGGCGGCAGGCAGGCCTGTCATGGAGGGAAATCCGGGGGTGGAGCAAGATGGGCGAACGACATTGCATGACATGGAGATGACAGCGTGATGACAAGGAATCTCATTCCATGTCACGCCGGCGTCACGTTGATGACCGACCATCCGTGCGCCGCTTGCGACTGCCCCGGACAGAGGACAGCGCGCGCGGCAATTCGGGTCAAGCCCGGGCCCTGTGCCTCCTTCTGGATCCAGCGCGCCCGTTTGGAGTCTTCTCCGTGTTGCAAGTCATCAAGACACGCCTGCCCGGCCGCAGCCGGGCAGCTGCCCCCGCGCGGCTGTTCGCGCGGCTTTCCGCACGACTGGGCCGCCTGCCGCTGGTGGCGCGCCTGTGCGCCGCCTTCGCCCTGGTGTACCTGTTCGGCGCCGCCGTCGGGTTGACCGGCATCGCCAACCTGGTCTCGATCAAGGCGCGCACCGACACCCTGTACCAGCACGACATGCACGGCGCCATCTCGGCCGAGCGTGCGCAGTCAGCACTGGCCACCCTTGGCCGTGCCCAGCTGGCGCTGACCATGGCCACCAGCAGCACCGAGCGCGACGATGCCGCCGCCGACGTCGCGCGCGGCCTGTCGCAGCTCGATGCTGCGCTGGCCGGCGTTCGCCAGGCCGCCGCGGCACAGGCCGCGCCGCTGCTGCGCGAACGCCAGCGCGCCGGCGAGCTGGTGCAGGCCTACGTGGCGCTGCTGCGCAAGCAGCCGCTGGACTCGCTGCAATTCGACAGCGCAGTCTCGGTCGACGGCCACTTCGTCACCGAACAGCTGCAGACCCTCAGCCGGCAGGTGGAAGCCGTGCGCCAGCAGCAGGAACAAAAGGCTGCCGCCACGGTGGCCAGCGTGGCGGCCAGCCAGCTGCGCGCGCAGGCCTGGATGGTCGCCCTGCTCGGCGCCAGCCTGCTGGCGGCCGCCGCGCTGGCGTGGATCGCGGCGCGCAGCCTGCGTGCCGAACTTGGCGGCGAGCCGCGCGACGCCGCCGAGATCGCCCGCCGCATAGCCGCCGGCGACCTGACCGCCACCATCGCCCTGCGCCCGTCGGACGACAGCAGCATGCTGCATCACGTAGCCGGCATGCGCGACCAGCTTGCCGGCGTGCTGGCGCGCATCCAGGCCAGCGCACAGGAGATCACCGCGGCCGGCCAGCAGATCGCCGACGACAACCAGGCCTTGTCGGCGCGCACCCAGCGACAGGCCGGCGCGCTCGATGCCGCCACCGGCAGCATGCAGGCACTGGCCGCACGCGTGGCCGACGCGCACGCCCAGGCCACCGAATCGAGCCAGATGGCCAGCCAGGCGCGCGCCGCCACCGATGCCGGCGCTGCCGTGGTGCAGCAGATGCGCGGCGCGATGGATACGCTGCACGGCCACTCGCGCCATATCGCCGAGATCGTCGGCGTGATCCAGGGCATCGCCTTCCAGACCAATATCCTGGCGCTGAACGCCGCCGTGGAAGCGGCCCGCGCCGGCCCCGCCGGCCGCGGCTTTGCGGTGGTCGCGCAAGAGGTACGCGCGCTGGCCCAGCGCAGCGCCGATGCGGCGCGCGAGATCGGCGGCATCGTCGGCACGGCAACGCATGAGATCGAGCAAGGCGCGCGCCTGAGCGCCAGCGTGGTGGCGGCAATGGACCGCATCGCGGCTACCGTCGGGCACAGCCATGCGCTGGCGGAGGCGTTGCGCACACTGGCCGACGAGCAGGCCGGCAGCGTGCAGGCCGCGGGGCAATCCGTATCGCAGCTGCGCCAGACCGCCCAGCAGAACGCCGCGCTGGTCGACGACCTGGCCAGCCAGGCAGCCCGGCTGGACCAGCAGGCAGCGGCACTGGCCGACGATGTGGCCCGCTTCCGCTTCTAGTGCATGTCATCTTTGTAACGGCCATATGTGTCTGGGCGAAACATTTGTCATAGCGACGTAACCGGCATTTACGTCTTCCCCGATAAAGTTACAGATCTGTTTCAACTGAACCCGCGCCGGTTACGTGTCAGCCTGCCCGTGGCGAGTAATCTTGGTTCACACCAACTGAACTGGCACCCGCACAGGAAACCATGGCTGAACGACTCATCATGCTGGACGTACCCGGCGTCCTGTATTCCGACCGCTCCCGCACCCGCCTCGGCGGCATTCCGGATTCGGGCACACTGCGCGATGTCCGGTTCTTTGATCCTGTCGCGCTGGGGTTCGTACGCAGGTTGTTCGGCGTGGCCGGCGCCCGCGTGGTGGTGTCCGACGCCTGGCGCCGCGGCACGCCCGCGGCAATCCTGCAGCAGCTGGACCTGCAGGTCGAAGCCATGACCCCACCGGCCGCAGGCGGCCATGGTGCGGAAATCGAAGCCTATTTCGCCCAGGGCGCCAAGCCGGTCAACTACGTGATCATTTCCTGCGCCGCCCCGGAATCGATGCCCGAGGCCTTGCGCGAGCACCTCGTTACCGTTGACCCGGCTGCCGGGCTGACCCTGGAGAACTTCCAGCAGGCGCTCGGCATCCTGGGCGTGGCCTGCCCGTCCACGGTGATGCCCGCACCGAAACTGGATGCCGGCCTGAAGGCCAAGCTGGCCCAGCTGCAACAGCTTGCACGGGAAAATCCGGCCCGCTTCGGCAGCGCGCTGGCACCGGCGCGCGAGCGCACGCCCGTCCACGCCTGATCCGCACCAGCAGCACATCCCGGCGGGGCGCCCAAAGGCGCCCCGTTTGCATTGGTGGGCCCGCCACGCGCCGGCGATCCCGTATCATGCTCGGTTTCACCGGAACACACAGTCAGGACGCTGCCATGCCTCACCTCGTCATCGAACTCACCGAAAACACCCGCCTGAACTGCTCGCAGGAAGAGTTGCTGGATGAAGCCAATGCCGCCCTGCTGGCTTCCGGACAGTTCCAGGAGGCGGACATCAAGTCGCGCTGCATCACGCTGTCGACTTACCGCCAGGGCGTGGACGCGGTCGAGCGCGCCTTTGTCCACGCGCGCCTGTCGATCCTGGACGGCCGCGACAGCGCCGTGCGCCAGGCGCTGGCACAGGCCGTCTGCGACGTGATCGCCGAAGCGGTGCGCGCCGGCTCCGGCACCGGCCAGGACGTGCAGGTGCAGGTGTCAGTAGAGGTCTGCGAGATGGCGCGGGCAACCTATGCCAAGCAGGTGGTGGCCTGAGGTAGCGGAACGGATGGTGGCCGCCAAATCGGGATAGGGGCAGGCCTCACGGCCCGCCTCCTCCCACACCACCGTGCGTACGGGTCCGTACACGGCGGTTCGGATCGGTTGATCGATCAGCTCTCCACTGATGGTAGTCCGAGAGAATGGAAGTAATGGTTGCCGAGGGCCTTGTGAAGTGCCGGACTTCCGCTCACGCGCCACGGGCCATGGGGGGAGCCGGCCGTTTGTGCCGCCAGATCCTTCCCAACGCCGCGCCCCCGGAGTTCCGCGAAGCGTGTTCGACCCCGCTTCCATTGCTTCCAGAGGAAGCACCGCAGGCGTCGTCGCACCCAGGCATCCAAGCGCTTCAGCACGCTCGGCGTTTCGCAGAAACCAAAGTAGCCGCGCCAGCCAGTCAGATAGCGGCGCAAGTCCGCGACCATCTGCTCGGCACTCACCCCACGCGTGCGTCGGGTCAGCTCCCGTACTCGCTCTTTGAATCGAGACAGAGCCTTCGGCGCGATACGCCGCTTGGTCTGCTTCGTCCCAGTGAACGTGAAGCCCAGGAATTTCCGTTGCTCTGGCCGCGCGACCGCGCTCTTCGCCTCGTTGACCTTTAGCTTAAGCTTGCCGGTAAGGAAGGCCTTGAGGCCTGCCATCACCCGCTGGCCGGCCCGCTCACTGCGCACGTAGACATTACTGTCATCAGCATATCGCACAAAGTGCAGGCCGCGCCGCTCCAACTCCCGATCGAGGTCGTCAAGCAGCAGATTGGAGAGCAACGGCGAAAGCGGACCGCCTTGCGGCGCCCCCTCGTCCGTCGCACCGACCAGTCCGTGCTCCAGTACGCCTGCCGTCAGGAAGGCGCGAATCAGCTTCAAGACCCGCTTGTCGCTCACCCGCGCTGCCACCCGACTCATCAGGATGTCGTGGTTGACACGGTCAAAGGAAACCACCACAGACTACCCCTCTCCACCACGTTCCTGAATCTGTTGTCATCACACGATCCGGCCACCCGTTCGAGGGCCGGCGCCTCCAGGTCATCAGCCGACGGCAACGGGCCGGCCGATTGCACCTTCTGCTGACACTCCCCGACCAATCACGCGGACTCATTCCCGCCGACTGGACCGATTTCGCCGCCGGCTCCGGCAGCGT
>NZ_KB902930.1:0-5510 GCF_000379565.1 Cupriavidus sp. UYPR2.512 | reverse complement strand
AAAGCGGTACGGCTCACCAAGCCACAGTGGTCACAAATGAACCCATCGCTCCATCGAGCGCGCTCAAGGTAGGCCATGCATGCCGCTTCGTCTGGAAACATCCGCTGAAACTCCGGCAGCGAGCCCGGAAACGGCAGATCGCCTCGGTCAAGCACGTCAATAACCATGGTTGCCCCGGGGTGGCACAGATGACCAACATACTATCGGTAGAGGGCTTGGGAGACAACCGGATAAGCATGGTTTCATCATCCACGCCGGCAGCACCACGGTTGGCCTTCACCAGCTGGTACGCCCTCCACACGACCCGCTTCGCTATGCAATAAGGTTTTGTTGATGTCATGTCACTCATCCCCATACTAAAGGTTGGTGACGTTCGTCAACGGGATAACGCTGCCCCTTCGCTCCACCCTCATTACAAGGGCTTCATCGCTACTACGGACAGCTCCGTCCCTCACTCCGGCATCGGTATTCTTCCTCATGGTGTCTGCCATTTGTCATTTCCCTTTGCATCCGGAGCAAGGTTCTCACGTTCCATACCAAAGCCTATATTGAGCTCATGCCGCCTATACACCGACTGTCGACGGGTCCGTAAACAGGTGTCGTCCCGACTGATCCTGGAGCTTCTGTGCGACTCCAGTTTTGACAGTACCTTGGGTCTATAACGATGCGTCATCGGACGGTTCGCTTTCGCTCATCTTCTCAATACGTACCTGACGTCCTAAACCGGACGCCTTTTCCACGGTCGCTCACCACCACGCCTTTTGAACTAAGCAGCACCGGGCGGTTTGAAGCCTGCTCCTGCAAGCCGACTTCGGGAGGCCTTCTCCCATCTTCGATACAGCATCACAAGCTTTCACTTGTGTTCGTGACACACCGCAGAAGTAGACCTTGATGTCGGTCGCGACAGTGAAGCGCTTGTGACCAGCCATCTCCGTGCCACGACCCCAAGTCAGCGATTTGTACAGTTCCTGCGGCAGCTTGCCAGCGTGCTTGATCAGGGCGTTGACTACAGCCTCGGAGTCCTTGCTGGCAATCTTCACCAGCATCACGAACCGGGTCTGACGTTCGACGAGTGTTGCAATCTGGCTGTTGGCGTTGCCGAACAGCAAATCACCTTCCCAGTGCCCGGGGATCGCGCGATCCTCTGCCGTGGCAGGGCGTTCACTGATCGATACGGCATCTCGGATGTTCGTACGGTCGTCGGTTTTCAGTGTGTGTTGTGTGTGTTGAGATGTCGCCTGAGGGGATTGACCCAAGGTCCCTTATTAAGATTCGCTGTACTCAGCGTAGACGGCGATCCATGGATTGAGGTTGACATGAGTCAACCGCCGGGCGGGGCGATGGAATCTTGAGTGGGCGAGCACCGGTCTCTGCGGTACAGCTTGCCCCGCCGGCTCCGCCATTTGTCCAGTTCGACCGCAAGCGTTAACGTCAGCGCGAGCGACAACAGGCCGGCCCACGTCGTAGCCGAAACAGGTGTGAGGCGCAGCGTATCGCTTAGCCCGGGTATGTACATCGCAGCGATATGGAATGACTGGGCAGCCAGTACGCTGACCACCAGCATCGGATTGGCGAAGACCCCCTGCCGGAATACGGAGTGGCACTCCGAACGGCTGTTAAGGGTCTGCAAATTCTCAAACAGCACAAACAGCAGCAGCAATTGGTTGCGTGCCACGTCTATGTGATAGCCGTGGTCAAGCAGCCAGTAGAAAGTTGCGAATTCGCCCGCGCCCATGACAAGACTCGAATAGCAGATGCGGCGGATCATAAGGCGGTCAAAGATCGGTTCCCGGGGCTTGCGCGCCGGATACGACAGTTCATCGCCTTCCGCGTGTTCGGTAGCCAGAGCCACGTCCTGAATGCCATTGGTCACGAGGTTGAGCCACAGCAGCTGCACCGGCAGCAATGGCATGGGCAGGCCCAGGGGAATCGCCAGCAGAAACAGAACCATTTCGGCCACGCCCGTGGAAACCACCATGAAGATGACTTTGCGAATGTTCGCGTACGCCACCCTGCCTTCATGGATGCCGTTGACGATGGACGCAAAGTTGTCATCGGTGAGGACAATGTCCGCGCTTTCCTTCGCCACTTCAGTTCCCTTTCGGCCCATGGCGACACCGACGTGTGCGTGCTTGAGCGCAGGAGCGTCGTTGACGCCGTCGCCAGTGACGGCCACGAAATGCCCGGTTCTTGCCAGCGACAGGACGATGGACAGCTTTTGCTCCGGACTGACGCGGGCGTAGAGGCGCGCTCGGTGGGTCAGTTTGTCGAGTCCGTGCGGCCCCTCGCTCTCGGCCTGGCGTACCTGCTCGCCCGTCACGATCTGGTCCGCGGTAAAGCGCAGCCCCGCCTGCGCGCCAATTGCGCTGGCCGTCAACGGATCGTCGCCAGTCACCATTGCCACGTCGATGCCGGCGCTGTAGCAGCGTCGGATAGCCTCGGGGACCTCTGGGCGAACCGGATCCTTCATGCCGGCCATTCCCAGAAAGGTCAGGTTGACCAGGTGAGCGTTTCCGTAGGACCCCAGCGGCTCCGCATCAATCGTGCCTTCAGCGAACGCCAGGACGCGTAGTCCTTGCGCGGCCAACGCGGTCTTTTCCCGAAGCAGGGCCTCGCGCCGGATCGGCACGGCATGGGCCCGAACATCCGCCTTATCGCACATGGCGATCAGCGTCTCGGGCGTGCCCTTGACGAACACGCGGATCCTCTCTTCGTGCCGGTGGAATGAGGCCGCATACCGCAGGTCTGGCTCATATGGGATACGGGCCACCAAGGGATACCGCTGTCGGATCTCATGGGCGACGGTGCCTCCCTTGTGCGCCGCGGCCAGTAGCGCCACATCTACGCTGTCCCCGGTGCCAGTCCAACCATCGCGCTCCCTGGAGAGTTGGGCCTCGTTTGGCAGCGCCGCGGCCCTCAGCAGGGCCGCTACCCGCGTTCTCGCGTCCTGCTCCGTGGTGCCGGCGGCGCGGATCGTGCAGGCGTCCAGATCGCGTCCGACGTCGCAGGAGAACGCCGTGCCGTCGGGAAGCCGGATATCGGTGACGACAAGCTCGTTCATGGTCAGGGTGCCGGTCTTGTCGGTGGCGATCATGGTGCAGGAGCCAAGCGACTCCACCGCTGGCATTTTGCGCACGATCACGTGAGCCTTTGCCATCCGCCGCATGCTGATCGCCAGCGCCACCGAAATGGCGACGGGGAGTCCTTCGGGGATCGCGCTCACCGCCAGTCCGACCGACATCATGAACAGTTCGCGCAATGCCATGCCGCGCAGCATACCCACCAGCACCAGCAACGCCACAACCACGCCGACCGCCACCGCGATCAGTCGGGAAAACCGCTGGAGCCTGAGCATCAAAGGTGGCTGCGAGATGGATTCGCGGCCCAGTTCCCGCGCAATCCGGCCAATTTGCGTGGCAGCGCCAGTCGCCACCACGATGCCGTGGCCCCTGCCGCGGAGCACTACCGTGCCGGCGAAGGTCAGGCACTGGCGGGCGCTCGCTGGGGCGTTGCTGGCGTCACATGCTGAGCGCTTGCGCACCGGCAGCGATTCGCCGGTCAGCAGCGATTCATCGCACTGCAGGTCAATCCCGTAGGTCAGTTCCAGGTCGGCCGGCACTCGGCTGCCGGCTTCCAGCATCACCAGGTCACCCGGCACCAAGGTACTTGCGTCGATCTCCCGCTGCACGCCGTCCCGGATCACTGTAGCAAGCGGCTGCTCCATCTTGCGCAGCGCGACGGTCGCTTTGTCGGCTGTATGCTCCTGTGCGGTGCCGATGACGCCATTAATCAGCAGTACCGCCCCAATGAACAGTGCATCCTTCAGGTCACCCAACGCGAGCGATGCCGCTGCTGCGGCCAGCAGGATGTAAATCAGCGGACTGAGGAACTGGCGCAGAAACACCCCGACAACCGACCTCGGGGCCACCTGAGGCAGCACATTGCGGCCCACCTCGGCCAGCCGCGCACGAGCCTGCGCGGTGGTCAGGCCGGGGGGGACATGCCCCAGATCGATGCGATCCCGGGTACCGTTATGTTCTTCGTGAGATCGAGGGCGATCCGTTTGCAGCGCGGTGGAGCGATTTTGCATGAGGTTTCCCAAAGTATGGTCGGCGCGGAACCACGCGTGCGCACGTCTGCGGGCCGTGCACGTACGCCACGCGCGGTGGGCGGTGCCGACATCGTTCAAGGGTAGGTACTCGCATGTCCGCACGGTTGATCCGGATCAATCGCCACCTGGTTCCGCCACCTTCTATGAGCAGTGGTTTGTCAAGCGTCGAACCAGCCAATAGAGTCTCGGCGTAGATCCAGGTCGACACCGGACTGCAATAGTGCCAACCTAGGCTGGCACTGGGGCGCTGCTGGTACTTCCCTCTGTGGGTGACAGATTTATGACAGAGCCGTACCGGTAGGCGCACGCTCTCCTTTTTGTAGCGTTGCTGATTGACCAACTCGAGCTCGCCTATTTTCTGGGCAAGCCAGCGCGAACCGCCACGCCGGTGGTTAGGCCGGCCGCTAGCCTGAGGTTATCCACAGACTTTGTGAGTAAGTTGCACGGCGGCCATCGAGCTGATCTCCACGCAGTTTCGGGCTGGACATTCATGCTTTTGTAACCTTTCTGTCTTACTTTTCCGCCAGCCGTAGGGAGGGCGCGATGAAGGGTCTGGTTGGGCGGTTCGAGAAAACAGTTGCCGGTCGGCAGGAAATAACCTCACGAATAGGAACGCTGGACCGTCGCACGCGGGCGCTTCTCATCACGGTGGACGGACGAACCAGCGTGGGGGACCTGTTGGCGCGCGCTCTCCAGCTTGGCCTTGAGTCGGACGCCGTCTTTGCGCTACAGCAAGAGGGTTTTATCCAGCATGTTGGCGAGCTTGGCCATGTCAGCGATGTTCAGCCATCTGCAGGATCTCTGCCTTCTGGCGCGAAGCAGAATTCGCGATTCCGAAAGCGCTCACTTGCCGCAGCTCGGATGTATCTAATGGATGTCATGGTGCGCACATTGGGCACGGCGGAGCATCCAATCCGGACACGTCTTATCGAGGCCACGGACCCGGGTTCCGTCGAACAAGCTTTTGAAGCGTTCTTAGAAATGCTGCGAGAGACCGCCACGCCGTCCGTGGTGGCGCATATCGAGGAATCCTTTCGCGACCAACTCCCCATTCGACAATGATGGTGCTCAACTCGGCGAATGTTGCCCGAGTTAGATCGTGGGACCGGATGATGGGTGCAAGACCTAAGGAACGAGTGAGAAATAACTTCCCGAAGTGGACCTGGCGTGCGCAAAGCGACGCGGGTAAGATGTGATGCCTCTGGAGGACAAACGATGCAGGCTGGTTACCGGGCTGAGGTTGAAACGCGGATGAAGCGGCTGTACGCGCGCTTGTCGGAGAAGGACCGACGGCGGTATGCGGCTGTGGAGGCGGACAAGCTGGGCCATGGCGGTTTCGAATATATTGCGAAACTGTTTGAAATGGACCCGAAAACAATTAGACAAGGGCTAAAGGACC
>NZ_KB902929.1:0-5556 GCF_000379565.1 Cupriavidus sp. UYPR2.512 | reverse complement strand
CGTAGTCTTCAGCAGCGTTAGTCTGGTTCGTGAACTGATCGAAAAAGCCTGCACAAAAACCGGACTGAAAGTTACTGCTGACATTCTTGACGGAGTCTATGAAGCCGGACGGACAGTCACTCGTTGCGTCCGTGCTTCACTGAACATCGAGTACGACTCAACCTTGCCTGCGTGGAACTACAGCATCCGCTCACGGAACGCCGCATAGCGGGAAGTTATTTCGAGCACGTTCCTTATTAATCATGATTGGTCCGAAATAGAAATTGCCCTCGCCCCGTTGGGGCGCCGGGCACGATTGAGGCAGGATTTTAGGCGCGTACTGCAGCGCTAGCGCTACGACATCGATGACAGCGTCTGCCTGGTCTGCGAGGCGAAGAATTCCCGCTCGTAACCACCGACCCGCAATACCTCGCTAGCCAGTTGGCGAAGCCGGCGCGCGACCTCCGCAGGGCCACCAGAGCCATCGAACTCCCGGTCATGCAGCCCGATATTGACAATCGGGTTCATTGACGCCCCCCCCGTGTCCGCCAGCAGCAACCTGCGGATGCAGTCTGCGAAGCGCCTTCGGGTTGGTGTTGATGTATGTGCGCATCCCGTCCAGCTCGATCACGAGGTGGTGGTCAAGACAGGCGGCATATGACGATACCTCGACCTCCTTGGCCGACTCAAAGGCGGCCAGGACCCTCGCACGGTCAACGTCTGCACCCACCCATGCAAACACGCGGATGAATGTATGTACCTTCTTGCCACGAGGCAGCAATTTGGCGGCGTGTTCCGCCGCAATCATGATTTTTGTCATATTGTGAAACGTAGATTGCAGGCCAGTACCTGCACGATTGAACGAGAAATTCGCTTCGCGCTTTACGTGAATGTCGCCACGGCCCGTCAGACCGGATCGTGGATCGAGTCGGACAGACGGGCCAGGTTAAAACTTCGGAATCCCCTCCACGACCTCATCGGCGAGCACGCATGAGCTAGGCTGCTTGCCGCCCATGTCATCGATGCTGGGCCCCTTGATGGCGATTACGAGCATCACGCCCATGAACTCGCTTCACGGGTTGTTGGCCGGGCCTTCCATAGGAAGCAATAAACCCTCGACGAGCGAGGGCGGCATGTGCGTGCATGGCTCACAGCCAGCCCGGACGAACGAGTTTCATGAGCTTTCGCGTGCTGCGCAGGGCTCGCACGCGAAGCACCATGTACAGCGCTGCTACGGCTGCAACAGCGCCGGAGCAACACAGCAACTGCCATCGGAGAAGATCGGCGTTGGAAGTCGTGCCGAGAAAATACAGCGCCAGCGACAGAATCGCCACCACAGCAAGGACAGCAGTGCCAGTAACGCGAGAGTGGATAAACATGGATAGGCTCCTGAAATAGACGGAGCCTTGCCCATAGGGAAGGCCCCTATGGGTGAAAGAAATTTGCTGACTGGTGTCAGCGAGGTCGATGCGTCGACGACGCGGGTAGTAGGCCGATTCTAGCGAGAACCACTCTCGGCAACAATCCGCCAACGCGATGCGCGCCTACGCCGACTCATTCGTCGTCCGGGGACGTGAGCATCCCAATCTCGCAGAGAACATAGCGGGAAAACATCGCGTCGAACTCCTCTTTCGGCTTGCCTGAGAAGAAGACACCGGCTACGTCGCCGTAGTCGATCTTCAGCCGCTCCTGCACCGCCAGACAGGCTGCATGCAAGGCATCTTCCACCAAGCTGGTAATAAGCAAGCTTGCCTTTTCCATCCCGCTCGCCAGCCATGTATCCAGCGCCTGCTGGACCTGGTTTGCCGCCTCGCAGAACGTTTCAGCATCGCCCTCGGTGACGCGGGGAAAGAGGCGCGGTAGGTCGCCATCGTCCGCACACAGTCCCCCGAACTCGTTTGCGTCGACGTAGTCGTGAAGCGCGCTGAAGGTCTTTACCGTCGGCGGTATGTGGCCCGATGCGATCTCCTGTTGGATTTGAGCCTTTCCCAATTCGATCGCGTTGGCGACGAAAACCTCCTGCTCCGCGGTCAGCTTCGTTGCCGTTGCATTCATGGTGTCGAAATTTGTCATCTCGGAAGTCATAGAAAAAAGGCCCGCACCGCCTTTCGGGAATGCGGGCTTGATTAGAAAGGAGTCGCGGCTCTACTGAGCCGCGAGCGCCAACACGTCGATGACGGCATCGGCTTCATCCACGAGATCGGGCGTCTGGCTGATGAAAAATTCCCGCTCGTAGCCGCCAAGCCGGAGCACCTCGCGCTTCATTTGCATGAAGGCGCGCTTGCGCTCCGGATCGAGCGGGCCGTCGGCTTCGTCGGTGAACAGGGTCTGGAACGGCTGCTGCGTGTCTTGCGCCCGATACAGGGCGATGCCACGCGTCAGGCATTCGTTGATCCACACCTTTTGGCCGCCACTCAACACGGAGAAATCCTTCGTCGTGCCGTTGTCCGCATCAAGCACGGTGATGGCGAAGCCCTCCCGGGCGTCACCATTGGCCAGCTTCGTCTGCGTCTGGATGGCGACCGTGAAGCGCCGTCCGTAGCACGCCAGCAGCAGGTCATTGACCATGGCGGTGATGGCAGGGCCCGCGTCGTCGATCGACAAGGCAATGACGCCATCGTTCCCGAGCCCTTTGGCGAGCAACTTCCATTGGGCGATCTCATCGGACAGACGCTGGACCTGGGATTCCAGGCCGCCCAACCCGGCGAGCTCCCGTTCGAGCAGACTGCGCTCGGTGGACAGGGCGCTTTGCCGGCGGATCAGAGATTCGATCCGGCCGTCCAAAGCACTGACAGACTCGCGGCCGGCTGCAAGCCGACGGTCAAGATCGGCAACAAGGCCGGTCACGTCCGTCACAGCGAGGCTGTCGCGCTCGCGTTGCAGGCTCGCCAGTTGCGTGTCCACGTCACGGGTATCACGGTCAAGCCGCGCCTTCCGTTCGGTTTCCTCCGCGTCCAGGGTCACGAGATCGCGTTGCGCCAAGTCCAATGCAGCCGCCGCAGCATCGAGCAGAGGCTTCTTCGCTGCAAGCCCGGTAAGGCGCTGCAGCTCTGAATTGCCCTGCTCGACTTCCTGCCGCAGCGCTGCAACGGCGCGGCGCACCTCATTGAGCCGCGCCAACGCTTGGCCCAACTGCTGCAAGGCTTCCTGCTTTGCCTTGTAGCTGGTACGCAGGTTCGCCACTTCCATGACCTGTGGCTCGAGCTTGCCCTTGGCTTCGCGCGCCTGGGCCAGCAACGGACAACGCGCGTGCATGTCATGGCCAGCGCACGGCACCTGGTCCATCACTTCCGTCTGTGCCTTTAGCGTCTTGACCAACTGCGCCGCCACCGAGCCGCGGGATTCCATCCCCCTTAGCTCACTGGCGATCGCCGCGTGCTGGCCGGCAACGGGCTCCAGATCGGCAAGCTCCTTCTGCAGACGTTCGAGTTCGCCGCGATGGCGGCCCAGCGCCAGCTGCACTTCGTCACGCTGACGGGCCGCCGCCTTGATGGCTTCAGCCTGGGCAAGTGTGGACCGGTGCTCCGCGGCAAGGCGCTGCAGATCCTGGCGCCGCGCCGAAGCCTTCGACGCCGCAGCACGGTCGTCGCCGGCCAGCTGCTGCCTGCGGCCCGCCAATTCACGATGGCGCTGGTCCAGCTCGCGCAAACGTGCTTCGGTTCCGGCAGAGGCGGCCTGCTTGGCCGCCAGCGTCGCACGCTCCTGCTCCAGTTTGCTGCCGCTGGTGAGCAGTTCTGCGCGGCGAGCGCGCTCGGCGCCGAGACCTTCGTCAATCTGACCAATCTCCTGGGCGATCGCGTTCACGGTGTCGCGCTTTCCGGACAGCACAAGCACGTCCAGCTGCACCGTCTCCAAAGCCCGGTTCAACGCCTTGGCGACGTCGCCGGCCTTGGCCGACAACTCGCGCAGGTGGTCGATCCCGAGCAGTTCGGCGAGCAGCCTCTTGATCTCGGCAGGCTGATAGCTGGCCAGCGGCCGGCGGTTCTGGGCAGAAAAGACGCTCGTGAAGAACGCTTCGGCCGAACCCAGCACCGCCTCGAGGCAGCGACCATAGGTCTCCGCCTTGCCATCCGACAACGTTCCATCGGCCAGCTGCACCGGCTTCCAGTCACCATCCACCTTCTCGAACAAGTAGTACTCCGCCTTGCGGCTCTTGCCCGGATTGCGAAATGCGAATGCCGACCGGTAGACCTTGCCGCCATGCTCCCATTCCAGATCCTTCTCTGCGCGCGGTGCGCAGAGATGGTCCCAGTACGAAAACGCGTCGGCCGACATCTTGGCCGCGTGGCTCGGCATGAGCGGATACGGATGCAGGTTGTCCATGATCGTCGTCTTGCCGGCACCGTTCGGCCCGACAATGGCGATCAGCCCAGCGGGCAAGGAAGTGAGGTCGACGGTAACGCTGTCGCGCTGCATCCCGTCGCGGATCCCATGGAATCCGGCGAGCGTCAGTTTCAATGGGCGCATTCAGACACCTCCATGCCGGTAAAGGAGTGGAGGTAGTCCGGCGGCACCTCCATCACGTCATCGTCCAGCAACGGCATGTCTGCCGGCATGGATGCTTCGGCGTTGGGCGCGTCATGCGCCAGCTTGCCCGCAATCGCGCGCTCGACCGAGCGGCGTGCGGCCGCGAACTGCGCTGTGGCCATCGTCATGAGAGCATTCCAGTCCGCCTCGCCGGTCAGGGCGCGGAGTTCCAGCTCGCTCCACTGGGAAGCCAGGCCGTGCGAGAAAGACCAGATGAGGTCCTGCAGTTCCTTGGACGGCGCCACCGCATAGAAGGTGTTGCCACCCGCCTCGCCCAGCGCCATCACCAGCATGTGGTCATGCTTCGCAATGACCGCGCCGCGGCCTGCGCCAAACGGCTCGTACAGCGTGCATGGGGTGAACCCATGATGTTCGGTCAGGCGCTTGGCCATCTCCGAACGATTGATAGACGTCTCGTCGACGAACAGCCACTGCGGGCCGGCGTGGTACAAGATCATGGTGCACTCCTCGGGATAGGACGGAGTGCGCCCCGGACGGGAAGCACCCGTCAGGGTCAATGGAAAGAAATGGATGCTGCTGGGTCGATGCGTCCAGGACGCGGGGTGAAACCGGGTTTCGACTGCCACAAAGGCAGTCGAAACATGGCTTGCATGACTCAAAGTGTTGGCGTATTGCTACGCAAAAAGGTCTTCGGTCAGCCACTCCATCTGCGGCGCTGCTGCTGGGGTCAAGCCCAGTGGTTCGGCACGCGTAGTTGGCACATCATCGGCGGGCGTCGCGAACGGGCTGGCTCCGGATGGGAAATCCTCCGACCAAGCGGGCGATTCCGCGGTTTCCGGCGCCGGCATGCCGCGATTCCGGTAGGGACGATGGTTACCCATCGCCCCCCGGACAGATCCGTACGTGCGGAATTACCGCATACGGCTCCTACCAGAAGTTTTGGCGTGAAACCGCTCCGATGGGAGCGGGTGAACAACCCGGCACGGGGGCAGGTATTTCTTGATCAGGCGTTTGAATCGAGCCCACGGCATCCTGGGGCGCTGACCTCGCCGCATCAGTGCGTGCCGCCATGCGCGGTGCACCTCGCTT
>NZ_KB902928.1:0-5577 GCF_000379565.1 Cupriavidus sp. UYPR2.512 | reverse complement strand
CCCAACTGCTCGGCGATGTCCTTGTTCTGCATTCCGTTGGCGGCCAGCAGCACAATGCGCGCGCGCTGCGCCAGCCTCACGCTCGTGAGCTTCGACCGAACCAGCCTCGTCAAATTGGTTCGCTCCTCGTCGGTCAACATGATCTCGGGGGCAACTCGCACTCACTCTCTCCACGCTGTGTCGCAGTGTGGGCATTGGAGACGCCGAATTCATATAGGTTCCATCAAGAACAGAACGCTACACTAGCGGCCATGGGGACCGCTTTTGTGAGGAGTTCGATCATGGAGAAGTCAACCCATCAAGTTTCAAGCCACCTGCCGTTGCAGCAGTTCGTCGCCAGCGCCGTGAGCGAGCTGGAGAGGCTAGGCTACAGCAGGAAATCGCTCTGGCGCTATCGCGTCGCCTGGCGTCATCTCATTGAGTTTTGTCATGAGATGAGCCTGGACGATAAGTACTCCCTGGAGCTGGCGAAACGGTTTTGCTCTACGTATCAAGTTCGTGCTGACGAATGCCTGAACCGTGGCCAAGGGTGGCGGCGGAATATCGTGTTTTCCCTCAAGGTTCTCGAGGGCTTTGCGCATGACGGGCGCATTGAGCGCATCGTCACCGATATCAAGACGATACAAGTACCCGCACCCATGAGCACGGCATTGCGCGACTATGAACTGTACTGCCGGGATCGCCGTCATCTTCGGACAACGACCCTTCGAGCGCGGATGCGGGTGATAGCGTTATTCGCGGATTTCCTTGATTCAAGGAACATCACGTTTTTTGATCAGGTGCAGCCGGCCGATCTCTGCGCATTTGTGACCGCGCAACATCGTCTGTCGGCGAAGTCAGTCTCGCGCATCGTTTCCGATGTGCGTTGCTTTCTGCGCTTTCTTCTGATGCGAGGAATTCTGCAGAAGGATCTCAGCCATGTATTGCCGGTGGTCCATGTTCCACGCGATGCGACTATTCCATCGGTCTGGGCCCCGGAAGTCCTAGCCAGGCTGCTCGAAGCCGTTGATAGAACCTCACCGAAAGGCAAGCGCGATTACGCCATCTTTCTGCTTGCCTGTCGTCTCGGACTGAGAGTGGGTGATATTCGCGCACTATCCCTCGACGATCTGAAGTGGGAAACGGCCACAATAGACGTTCGGCAGTCGAAGACCCTCACACCTCTTTGTTTGCCATTGACGGAGGAAGTTGGCGAAGCGCTCATTGACTATCTGAGATCGGGTCGTCCTCAATCGGATCATCGAGAAGTGTTCCTCACATTGAACGCTCCCTTCCTACCCTTCCGCGAAGCCGACAGCCTATATTGGATCGTCCGTCATTGGAAGGCCATCGCCGGGATTCACTTCAGGACTCCACAACGCCATGGCTTGCACTCTCTACGCCATACACTCGCGACACGATTGCTCCATGAACAGACGCCGTTTCAAGTCATCAGCGACATCCTGGGTCATGCGACGACAGCCTCGACGTTGATCTACGCGAAGACCGACGTGGAAACGCTGCGCACCGCCGCGTTGAACACCGAGGAGATGCGCCATGACGAGTAGCAAATTCAAGGGGCAGTTCCAGAGCGCTGTCGGCCCACTCATGGAACAGTTCGTCCAGGAGAGACGGGCGTGTGGGTACCGATATGATGCGCAAGCCCGCTTGCTGGCATGCTTTGACCGCTTCCTGAGCGATGAAGCGTTATCAGAATGCGCGCTACCGCGCTCAATCAGCCGAAGGTGGACCGCCAAACGGCCCCACGAGAGCAAGAGCACACACGATCAGCGTATCGGCGCAGTTCGCCAATTGGCCCTGTTCATGTGCCGGCTGGGGTATTCCGCTGATGTGCCGGATCGGTCCCTGACGGCAAGGGATACGAGCGGATTCTCTCCGCGCATCCTGACCCACGCTGAGATTCAGCGGCTGTTCCTCGCGGCTGACCAGCTCACACCGACCGCACTTTCGCCAATGCGGCATCTCGTTATGCCGGAAGTATTTCGACTACTGTATGGCTGCGGCCTGAGGGTGGGCGAGGTGCTTCATCTGCGCGTGGCCGATGTGGACCTCGAACGGGGAATCCTGACGGTGCGTGATGGCAAATTTCGAAAGGACGGGCTCGTCCCACCAGCGTTGCCCCTGGTCCAGCGCCTTCGAGTCTACGCACAAGTCATGGGCGATCGCCCGTCCGATGCCTACTTCTTCCCTTCGCCATCAGACGGCCCGTTGAGCCACTCGTCCATCTACTGGCTGTACCGGGAGCTGCTGTTGCGCTCCGGGATCCCGCACGGCGGTAGAGGCAAGGGTCCGCGCGTACATGATCTACGCCACGCGTATGCCGTGCATGCGTTGCTTCGGTGGTGCCAGGAGGGAGCTGACCTCAATGCGAAGCTCCCGGTACTGGCGACCTACATGGGACATCAGTCCCTAGCCGGAACGCAGCGCTACCTGCATCTGATTGCCGAACTGTTTCCGGAGATCACGGCACGTACCAGCGCCGCCTTCGGTGATGTCATCCCGCGGAGGAGCGGATCATGAAACCGACGGATTTCTCCATGCTCGTGACCAGCTTCCTGACGCACCATCTGGCCGCACAGCGCAACCTGAGCCCCAACACGATCAAGGCCTATCGCGACGTGTTCACCCTGCTGCTGCGATACTGTCGTGACGTGCGGGGAATCGCACTGGAGCGTCTGTCTCTGGCACAGATCGACGTAGGCCTGGTCGAGGCATTCCTTGATCACCTGGCCAACGAACGGCATGTTTCGGTCAGCACGCAGAATCATCGCCTCGCGGCATTGCACGCGTTCTTCCGGTACGTACAGTCGGAAGTACCCGAGCGCCTGCTGCAGTGTCAGCAGGTCCTCGCGATTCCGCTGCGGCGACAGCCGCGCGCCAGCGTCGGTTACCTCCCCAAGGAATACCTTGCACAGCTTCTCGCACAACCGGACCTGCGTACGTCTGAGGGCCGCCGCGATGCAGTGCTGTTGAGCGTACTCTATGACACCGGCGCCCGGGTACAGGAGTTGATTGACCTGAACGCCGGGGACGTGCGGCTGGATCCTCCAGCGCAGGTGCGGCTCATGGGAAAGGGTCGAAAGCCGCGCGCCGTGCCCTTGATGGACTCGACAGTCGAACTGCTGCTCCAGTATCGACGCGATAATCACCTCGATCGTCCTGAACACACCGACAAGCCACTCTTCCAGAACCGGCAAGGTACACGGTTATCGCGCTCGGGTGTTCGCTATCTCCTGCAAAAGTATGTGATTCCCGTACGGCGAAGTCACCCAGAATTCACCCAGCGGGTAAGTCCTCACAGTCTGAGACACACAAAGGGAATGCACCTGCTGCAGAGTGGCGTACCGCTCGAGATCATCCGCGACTTCCTCGGTCACGTCGATGTGAAGACGACCGAGATTTATGCTCGCGCAAATCTTGAGATGAAGCGCAAGGCTCTCGAAAAAGCCACCGACGGTGCGTCGCTTCCAAAGATGCCGTCCTGGCAGCAGAACAAAACGCTTCTCGAGTGGCTGCATTTACTGTAGGACTGCGGAGGTTGCGCACGCTGATTGCTGGCTGCGGGCCTCCCCATCCTGCCCAACTTTTATGTAGAGTTTCTACGACCGGAGACCTTTGCTATCGCGGGGCTGGATTCGATACGGCACATAAAAACTTTCGGCCGGTAATACCGGAAATGTGCTGCAGCACATTTGCGCTACTTGCGCATCGCGACCAGCACCGTGTGCGCCACCACCAGTCCCTTCGACCTGCTCCCGCATCCTGAACCCATCCCATCTCTGCCCACTGCGCCCGAGTACTTCTGAAGCCCGCGATGCGCCCGGCGCTCGAGGTGGCGGACATCCTTCGCCGCTGCGGACCGCAGTACCGGCAGACTCATGCCGACGGACTCAGTCGTGTCCAGCGGCGTGTGATGTGCGCCATCGAGCTGTGTCGTACCGCCGCGCTCGGCGGACATGTCGAGCAGTGCGATGCGTGTGTCCATCAGCGCATCGCTTACGACTCTTGCCGCAACAGGCATTGCCCAAAGTGCCAGTCGCTCGCCCGCGCGCAATGGCTCGAACGCCGGCATGCGGAGCTCCTCCCCTCGACCGAGTATTTCCATGTCGTCTTCACGCTTCCCGAATCCATCGCCGCGCTCGCGTTCCAGAACAAGAGGACGCTCTACGATCTGCTGTTTCGTGCCAGTGCCGAAACGCTGCGCACGATCGCCGCCGATCCGAAGCACCTGGGCGCCGAGATCGGCTTCCTCACGATCCTGCATACGTGGGGACAGAATCTGCAGCATCACCCTCATGTGCATTGCGTGGTGCCGGGCGGCGGCCTCTCCCCGGACGGCGAGCGCTGGATCGCCTGCCGTCCCGGCTTCTTCCTGCCCGTTCGGGTCCTCTCGCGCCTCTTCCGGCGACTCTTTCTCGAACAGCTGCGTCGCGCTTACGACGCCGGCGGGCTGCGCCTGCACGGTCAGTTCGAATCCCTGAGCGATCCCGTCGAATTTGCAGCCTGGCTTGCACCCGCGGCACGGGCGGAGTGGGTGGTCTACGCCAAGACACCCTTTGGCGGCGCCGAACACGTGCTCGATTACCTGGGCCGTTACACCCATCGCGTGGCCATCTCCAACAACCGGCTGCTCGCCTTCGACGGACACGCCGTGCAGTTCCGCTGGAAGGACTACCGGCACGACGCCCGGCACAGCACCATGACGCTCACCGCCGACGAGTTCATCCGCCGCTTCCTGCTGCACGTGCTGCCCGACGGCTTCAAGCGCATCCGCAGCTACGGCTGGCTCGCCAACTGTCACCGGGCAGACAAGCTCGCCACCTGCAGGCAGCTGCTCGGTGTCGAGGCTCCCGCCGCTGCCGCAGCCGAGCCCGGGGAAGACTACCGTGACCGCTACCAGCGACTTACCGACAAGTCACTGCGCGACTGCCCCGTATGTGGCAAGGGACACATGCTCCGCATCGAAGACATGCCCGGCAGCCTTCCACGAGCCCCGCCAAGTCCCACCCATGCGCGCTAGTTGCCACCGCACCTGTTTCCGTACACGTTCGCCTTTCCCGACGAGGCCAACGCGGCTGCACTCGTGCCTTCGATCTGCTGGCGCACCAGAATATGTCAAAACAGCGGGTTATCGACATGCTGACGCTCCCTTTCCTGCGTCTCTCGCCTGCGCGGCTTCCCCCGATCGCTGGAAATCCGGTTGCGGTCGCCCGTGCTGGACATCAGAAATTACCGCGGTGGTCATTCAACGCCCATAGCGCTCACCGCCTGCGGAGCGGCTCAGTACAAATGGTTCCTAAGAAACGCCCTCCGTCGGTTGGAGGGAAAAGCCAAATTCGGCCGCCCTGCGGTGCAGCTGCTTGATGACGCGCTCCTTATAGCGCTGTTCGTAGTGGTCAGCCCCGGGGTCAGCATACTGCATGCCAAAGCGCATGGCGTTGTAGAACAGTACGGCGATCTTGCGCGCGGTGGCCGTGACGGCCTTGGCCTTCCCGATGCGGGCCGCCAGCCGGCGGTAGAACGCACCCAGCGCCGTGCTAGTCTTCCCCACCGTGACGGCGGCCAGCCGCAGCAAGG
>NZ_KB902927.1:0-5605 GCF_000379565.1 Cupriavidus sp. UYPR2.512 | reverse complement strand
TCCGGCCAAGCGGATGCGTCTGGCCCTGCGGATTCGCGAGGCGGCTGCTCGAGCGGGGAGCGGCACAGTGCTGCTTTTCTGTGACGAGGCACAGCTTAGGTGCGGATCTTGTTTGTATGTACGGTCCCATTCTACGTCACTGCAAACATCGCTTTGAGCGCGTCGACGATCGCCGCCGCGTTCATGAACTTATCGTCGTTTCTCGCGCGCGCCCTTTGATTGCTTCTCTGCGGCAAGTTGGTTACGCGTGCGCTGCAGCTCCGCACGAAGCTCTATCACAAGATAGACCAGAGCTCGATTTTTGCGCACCTGGTCCCGCAGTTCTATCCGAAGCTGCTTCAGCTTTTGCGACGGGTCGGTGCTGGGTTGGCGCGGATGCCCCTCCTTCCGACTGGATTGCAGGCTCGCCACTATATCCCGATGAGATGTGTAGAGGTTCGCGCGGCTTACTCCAGCGAGCCGGCTCAGTTCACTCACCGTAATTCGAGAGCTTGGGCTTTCAGATCGCGCGACTTTTAGGGCTGCTTCGACACGCTCCCGGACCGACAAACGCATTGTCTTGTTCATGATTGGGACACCACTTTTCCCGTCGTGCGCGAGACGAGGCCTGCAAGGAGCGCCTTCGATTGGTCCAGACGTTTCTTAACTAGAATTTGCGTCTGCTCAGGAAGACCACGTTGCGTGAGGAACGTCTCTTCGCGGATGACCCGATCGTTCCACCACGCTTGATGCTCCGTCGTCACGACGAAGTTGGCGCAGGTTGAGCAGACATCCGGAGCCCTGAGGACTTCATTGGGTCCGATTGCATCTCCACGACAAGCCGAATGACTTTCGGAATACACGCAGTAACCCCAGTCACACGGTGCGATCTTGATACCTCGCCTGACCAGGTTGTCCACTAGCGTCTGCGGAACGGCCTTCCCGGCAAATGAAGGGTCCTTCTGGTATTGACGCCGGAACTCGTTGATGCGCTCTGCAGCCTTGCCACCCATTCGACTGCTTTGCATCAAGCTGGTCAGCGTGCGAGCGAGATCATCACGGTCTTCCTGCTCCAATAGCTGGCTGAGCTGGAAATCTGCCCCGACGTAGACACCATCCGTGAATTCGCGGTACGCATGACCATAGTGGACGGACAAGGCCTCCAGCGCCCGCTTGTCCCGTTTTACGACGAACTTGGCAAATGTCTTGCGTGCAGCGTGGGGGTGCAGCCGTGACGTGGCGGGCCTGTCCGCCCGAAATGGCGAATCGGCGAACGCTTGCATCAGCCTGATAGGAGCCGTCACACCCATCCGGTGTGCTGAAGTGCCCGGAGGGGGAATCAGCGCGGTTGATGAACGTGCCAAGAACAGAGCCTGACTGCCACTAGCCGTGCGGCATGGCGCGAACGTAGCTCGCAGCCACTCGATCACTTCGGGAATTGGATCGCCGGCAACCCATCGTCGCTGCCGCCCACCGGCTTTGGCCGCTATCCCACTCAGGTATGCGACGGGCACGCCTGCCTGCTGCCTCTCCACCTAGAGGCAGTCCACATCAAGTCGGACCAACTCTCGCACGCGCATCCCCACCATGAACAGCAGCACGATCACGGCTGCTCCGAGGGTAACTGTCATGGCTCGACACAGGATGTTGTTGGGCCGAGCAGTCTTCATTTGCAACGCACTTTCGAGATCGCTGAGAAGCGATTCCCATTGCGCCTCTTTGTAGAGAGCCTGAATCCTCGGCTGACGAGCCTTCTGGGGAAGCGTAACATTGGTGATTCGGACCTGCCACAGTTCCCCCGCCACTTGTGTCATCAGCGGGCCGAAACGGGTCAGCCATTCGATTGCATCCTTGATAAGCGGGAGCGCGACCTCTTCGGGAATCGCCTTGAATGGACGGTCGTCCGCGCATCTCAGCAACTGAACATCCGGCTCGATCAATCCTGGGTTTACGCGCAGCGAATCACTGTATCTCGTCCTAAGCTCCCACATTCTGTAATACAGCCGCACGTAGCTGTGCACCGTCGTTGCTGAGGCGCGGCCGGGCCCATGTCGTTGACGCCTGGTTTTCAGAAACATCAAGAGGTGTTGCGTGCCGAGCTGAGAGAAGCTCCAAAGTCCCTCGGATGCCATCCAGGCTACGAGATAGCGAAGCAGATTGCACCATAGCAAGACTGTAGAGTGGGCCAGACCGGATCTCCCTTTGGTCACCGGATACTCGATCATTGCTTCGAGCAGTTCCTTCAGACTTTTCAGTAGCTTCAATCTCTGGCCTGGTGTGCCACCTTCCGGCAGCATCTTGCGCCAATCGATAACCGCGAGTTCCTCCTCATACAACGCTGAGGTGCGCATATACCATTCGTACCGCGTCTTCCGATGTATCAACGGTGGTGTCATGGGCTATTCAATCCACGGCAGACGGTTTGTATCGACCAATTGACGCGCGCGATCAACTACCGCCTCACCCAGTATGGGCAGAATTTCCCGGTCGATGATCGCTTGCACGGGGCCATACATCACTTCGAACCTCATCGTCCAGCCCTCCCGAAGCGACCGTTGTCGTGCCTGCATCAATGCTTCTGATGCAGACAGCAGCCTCGCTATCACGCCGATGTCATCAACCGGAATCAAGGCTCCCGGACACGTTGCACACCGAAAGAACTGAAGGCACATCCGGCCAGGCTCACTTCCCGGCGCCAGTCCGGCAAAAGGATCCTTGCATCCGAATCCGAAGACCGTCTCCATCGGATCGCTTTCCAACTCTCGGCGCCCAATCGACTGACCCTCATGCGCTCGATCCCTGCAGCGACTTTCCTCGACAAGAGCGCCCTGGAACTTCAGAATTGTCTGCTCGTGTACCTCCCGTAAATCGCTCGCAGGCGTATATCCCTGCGTGGTGATCTCGCTTGCATGATTGAGGCGCATCTTCGCCGCACGAATGGAACGACCTGCCGCATGGTGCAATTTCGCGCCGGCACGGCGCAAGTCACGCAACTGGAAGTTGGAGAGGCCGTGCCTCTCTCGAAACGCAACCAGACAGCGATGAATGGTCTGCCAACTCGGCACACCTGTTTTTCCCTTGTTACCCCGAGCCAGAAATACCAGTACCTCTCCACCTGGCCTGACGGGCGAAACAAGCCTCTGGTTCATAGCGCATACGCGCCTGATCAGATTCGGTGCGCTCCACCTACGGCCCATTGGAAAGTCGACGCGCTGCTCACTCCCTGCACGCGGCTTCTCCCAAACGATGCATTCGAGATCCGCGCGTACCGCATGAGGTTCGATGCACGTTCGCTTGAGCAAACGCAGCGCCTGGGGGTTAGCGCTCGTCTGGATCAGGATCGCTAAGTAGAAAGGGAATATGTCGCCAACGGTGGGATAGAGGCAACAGTTGAAGTACGTCAGTCCTCCGAGCGCGTCGATCCGTGCGAGCATGCTCGACCCGCGTGGTACGCTCAAAATTCTTGCGCGAGAAGGGATTTCGCCATTTCCAATATCCACCAACTCTTGGATGACCTGTCGGAGCTGCTCATCTTGCGGGCCGTCGGCGCTTCCGGTGCGCAGCAAATCCATACGAGCCAAACGAGCTTCCGCCCGCTCAATGTCCGTGTAACAGCACCTCAGAATAGCCTTGATCTCCGCCTCACCCATGGCTTCTCTGGGTCTTACGTTCGTCCGGAGGAACTGCGAGGGCAGGAGGGCAGCCCTCGAATCGACGATATTTCTTGAGTTTCGCGCGCACCATCTGAGCAGACGGCAGACCGAGTTCATGCAACCCTGGGCGGTCTTGGAACAGCAGTGGGATTTCTCCAGCCAGCGCTTGAGGTCCCTAATACAGGTAGCTGGTAGCGGCCGCAATGAAACTTTCCGCCCCAGCGCGGCGGCAAAGCAGCGAATGTCCCTCCATACCAGTCGCTGGGTTTCGATTATGTTGTGCCCCTGCAATGCTATGAAGCCTCGAATCAAGGCGTTGGCTACCGAAGGCTCGAATCCTAGGGATCCGAAGTCGAACAGCGAGCGCGGTCGGTGGCCCTCTGGGCCCGATACGAGTAGCTGCTGGCCTGATACCCGGTGGACGAGTTGCGCTCTCATAGCGACGCCCCATACAGGAAGTCCAGAGCATTAAAGACAGCATCGCTGCTTGCCTCCATAGCCCGCAGATAAAGTTCCGTCGTAGCCATGTTCGAATGTCCCATCAATACCTGCAGGGCCTTGATCGAATTCATCGGTTTTCCCTTGCCTTGGAAGTTTTCCAGCGCTTCAAGCACCCGGATCGCAAAGGTATGGCGCATGTGATGAAGTGTCGCGCTGCTGCCAATTTCGTCGGCGCAGCGACGAAACGCCCGGGTGAGCGAAGCACGACTTACAGGTCTGCCGTGCTGGTTGAGAAAGACGAGACCGTCGTATTCCGCAGAAGCGGGTTCAGGGCGGCTTACCAGAACATGCCAGAGCGTGGCCTCGACCAATTTCGCTGGTGCTTGTATCGTCGACAACCTCGATCCCTTTCGAAGCACCTCGATAGGGATCAACCCGCCGTCCATTGCCGCCACTTCACTGGCGGTCGGCAGATCCTCAATCCTGAGCGAACAAGCCTCAAATCTCCGTGTCCCCGTCGTAATACACCACTGGAAGAGAAGCCGATACTGGCCCGGTACAATGGTGAACAGCCGACTAATCTCCTCAAGGCTTAAAACCTTGGGTAGTCTCTTGATCACGCGCGGTGCGATAGGACTACGCGGACCCCCGACCCTCACTGCGACTGGCCGCGTTAAGGATGGTGAGACCCGTCCACCGGCGCGCTCATGAAGGAAATTACCAAGCGGTGATTCCATGACGCTGCGGCGTTTTCCCCACTGATGAAACTGGGCAGCCACAACCACGCGATGATTCGCCGTTGACGATGCGTACTGCAATTGCGTCTTGCCATGTCGATCGTTGACGAGATGATTCCTATAGAGACTCAGATGTTCTTCGGTTGCATGGCTGGGCTCGATCTTTCGGGCTCGAAGAAATTCGAGCCATGGCACAAGGGCTTCGGCATAGGTGCGTACGGTATCACCCGTCGCACTTCGGCTTTTCAACGCAGTTTCAGCAAGGAAGGCACATGGCCATTGCAGGGGAACGCCATCTTGGTCGACAATCGCAGCCATCGCGCCGACATTGAAGTAGTGCATCAGTTCGGAATCTGTCGACTCTCCATCCGTCAACATAACGACGGCTTCCGGTGTTCCGAATTCTCGGTGTGGACTGAACTGCAGGATTTTCAGCGTTCTGCGAGCCATTTTCCCTCCAGGCAGTAGAGCAACTGGTCGTTCCGCGAAGCAATCGTCGCTATCAACTCGTGCGCCCCGACAGTTCGGCGTCGCCGGTGGTTCGTCGTCTACGGCGGCTACGCCGCCATAGACGACGAACCACCGGCCCAAAACAATCGCTAATCCACGGGACAAGACAGATCTTCCAACACGCCGTCCCAGTTGGACACTAGCAGCCTGAACCCAAGTGCGCAGCAGACAGACAGATGCAGTCACCTAACACAGCGCTACAACGACAACGAGTACGAGTGGCTGCGTGATGTCCACGATTCTCTCGATCGGCAGCAGATCAAGCTGTTTACCTTTCTCGTCGGT
>NZ_KB902926.1:0-5684 GCF_000379565.1 Cupriavidus sp. UYPR2.512 | reverse complement strand
GACGCCCCCATTCCAGTCTGGCGGACAAGACTCCGGATGAGGCATACTTCGCCACGCTGCCAGCGATCAAATCGGCAGCTTGACCGCCCCAGCGCCTCCACTTAAAAATCCGGATTCCCTGTCCGAACATACGGCGCCACCTCTAAGTTCAAGCCTGTCCGAACGCCGGCGGGCCAGTGCGGGGAGCTTTCGGTACTGGATAAGCGCGAGAAATGGCGCGCCGTATTCATGCCCAAGATGGTAGTGAATGCCCTGTTGGTGCACTGGGATGACCGCGGTCACGACTTCGAGTTACGCATTAATCAGCACGCGCTGGTTTCGCCGGTCGTTGTGCAAAACTTGCGCTAGGCCAAGGACAAGCACTTTGTCCCCCGAAGTCGGGCTCGCGAGTGTGTGCCCGGAAGTGGTTTCTGTCCGGATGGGATTTACAAGGTTATCAATGGGCATAAGCTTTGCGGCAGCCAGGGTCGCAAAGGTGTGCCGGAATGCGTGTGGCGCGGCATTAGCAGCCCACGTTCATCGGGCATCAGCGCAATGCCTCGGTCGTCGGCGAGTCGAAGCAGAGCGCTCTTGACGTGTGTTTTCAGTGCCTGCTCGGTCACGTCTCCCGTGCGGGCAGAACGTCCCGAGGCATCGAACAAGCGGCGAAGTTCTTTAGCAGATGAGTCACACCATTTGTGGGCAAGGGCGGGAATCGTGGAGGCTACACTGACGTCCTCAGCGCAGATGTACTCTCGGCTGTCGTGTTCTTATAAGAACACTGTTGACGCCTTAGCCTCTGAGCCTCATAGCCAGCGGCCGGAAGCTGGCCAAACATAAAAAAACCCGCCGTTTGTGGCGGGTCTTTTTTTGAGTGCTACTCGGGCTGGATGGAGAACATTTTTCCAATGTAATCCCTGAGTTCGCTTTCCTGCTCTTCCGTTATCACCCCAGCTTTGAACTTCAAGGTAAAACCCTTGACATCTTTGGTGATACTGCCAGCTTGAACCTTGCCGGCGAAAATTTTCAAGATGCTTCGGCCACCTGCATTCGCCGCAGGTGCGCCCTTTGTTACCTGCGCGCTAATCGCCGCAGCGACCTTACTCATAAGCAGGTCGCCGGATACGACCATCGGCCATAATTCGCGAAGCGCTTTCACCCCATCATCGCCAGTTTTCTTGACGCAGTTGGCAATTTCCTGAGCGGAATTCGCGCCAAGCAAGGAGGGGTTCAGGTCCAAGTCTAGCTTAACGAAATCCGGCAGTTCGTCGAAAGCCAAGAACTTGTACAGTTCATTGCGCGTCACACCCATTACCTCAGCGAGCCGGGTACGCGTGGAAAATTCCGACTCGGTGCGACGAACAGCAATCGCAATTTCGTAGTCAGACAGGCCATCCCGCGTCACATTCTCCATCAACGCCAACGCAGCCATATCCTCGTCGGTACATTCGATGACCACCGCTCGGATGGTTTCCTTATTGAGGAGCTTGTGGGCGCGCCAACGCCGTTCCCCGGCGACAAGCTGATAACCCTCCTCCCCTATCCGGCGAACCGTCACAGCCTGCAGCAAACCTGCTTCTGCAATCGAACGTGCGAGCTCCGATAGCTTTGCTTCATTGAACTGGCGCCGCGGCTGCCAAGGATTCGGCACGATGGCGTTGACAGGAAGGTGTGTCTCGACGCCCTTCGACTCGAGTTCCTGAATGCGCATCTGTGCCACCGACAAAGCACTAGTCAGACCAGGCATTGTTTGCGGACCGCGAGACGTCTTTTCCTTCTTGGTCTCGCCTTTGAAGTCAGCGGGTGTCGGCAAGTTGGCCGTCTTGGCCATCAACTGTTCTCGGATGTTATTGCTCATGCCGCCTCCTTCCAGGTCTTGACGAACATATCGTCCAACCATTTTGCGTACTGCATCATGGGCTGCTTGACACGCTGTAGAGACTTTGCAGTCGAATGAGTACTCACGACATCCAGTGCCGTCGAGAACGACAAAGCGCCGCCACTCATTACCGAGCTCGCTGGAATCTCGAAGGGATCGAGCCAACGCCCGTAGGCGCTTTGGGCCCACTGCCGAACAACCGGCGCCGAGGAAGTCTTCCCGTAGTCAACCTTGGAAAGCAAGATAGAGATGCAGTCGTATACCTTATCTTCCTCGTAGGGCAGGAAGTCCTCTGCAACATCCGAAAAAAGGCGCCAGAAAGCGAGCGAGCTGATGAAGTCCAGGTTCTCGGGAATCATCGGCATGACCAGTGCGTCTGCCGCGAGCAGTGCGTTCAGGTTCATGTACGAAAGCGAGGGCGAGGTATCAATCAGGATGTAGTCGTACTGTGACTTCAGCGGCTCCAGCCCTTGCCGCAGCACCGCCCAGAATCGGTACCCCTGGATGGTTTTCTGCCGTGCTGGCAGAAGAAACTCCGCGCCATAAAGGAAGGTGTGCCCAGGAATGATGTCCATGCCATCCCAATACGTCGATTGCACGCGAGAGCCCAACCCACCCTCCACGTTCTGGTCGAAGATGTACGGCAGTACAGTGTCTTCGCCGGAAATCTCCTTCTCCGCGTAGAGTCCGCAGAGTTCCGATGCCGAGGCTTGAGGGTCGAGGTCGATGACCAGAACCTTCCGGCCCAGCAGACTCAGTGCCTGAGCCAGACAAACTGTCGTCGTTGTCTTTGCAGACCCGCCTTTCAGCTGAGCAGTGGTCAAAACCTTGCCCTTGAAGTTAGCGTCGGCCTCACCGAGGCGAGTCTGATAAATGTCAGAAGCCATCTGCACCCACGTGCGAACTTCGGGAAGCGTAAACGTCCGGCTTCGGCCGGTTCCGTTCAGAGTTCCCGTGGGAAGGTTGGAATCACCTTTCGAAACTAGGTATTGAATCTGTTGGCGGGTAAGACTGCACAGATCAGCCAATTCACTGATGGTATATATAGGTGCAAGCTTGCGCGGCCGAGGCGCAAGAATTTGCTCGCGAAGGTTATCCGCGAACGGCCCGAGATTGTCAGCGAAGTCCGCAACTTCGCGCAGGGTGACCTTGCGGTCTTCCATCGGTAGGGCGCCTACGTTAGCCATTCCGCGCTTTCTCCATACTGTGACGTTGAAGCGCAGAATACACGAATACGCGTAAACAAGCTTGTATTGAGGCTACTTTTTGGCCCCCACATGAAGAAAACTCCGCAAATACTGGGGCATCGGTGTGCATTTACATTCTCAGCACCAGTCAGTCAGCCCTTTCACACTTCTTGGCCAGCCGCCCTCGACTAGCCACCTATAAAGACGCCCAAACCTAGCTCGCACAAAAACCACCCCTGGGTCGGTTTTTGTGCAGCCCGATCTGGTTGGGAATTTTTCCTTATTTTTCAAACGCTTAGCGGCCAACTCTCACAAATGCCGAATTTTTGGATACCTGGGTTGGTTTGTGTTTTTTGAAAGACAAAACCCGCAAACGAACAAACAACCGCGAAAAAAACGTTATTAATCAAGGCTACACCCTGTGGATAGGTACGGTTTTTGGGCAGAGTGGGATGATTTTTGTGCCACCCAGGCTGGAAATTGGTCGGTCGCAGACGAAACTTGTGGGTACAGGGGCGGTTTTTGGGCAAACCTACCGAGTAGAACGGGGCGGTTTTTGTGTTGACATGCCAATCTGCGCTGATAGAGTGCCGAGGATTGGAGTCACAAGAACGCATGGAAAACCAAGCTCTCACCGTCACGCCGCATCAGCTCGCCTTGGACATCTTTGAAGACATGTCCGGACAAGGTCGGCCGATTCACCAGTCGACGCGAGAAATTGGCTTCATCCGAAACAATATCTTCACGAGGGTGGGCGGCTTGGGTATTGCCGCACGTCGCATTCTGGACGCCGCGTACTTTATCGTTGCAACCAAAGCACCCGAGGAGTTGCTCGACGATAAGGTCTACACGTTTACCGCGGAGGTAAACTACTTCAAGTGGCTTATGCGTTACGAAGGAAGTCGTAACCATGCCCACCTTGTTTCGCAGATGCGGTCGGCCGCAAATGCTCGCGTTGACATCATGACCGCGCCGTCTATCGAGGAGATAACGGAAAAGGATTCGTGGGGCACGATTGGTCTACTTGGCGACTGCTACATTGAGCGCAATGTCGTCTTTATCCTCTTGTCTGGTCGGGTTATCAAATATGTCATCAACCCGTACAAGGCACATTGGCTGAGCTTGCGAGCCTCTACGTCGTTCTCGTTATCACTTGCGCGAGCCATCTACGACCGCCTTATTCCATGCGAGGGGCCCGGCATAACTGAGTGGTTTGCATACAGCGAGCTTCTCGAATGGCCGGGTAAGGTTGGCGAGTCGCGCAAAGAGGTCAAGGAGTTCAAGAAACACTTCCTGGTTCCAGCTATCCAGCAACTCAATCAGGTTTCAGATTTTGACGTGAGCTGGGAGCCCAACGCAGAACGTGTCCCACCCGAGAAGTTGAAAATCCGGTTTCGATTCACTAAAAAGCAAGGGGCAGATGCGGCGAGGGCAGGCATTGACGATTCGATGTATCTCACTCTCCACAACGAGTTTGCATTTGATGCGCCCGAGTTTGACCGGATTGCTAAGAATCGCGCGGATTGGACCGACGAGGTCATCGAACGCGCTATCGAATATACCCGTGCCAAGGTGAATGAAGGAAAGGTCACCAGCAGTCCAAAGGGATACTTATTAAGAGCCATCGAAGGCAAGTTCCGGCTTGGCGACGCTGACCGTCGCATGGCAGAGGTCAAGGCGAAGCAGCTCGAGGATTCCAGGAATGAAAGGCGTGGGCGGGAAGATGCGCGTGCTAAGGTGGAAGCCAGTCTCCAAGCTCAGAACGACCTAGCTATGGCCAAACTGAGCGACGAAATCAACATTGGGAAGCAGCTTTTCGAGGCTGCCGATGACAACGTGAGGAAAGACCTAGTCCAATCCTTCGTGTCTCAATTGTTGCCACAGCGGCTTATTGACAGGCAAGGGGTCGCCCGTGAGAGGTTGACTCCCGCAACCATCCTTACTGTCAATCGTGTAGTCGCAGAAGCCTTCTGTACTCACGTCTATGCGCGGTCGAAAAAAGCCCGCGCAAAAGACTAGGCGCCTTTATACCTCCTCCCGCGGGCAGCGAAATACGAATCCCGGCTCCATCGCGGGCATGTTGTGACTGCGGCTTTTTCCTATCACGCCGCGCAGACGTTCAATAGCTGCGCGCGCCGTCGCTGACGGCAACCCCCTACCTTGAGCCTGCAGGGCAGGGCCAAAGGCCAGCCCGGACGCGACTCGGTCCATCTCGACAAGCCAGACGCGCGCCTGGCCATGCGCCAAAGAGCTTCGGCAGTAACACGATGGAGGCTGAATCGACTTCATAGGTCGATCCGTCAGGTGCGGAAACCCATCTACCCCGGTACCTCTCTACGAGTTCGGCAATCTGCTGCCGCTCTTGCGCGGCCCGAGCCTCGGCTGTCCGGTCTTCGTCTTCACGAAGCTTCCGCGTCCGGACTACGTGCCCGAAGTCAATCGGCTTTTCGAGGAGCGACTTGAGGTACGCGAACAGTTCTCGCCCCCGGAGCGGCCTGAGCGCATTGCCAGCCGTCGAGACGACGTCCGACAATCGGTGGCCCGCCGTTCGCGCGAGCCTCATCAGTAGGAACAGCGCGGACATCTTTAGCGCTTGATCGCGCACCAGGGGCGCCAGGTCCATAGGCACCGCCCGACCG
>NZ_KB902925.1:0-5750 GCF_000379565.1 Cupriavidus sp. UYPR2.512 | reverse complement strand
CATCCGCGATTCAACATGCACTTCACGCCCACCTCCGCATCATGGCTGAACATGGTCGAGCGGTTCTTTCGTGACATCACAACCGAGCGACTTCGCCGCGGCGTATTCACCAGCGTGCCGGAACTGGTCGACGCCATCAACGAGTACATCGCTCACCACAACACCAACCCCAAGCCGTTCATCTGGACCAAGAGCGCTCGCGACATCCTACAGAAGGTCATTCGTGCCAACCGCCGCTTAAGTTCCAAACAGAATGGAACATTGCACTAGTTGGAGGTGGTGGTCCCGAGGGACAAATTGTTCGTCAAGGCTCTGGGGCGCGTTAATACCATCGCACGGTGATCCACGCTGGCGTTCGCGATGGTGTTGCGCCGCGAGCTGCGGCGCAGTTTTTGAAATTGGACATCGGCCTTTTTTCGACTAATTCCTGGACACGCTGCTGCCAAGCCAGACCGCAGGCTAACCAGATGAGCGTGACCCGACGCAGAAAGGCACCACGTGCTGCCGAGCATTCCGCGACCATATGATCGCGCAAGGCGTAGAGGATGCGTTTCGCGTTTCCGCCAAAGCCTAGTGACCGCCCCAAAGGCCGACATGAAACGAAAGAACCTGCTAATCGCTATCGGCTGCGCTATTTTAATGCTGAGCGTTGTGGTTTCCGTGCGTACCGCTAGAAGTGCGCACCAGATACTTGGGCCTGCGCAGGCCAACGGGCTCGAGTTTCTACAGACCGACCTTGTCCACGTGGGTCCCCAGAACCTGCAAGTGTCGCTGCCGCTGTCGGGTAGCTTACGCGCGCTGAACCAGGCGTCGGTCAAGGCTAAGGTATCCGGCGAAGTCAAGGCCGTCCTTGTACGGGAAGGAGCGACGGTGCGCGCCGGGCAGGTGATCGTGCGCATCGATCCGACCGAATACCAAGCTAAAGCGGCCCAGGCCCGTGGGCAGATGCTTGCCATGCAGGGACAATTTCAGAACGCACGTCAGACCTTGGACCGCAACCGTATGCTTGTGGCTAAGGGCTTTATCTCGCAGGCCGCGTTCGACAAGTTCCAGTCCGAGGTGGACGTGGCACGCGCCAACCTCGATGTCGGACAGGGTGGCCTAGCGGTGGCGGAGAAGATGCTGGCCGACACGGTGGTCAAGGCCCCGCTCGATGGCATGGTGGCCGCGCGCGCGGTGCAGCCAGGCGAAAAGGTGTCGCCTGATATGCGCCTGGTTGACGTGGTCGACTTGCGGTTCCTGGAGCTGGAGGCTCCAGTGCCGATGGCCGACGTAGCTAGTGTCAGGGTCGGCCAGATGGCCGAGCTCGACGTGGAAGGCGCCGGGCGCTTTACCGGCAAGCTGGTGCGCATCAGCCCGGCCATCAGCGACGGCACGCGCAGCATCATGGTCTATATCCGCGTCGACAATGCCGAGCAGGTACTGCGCGCGGGCATGTTCGCACGCGGCGCCCTAGTGCTGGGCCAACGCGCCGCCGTAGTGGCCGTGCCGGTCTCGTCGGTGCGCACGGAGGGCGAACGCGCCTTCGTCTATGCCATCGAGCGCGACACGCTGGCGGAGCGCCCGGTGCAGCTTGGCATGCGCGACGAAGCCGGCGGCATGGTGGAAATCGTCTCCGGGCTGAACGCTGGCACCGAGATCGTGCGCAACAACTTCGGCATGCTGCGCAGCGGCAGCCAGGTCCGGCGCGTCAAGGCCTGACGGTGTAGAGGACGCGCGCCATGTGGTTCACCCGCCTGTCGATCCGCAACCCGGTGCTCGCTACCATGATGATGATGGCCTTCATCGTGGTGGGCCTGTTCTCTTACCAGCGGCTGCCGGTCGACCAGTTTCCCGACATCACCTTCCCGGTGGTGGTGATACAGACCGACTACCCGGGCGCCGCGCCGGAGTCGGTCGAGTCCGACGTCACGCGCAAAGTCGAGGAGATCGTCAATACCATTCCTGGCATTGAGGAGTTGTATTCGAACTCCTATCAGGGTATCTCAGTTGTCGTCGTAAGATTCGCCCTCAGCGTCGAAATCGGCCAAGCCGCACAGGACGTGCGCGACAAGATCGCGTCGATCCGCCCGCATTTCCGCGACGAGGTCAAGGAACCGCGCGTGCTGCGCTATGATCCGTCGGATGCGCCAATTTTCTATCTGTCGGTCTCCAACGCGCCTGGCGCCAGCCGCAGCCAGCGCGAATTGACCACCATCGCCGACCAGATCGTGCGCAAGCGGCTGGAGACCGTGCGCGGCGTGGGCGCCATCAACCTCGTCGGTGGTACCAAGCGCGAGGTCGAGATCCGCATCCGGCCGGCGCAGCTCGAGGCGTTGGGCATCGGCGTGGACCAGGTGATGAACGCGATTCACAACGAGAACCAAGAGCTGCCCGCCGGCGAGTTGCGTTCCTCGGCGACCGAAACCGTGGTGCAGATCAAGGGCCGCGTGCCCACGCCGGATGCGTTCCGGCAGATCATCGTGGCGCGCCGCGCCGGCCAGCCGGTGACGCTGGGCGAGATCGCCGACGTGCGCGACGGAGAGCAAGAGCAGGAAAGTCTGGCGCTGCTTGACGGAAAGCGCGCGCTGTTCCTGTCGGTGGTGAAGGCACAAGGCCAGAACACCGTCGACACCGTCGACCGCCTGGTGCGCATGACCGACGAAGTGCGCAAGCTGGTGCCGGCCGGCGTGCAGCTGAACGTGGTCAACGACACCGCGCGCGGCATCCGCAGCAGCGTGAAAGAGGTGGGCTCGACGCTGGTGGAAGGCGCCTTCCTGACCGTAGCGATCGTGTTCCTGTTCCTCGGCTCGTGGCGCAGCACGGTGATTACAGGGCTGACGCTGCCAATCGCGCTGATCGGCACCTTCGGCGTGATGTATTTGTGCGGCTTCACGCTCAATGTGATCACGCTGATGGCGCTGTCGCTGTGCGTGGGCCTGCTGATCGACGATGCCATTGTGGTGCGCGAGAACATCGTGCGCCACAACTTGATGGGCAAGGACCACCGCAGCGCGGCGCTGGACGGCACCAACGAGATCGGGCTGGCGGTGCTGGCCACCACGTTTTCGATCGTCGCGGTGTTCCTGCCGGTGGGCTTCATGGGCGGCATCATCGGGCGCTTCTTCCACCAGTTCGGCATCACGGTGGTGGCGGCGGTGCTGATCTCGATGTTCGTCTCGTTCACGCTGGATCCGATGCTGTCATCGGTCTGGCACGACCCGGACCTGCACGGCACCGGCAACAAGCGCAGCTGGTACGGGCGCACCGTGGGGCGGCTGCTGGACTGGTTCTCGGCAAACATGGACAAGCTTGGCAACGGGTGCGCCAGCATGCTGAGGTGGGCGCTGAAGCACCGCCTGGCCACCGTCATCATCGCCGCGGCGACCTTCTTCGGCAGCTTTGCGTTGGTGCCGCTCATCGGAACGGAATTTGTGCCCAACGCCGATCAAGGTGAAACGACCGTCAAATTCACCACGCCAGTGGGAACGTCAATGGAAGTTACCGAGGCGAAGGTGCGGCAGGTGGAAGCCGCGCTGAAGTCGTTCCCTGAAGTCGCCTACACGTATGCCACCGTCAACTCAGGCAACACCTCGGGCCGCAACAACGCGTTGGTGTCGGTGCGTCTGACCGAACGGCGCGCGCGCGCGTTGTCCACTGCCCAGCTCAACCCGCTGATCCGCCAGCGCCTGGCCGGCATAGCCGGCATTACGCTGACCATGGTAGGGATGCCCGACGGTGCCGCCGGCCAGAAGGCGATTCAGGTATCGATCCAGGGCGATGACCTGGACGAACTGCGCCGGTTGTCACAGGGAGCCAGCAAGCGCATGACCGCGATCCGCGGGTTGACCGACCTCGATTCGAGCATGAAAGACGACCGCCCCACCATCGAGGTGCGCATCCGGCGCGAGCTTGCCTCTGACCTGGGCGTGGGCGTGGCGCAGATCGGCAATGCGTTGCGCCCGCTGCTGGCTGGTGACGCCATCAGTTCCTGGCGCGCGCCCGATGACCAAAACTATGACGTACGCGTGCGCCTGCCGAAGGACGCGCGCACCGGCATGGCGGATCTCAGCGCGCTGATGATCGCCAGCAGCCAGACCAACGCCAACGGCTCGCCAAAAATGGTGCCGCTGCGCCAGATCGCCGAGCTGGTGCCGATCACGAGCGCCAACCAAATCAGCCGGCGCGATCTGAACCGCGAAGTCGAGCTGACCGCCAACGTGGCCGGGCGTTCGGCCGGCGAAGTCGCGCGCGACGTCAAGGCCGCGCTCGACGGCATGAACTGGCCGGCCGGCTACAAGTACCGCTTCGGCGGCTCGACCAAGTCGATGAACGAATCCTTCGGGTCCGCGCTATCTGCGCTGGCGCTGGCAGTGATTTTCATCTACATGATCCTGGCTTCGCAGTTCGCGAGCTTCTTCCATCCGATCGCCATCATGACTTCGCTGCCGCTGACGCTGGCCGGCGTGTTCGCGGCGCTGCTGCTGTTCGGCTCGACCCTGAACATGTTCTCGATCATCGGCTTTATCATGCTAATGGGGCTGGTGACCAAGAACGCGATCCTGCTGGTGGACTTCGCCAACCAGGCGCGCCAAGGGAGCGACGGCCCCGAGCCGCTGTCGCGCGAGGCGGCCCTGGTCGAAGCCGCGCGCGTACGACTGCGCCCGATTCTGATGACGACGCTGGCGATGATCTTCGGCATGGTGCCGCTCGCCTTCAGCCTCGGCGAAGGCGCCGAGCAGCGCGCGCCGATGGGGCAAACGGTGATCGGCGGGATTATCACCTCATCGATACTGACGCTGGTGGTGGTGCCGGTGATTTATACGTATCTTGACGATGTTAGCGTGTGGTGGCGTCAGTTATGGCGAGACAGGACGCCGCCTGCAGCCGACCATCCGGCTGGCGCTGATTCGTTCTCCGCGGAAGGCAGCGCTGAATAAGCGAACGGGCCTGCAAGAAAAATTTGCCCTCAGACAAGGCTGTCCGCCCATGGAAAGCAGCGCAGTTTTCGCACAGGGACACAGTGGATTGACGAGAAACAAAGGGAAATCCGATTGCGAGTCCATATTGGCAGAGGTCATCATCCACGAGAAGCGGACAGCGCAGATGGGTTGCAGGAAAATGAAAAGAATATCATTGCCGTGAAATTAATGTGCACGGGATTTCCAACTGACTTTCTGTAAGGGGAAAACAAGTCGACGGCCTGATATCCGTGGTGCTTCGCGTAGCTTCTCTCACGGGAGCGTTTGGGAGAAGTCGGCATAGTTTGCCGACTGAACCCGAGCGCTGCGGCTTCGCGCGTGCCAGTGAGGCGCTTGTTGCTGCTGGTTCGGGCGCGCTTGCGCGTGACCAGCTTTCTGCCGGTAGCGTTCCAGTCAGTAACCGCCGTAGTTGCCCATCAGTGGTCTCCAATCGTTCGGCAGCCCCCACGCCGCAACTGACCATCCATGACCGCCTAACCTGTCTTGAGCCATACCTTTATACATAAGTCAGCCGAGCCCCTCACGTAGCGCGCGCAGGGTTTCAGCAGCGGAGAGCACGCGATCGAGTCCGCGCCAGATTGTCTTGGCGCCGGGTTCGCCGTCGCCCTTTCGAGCAAGGAAGCCGCCGATTTGCGCAATCAGCCGCACGACCTCGTTCACGGTCGGTGGTGTCGCCGGCAACTTCTTTTTGGCCAGCAGATACGCACCACGAATTTCGTCCGGATCGAAGAACAAGGAGGCGTCCAGCTCGGGGCAGGTCCGGCCTTTGCGCATCAGATAAGTCACGCG
>NZ_KB902924.1:0-5836 GCF_000379565.1 Cupriavidus sp. UYPR2.512 | reverse complement strand
CAGGACTGGCTGGCCAAGCATCCGCGATTCAACATGCACTTCACGCCCACCTCCGCATCATGGCTGAACATGGTCGAGCGGTTCTTTCGTGACATCACAACCGAGCGACTTCGCCGCGGCGTATTCACCAGCGTGCCGGAACTGGTCGACGCCATCAACGAGTACATCGCTCACCACAACACCAACCCCAAGCCGTTCATCTGGACCAAGAGCGCTCGCGACATCCTACAGAAGGTCATTCGTGCCAACCGCCGCTTAAGTTCCAAACAGAATGGAACATTGCACTAGTATTTGCGGCTGAGAGTGGGCAGGCTTGCGTCCGCAACCACTATTTGCGGACGCAATCATGATGGAAGCCGAGTTTGACGCTCCGCCGCTGAGGGTGATCCGTATTCGCTCCAACGGAAAGCGAGACTATGACCGGAGGGACAAGCGCCGACTGGTCGAGGCATGTCTGCGGCCTGGGGTATCGGTAGCCGGGATGGCCCTCAAGGTCGGCATCAATACGAACCAGTTGCGCAAGTGGATTCGGCTGCACCAGTTGGCAAATGAAGCCACCGCGGCCGCGGAGTCTGCGTTGCCGGCGTTCGTGCCGGTCGTCGAGGTGAGCGACGTGATGCGCGTCACGGAATCGCCGATGGTGCGGGGACGTCCGCCGGCCGAGGCGCCTGCTCGCACGCAACCATCGCAGCGCCCGTCACCAGCGTTAGTGAGGGCGCGGCTACCCAACGGCGTGACGGTCGAACTTGAATGCGGCGGGCAGGACGTTGCGCTTGTGAAGGCGATGATCGAAGCGTTGGGAGCGCGTTGATGTTCCGATTCGGCTCCGACGTGCAGGTCTACCTTCACCGCAATGCCGTGGATTTCCGCCTCGGGATCAATGGGTTGGTTGCGCTGGTCGAGCAGTCGATGCAGCTTGATCCCTTTGCCCGCGCCGTCTATGCCTTCCATAACCGTCGGCGCAACCGCGTCAAACTGTTGCTGTGGGACCGTAACGGGTTTTGGTTGCTGCTCAAGCGCCTGGAGGAAGACCGCTTCGCGTGGCCACGGCGGCAGCAGACAGTGATCGAGCTGACAACCGAGCAGTTGCACTGGCTGCTGGACGGTATCGATATGGACGCCGTGCAGCGCCACCCGTCACGCCAATATCAGCACACGGCTTGATTTCCGTTCGGTGTGACGTATACCTATCTGCGCGGTCGCTGCACTATCGTGTCCAGCATGAACGAACACGACTTCTCGCGATTGCCGCCGGCCGCCCAGGCCTATATCCGCGAACTCGAAGCGAAGGCTGCCACGAACGCCCAGCACATCGCCGAGCTGACCGAGCGCATCAAGCTCCTCGAAGAGCAGTTCCGACTCGCACAGTCCAAACGCTTCGCACCAAGCAGCGAAAAGCTCAAGGATCGCCTGTTCGATGAAGCCGAGCAGATGGTTGCCACGGCCCTGCCTGACGACGAGGATGACGCGTTCGCGCTTCCGGACACGGGGTTGCCGGAACCTGGTAGGCCTGCAGGCGGAAAACGTGGCCGCAAGCCGCTACCGGCGGAGTTACCGCGCCAGCGCATCGAGTACGACCTGACCGAAGACCAGAAGATCTGCCCATGCTGTCAGGGCTCGATGCACCGCATGGGCGAGGAAGTCAGCGAGCAGTTGCACATCGAAGCAAAGGTCTCAGTGCTGCAGCACGTGCGCTTCAAATACGCGTGTCGGCACTGCGATCGCGATGCCGACCGAACGCCGGTGTTGACCGCGCCGATGCCAACGCAACCACTGCCGGGCAGCAACGCAAGCCCGGCAATGCTGGCGACGGTGACCGTCGGCAAGTACGTTGACGGCACGCCGCTGTACCGCATGGAAGATGCGCTGGGGCGGGCTGGGATTGCGGTTGGCCGTGGAACGCTGGCGAACTGGATCATCCGCCCTGCGCAATTGCACTACAGCCGTCTGTACGAGGCGCTACGCTGCACGCTGCTGTCGCAGCCGCTGATCCATGCCGATGAGACGACGGTGCAGGTGCTCAAGGAGGAAGGCAAGGCCGCGCAGAGCAAATCGTATATGTGGGTCTACCGCAGCGCGGAGGACTGCGAGCATCCGGTGGTGCTGTTCGACTACCAGCCGGGGCGCGGACAGGAGTATCCGCAAACGTTCCTCGCCGGCTACGAGGGCATGTTGATGACCGATGGCTACAGTGCCTGGCGCACCCTCGAAGGCGTCACGCACTTCGGTTGTCTTGCTCATTCCAGACGGATGTTCGTTGATGCGCAAAAGGGTCAAAAGAAGCCCAGCGCTCGAGTTGCAAAGGCCCTCGAGTACTTCAAGGCCCTGTATCAGGTGGAGGCGCTCGCCAAGGAGGATCTGCCCAATGGCGAAACGCGCGCCAACTACACGTACCGGCTGCGTCAGCAGCATAGCGTACCGTTGCTGAAAGCCTTCAAGGCGTGGCTGGATGAGCAGGCGCCACAGGTACTGCCGGAAAGCCTGCTGGGCAAGGCCATTGCCTACGCGCGCAACCAGTGGGAATACCTGAGTCGATATGCTATCGAGATGGACGAGCGCCGGTGGACAATAACGCGGTTCATGCCGCTAGCGGCATGAACCGCGTTATGCCGACACCCAGATTATGCCGCGTCCCGAAGCAAAGGACGCAACAGTTGGGCGGATCCCTGTTCCGTGTCGCTCGGATTGTCGGCATTATTAGAGACCCTCAAGGAAGGCAAGCAAGGGATCGGGAGGTTTGTAACGCGTCGGCGCGACGCCGCTCACATTGGCGTGAGCGAGCGCGCGTTCCTTGAGCCGCATGTCGGCATGCAAGTAGATCTGAGTCGTCTCCGATGATTCGTGACCGAGCCAGAGCGCGATCACGGTCAGGTCTACACCGTGATGCAACAAGCTCATCGCGGCCGCGTGTCGAAGGGTGTGGGGCGTTACTGATTTTTCCTTTAGCGAGGGACACGACCGACACGCGATTGCGACGTTGCGCGACACAAGCCGCTGAAGGGCATCGGCGCTCAGATGGCCACCACGCGAACTGGGGAAGACTGGATCATCGGGTTCGCCAGGTTGATACCGCAGCCATGCTTTCAGGACCGCAATGACGTCCGGTCGCAGCGGAGTGCATCGCATCTTTCTGCCCTTGCCGAGGCAACGGACATGAGCACCTGTGCCGAGCACCACATCCTGACGCCTGAGAGAGGTCAGTTCGCTGTTGCGCAGACCCGTTTGAACCGCTACAAGAAGCAGCGTTCGGTCGCGGTTGCCAATCCATGTTCGTACATCGGGTGCTGCTACGAGCGCTGCTGCCTCGCCCTCGGTGAGAAACTCGACGGGACCGTGTTCACAGCGTTTGGAGGGAATTGCAAGGATGCGCTGACACTGCAGGGACAGCGCCGGCTCGCTGACCGCAACGAACCGAAAGAAGGCATGCACGGCGGCGAGACGGGTATTGCGTGTCCGCACTGAATTGCCCCTGCCTTGTTCAAGGTGCTGAAGGAATTTCTCGATCAAGGACACGTCGAAGTCTTCGATTCGCAGATTCGACGGCGCGCGTCCGATGTGCTTCGCGGCGAAGGCCAGCAGCAGCCGGAATGTGTCGCGGTAACTCGCTACCGTGTGCGAACTCAAGCCTTGCTGCTGGAGCAGGCGCTGGGTAAAGAAGCGCTGGACGAGGGATGGAAGACTGGCGGCACTCATGGCCGCTCTCCCGGACAGTTCTTGCCGAGATAGCCTGCCGCAAGCTCAAGCAACTCGGGAACCGCTTCGATGTACCAATAGGTGAGACCGGCATTGGCGTGCCCGAGGTAGGCCGCAAGTTTCGGCAATTCCCGGGTTACGTCCAGTCCGGCGCGATACCATTCAACCAGCCTTCCAGTCGCGAAACTATGCCGAAAGTCCTGAAGGCGTGGGCCGTAACCATCGCGTCCATCCTCCGTCGCTGGCCGCAGGCCGACCGCACGCGACATTCTGACGAACATACTTCGGACAGCGCTGGCGTTCAGCCTCATACCGCGCTCGCCAACCAGGAACGCCTCACTCAATCGTAAAGGGCAGAGTCGGTCGCGGCTCTGAGCATAGCGTTCGAGTGCCGCGCGGGTCGACTCTTCTACAGGAACAAAGCGCGATTTGCCGAACTTCGATTCCCGGATTGAGAGTATGCCGTTCACGAGGTCAACGTCGGCTCGGTCGAGTCCAAGGGCTTCACCTGGCCTGAGGCCCGTCGCTACGAGGAGCCCGATAAGCGTCGAATAGGTCAGTGCTCGCATGCCCGTGCGCGAGCGTAGTCGCGCAGCCTGGATCATGAGCAGGTTAATTTCTTGGTCGGTGTAAATATGCGGAGGATTGCGCCGTCGTCGTGCGCTCAGGAGCCTTGCTGGAGGAATCTCGTTCCGGCTGTCAATAGCGTTCATCCACCTGGCGAATCCCCTCACTTGGGAGAGGCGCCGCCCCCAGGTAGCGCGTTCGACAAGCACGGGCGCCGTCGCCCAGCGCAGAGCCAGATCGGTGGTGATGAACTCGGCGCCCTCGTGTTCCAGAAGGTCAACAAAATGATTGAGTGCCAATGCCGGTTCATAGAATGTCGCCCCGAGAGCTCGGCGCACTGCCACGTACCGAGCGAGGGAGTCGCGGATCGCACTCATATTGCACCCCCCACCGTAGGCCATGACCGCGCTACACCACGCAGGTCCTCAAACGCGACCTTTGCATAGATAGCGGTACTGTCCTGTGAGCGGTGCCGCAATACCTCAGCGATTTCCACGATCGACGCACCATGGCGAATCATCGTCGTCGCCAGACCGTGGCGGAACAGATGTGCGGCGCCGCGGCATGCGGGGCGAAACCCGGCACGAGCGAAGGCCAGACGAACAATGTGGCCAATTGCCGCCGGTCCCGCCAGACCAACGCGCGGCGCCCACATGCGAAGGAAGACCCGTCGCGAGGCGCTCGCGCCCCGATCGTCGCGAAGGTACATTGCAATCGCCTCTCCAACTTCGGATGGCAGCGGGACATGCTCGACCATTTGCCCCTTACCATGAATAACGAGTTCCCCCGAACGCCAGTGGATGTCGCCCAGTTCAAGTGCGACGATCTCTCCGGCACGCAAACCGAGCCGCGCCAACAAAAGCAAGATGGCGTAGTCACGGCGCCCGCATGGAGTTGACCGGTCCGCGGAGGTAATGAGGGCTTCGGCCTGCTCAGGCGTGAGGAACGTTGGCACAGTTGACTGTTTCCACTTGCGAACCGTAGGCACCAACTCATACAGGTCACGTGGCGTATCGCCCCGCAAAAAGAGGAAGTGGCAAAACGAGCGAAGCGCCACCGCCATCAGCCGCGTGTACTCCGCTGACCGGCCTTTGCTGTGGGCAAGAAGGTGATTTCGGATCGTTACGGCATCAAATGCATTGGGCAATATACTGCCGTCGCCGGCATTCTGGCTGTTGAGGAAGTCGCGGATGAATGGCCCGTAGACGAGCAGCGAGTTCTTCGCAAGTCCACGATCCTGCCTCAAGTAGTCCAAGTACCGACCGTAGATGTGGGCGATCGCAGATTGGTCGCTCACTGTCGGCAAGTGCACGATGCCTTCGCCACGCAGATAGGCAAGAAACTGTGCGTGAGCACGGGATTCGATGGGCGCACGGGCACGGTAAATGATGGGTGGCTGCGGTCTGGTCCATCGCCAATGTTGCAGGTCGTCGGGTGATGCTGATGGACGTGGCGATCAAACGCGGAGGTTCAGATGTGGAGCGACGGCATTGATGGAACAAGGGGCCCGACGGGCCCCTTGTTGCTGGATCAGAAGTCGTTATCGGCGAGATCGCCAAGGCCATCAGGATGCTCC
>NZ_KB902923.1:0-5944 GCF_000379565.1 Cupriavidus sp. UYPR2.512 | reverse complement strand
CTTGCCACCGCCGAACAGGTCCGCGGCATGCTCCACCAACTGCTGCTTCCACGCGGTGATCTGGCTGGGGTGCACGTCGTACTGCTGGGCCAGCTCCGCCAGCGTCTTTTCGCCCTTGAGGGCCGCCAGGGCTACCTTCGCCTTCAACCCCGCCGAGTGGGTTCGCCTGCTTCGTTTCGTCATCTTCTGAGGTCCTTTCTGCCCGCCATTATGGCCGGCTCAGACCCCAGCTCTTCCATTTATCCGACTGTCCGAATTTCCGGCGCCACCTCTGTTTCCCACGTTATGGCGCGCGCCATCAAGTAGTAGGTGCGTTCATCAAACTTACCGTTGATGGTGTACGAGGATCTTGGTGGGTATTGCGGTTGAATCCTTCTCTCGTACAGACCGCCAACGACGAACTTGAAGTGAAGGTCGTCCGATGACATTTCATAGCGCCGGCAATTGACGACATCCACCCAGTGCCCTTTCGCCTGAGCGAGATGTTTCTTCACGAAGAGAACGGCAAAGGCCTCCTCAGTGTTCGCGTACTCCCGGTACTTTTTGAGTAGCCTGTGATCCATAAATCAGACCCCTTGATAATCGACTTCAGTCGGCTGAGGGGAGGGTGCTGGTCGGCACTTCCCTCAGCCACGGACGCTAACCCGCCAATTGTCGAGGGCTCTACGTGGCCATCATGGCTCTCTTTTGAGCCTTGGCGTCACGCAAGTCGATCCGAGCTTTGTAGTTGTGCTTCTCCAGCAAGTGCAGCAGATTCTGACCGTCGATGAGCATGATGGGCTTACCCGTGGCGAAATCGTAGGAGTCCTTTCCAAAATTGGAAGTGGTCACGAGAATCCCTTTGATTGCCTTCTCGTGAATGACGGTGCCGTAGAGATCGCGTACAGCCGATACGTTCACCGTGTTGGTGTAGCACTTTGCCTGGACAACGAATTTGCCACCGCGCAATGGGTCGGGATCGAATACGACCGCGTCGACCCCGCCATCGCGAGACGATTGCGTGATGTTGACTTCCCCGCCGTTTGCAGCGAACTCCATTTCGAAGACCTGACGAATCAGGTGCTCGAAATCCTCCCAGTCCATGGCCGCCAGGTTGACGCCTTCATCAAGATTCTCAGCGACCCCATAGGAGTCCACAAAGCGGCTATCCTCTCTCACCCATTGCATCACCGGCGCGACGGCGACCATGTTGCTCAGCTTCGCACTACTAATGCCTTTGAGCGCCCTGAAGCATTCCTTCGGTTCCACCTGGCGAAGATTCAGCTTGCGGATATCGTCCTTTCCGGCCCGCAAAGAAAGGATGCAAGGGGTAATGTCTTCGCCGGTTCGTTTGTCAATCGTTTCGACAATCCCATTGAAGAGGACGGCGTCGATTGCGTCGTGTATGTCGGCCTCGAAAACCTCATAGAGCGAGCGCAGAGCGATTTGATAAATGACGGTGTCGTAAATGCGCAACGCCTCGGCTTCAGAGATGTACGACTCGTCGAAGTCATCTCGAGTGACAACGTATTTTACCGCCTTCAGCCTGGGAATATCATCGGGTGTGGGCAGCGCAGCCTGGATCAGCAACGTTTTCGAGCCGGGGTCATAATCCAACTCGAAATGAATGTCGAGCGAGTCAGGATAGGGGGAGTCGGTCAAAACATAATCGCAAAACGCGGCGATCGCCTCAGGGTCTCGTGCCAACCAAGCGGTTCTCTCGCGGTCGATGGACAAATGCTGCTCCACTTGTTGCGCATTATGTTCGTCGCGTTTGTGCACCCATGCCGCATGCACGGTCTCATACGCGTTAAGCCTTCTCTCTTCTGCCTCACGGTGCATTTCCACGGCAGTCCGGTGACCTGCGGCCAAATCAGACTGCTCTTTTTCCCAGTGGAACATGGCGGCGTTGAATCGAGCCTCGCCTTCCGCGATCCGTTTGAGGCCGCGGCTCTTCAGGAGTTTATCCACCCAGCCCAGCTTTGGCAGAAACTCTGCCATCACCGGCCTTGCACTGCCCGAGCCCCTCACCGGCGTCGGTTTCGGGGAGGGCCGTTGGGGCTCAGCCTCTTGGAAGGGTGTCCGATCTTTCCGTGACTCCCACTCGATGATGACGGGATCATCGAGCCGACTTGCAAGAAGACTGCCCAACGCCTCGAGTTCAGCCTTCGCGTCGTCCGTCCGATCCTCAGCCTCTTGTTTGCCTTCGGCCTTGCGGTCGTCGACGAGGCGGCGGCTTTCCGCACGCTGTGACTTCCGCTCATTCTGTTCTTCGATCACGGCCCAACGCCTGTCCCACTCCTGGGCGAGCATATTGGCCTTCGTCTCCACAACGTGGTAGTCCCTATCTCTGAGAAACCGGTGTTTAGACAGGCCGTCGTGCGAAACCTCAACCGCGAATGATCTATGACCCCGGGCGCTATATTGCGCCGTAATTGTTCCGATTATTGTTGTGCTCATGGATAACAGACGAAATTAGAACGCTGCGACCAGGTCGCCAACTTCCCGAAAGGAGTGTTGACTTTGGGCACGAAAAACAAAGAGCCTTCTCACCCGTTCGGTCTCGCACCATCCAGTGTCCCCACATTGTGGCAAGTCCCGAGGGAATCCGCTCTCCCAACGATGGTGGGGAGGTCACGGCGCAGGCGGCCCATCTATTTTGGGGCTTGGTCGGCCAGCAAGCGAGTCCGGTGAACGTCCGTAGACTCCCAGTTAAAAGCCGTAGCGGATTCACAACAATTCGGGCTGCGGAAGAAGCACTGATGATCTCGGCCGAGGAAATGGTTTTAGGACGCCAAACGCTATATGAAAGCCAGTACGGCTCCGATCACTAAAACAGTGACGATCGCACTAATCCACCGCCAATTCAGTTTGCTTGACGGTCGCGCGGGGCGACATATTGCCCGTTCAGACTGATGGAACTCTCCCAAACCACCGCTGTAAAGCTTCTCCCAACGCATTTCCATTTCGAGCCTCTCCATCTACAGGGGAATTCTTCAACATGCTGATGGCCTTTGCAAGAGGGAGGCGCTTCGCCAGGCCGGCAAGTGATAGATAGGCGGGAGGGCGGCGGGCCGTAGCCGACCCACTATCGTCGTTCGTCACAATGCCACGCTCATGGCTGCTTCCAAGGTACAACGGCCGTCGAAAGCGCCGGCGGTTCGACTGAAAGGTCGAACGGGACCTGGTGCTCGACAGCGCCCGGCACTGCGCCTCGCTGCTCCGCAAGCAAAACGCTTTTGGGCGACGTTGTACTTCTGTGGGGCGACCGCTTACAATCGTTCGTCGCCCCCAACGGAGCTTAACCGGGCCCGCGTTAACGCAGGCTTCTCACGAGGTAACCCCGCGCGCTGCGGATCGCCGATTTGCGTACTTTCCGCGACGATCCCTGATAAAGGAGAAAGACGGACCGGGGCGACACCCGATTTCTACGCACGGGTTCACATGACAAAACTTCCTAGCATGGACCAGATCATCGAGGCTCTGGTCCGGAGTAGCCCGTCGTTTTTCTCCCGCAGGGTGCTCGGCATGTCCTACGATCACCTAAAGGCGATCGTCTACCCTCGCCCGTCATACCAGAGCTTCACCATAAAGAAGCGGGACGGTACCGACCGGACGATTCACGAGCCGCGCAAGCCCCTGAAAATCATTCAGGTGAAGGTGCTGGCGTTCCTCAAGGAACGCTCGTCGCCACTGAAGCCTGCAGTGCACGGCTTCGTCGCCAAGCGCAGCATTCTGACCAATGCGCTGGTGCATTGCTCGCCGAAGACCAAACACGTATTCAACGTCGACCTAGAAGACTTTTTCCCCAGCATCACGTTCTACCGTGTGCGCGGGGTGCTGTTGCACCACCCGTTCAACTTCTCCCATCAGGTGGCGACAGTCATCGCACACATCTGTACGCTGGACAATGTGCTGCCGCAGGGCGCACCGACGTCGCCATTCCTGTCGAACCTTGTGTGCCGGACGATGGACCGGGACCTGACGGACCTTGCCCGCCGGAGCATGGCGCGCTATTCCCGGTACGCCGACGACATCACATTCTCGTTCCGCGTCAGCAAGACGTTGAAGCTTCCGGCCGCCGTATGCTCCGTCAATGGCGACGGCGATCTGGCGATTGGGACGGAACTGCACGATATCATCGTCAACAAGCACCACTTCAAAATCAACTCGGCGAAGACGCGTCTGAGCGATCGGACGCGTCGGATGGAGGTCACTGGGTTGACGATAAATCGGTTCCCAAACGTGCCGCGGGTCTTCATCGACCGCATCCGTGGGGCTCTTAACGCTTGGGAGAAGCACGGTTACGACCAAGCAGACAAGGCATGGCAGGCTCGCATCACAGCAGCCGCCACTGGCGCTTACGAGAAAAAGCCGTGGAAGCGTCAAATACGGACCGGAAAGGCGCCTGCGTTAAAGAACGTGCTGTGGGGAAAGTTACTCTACCTGCGCATGGTGCGCGGGAAGGACGATCTGATCTACACCCGCCTCGCAGAGCGCTACAACGCCGCGGCCGCCGCCACTACCGCGGCCGGGTCGTTCTCCGCGCCGACGTTGCCGGTCGAGCCAGTTGTGCGGGACAAGGAAACGGCGCTGGACGCGTGCTTCGTTGTTGACTGGTACGGCGACTACAAGCATCCCGCCCTCGGCGACGAGATGCCGATGGCTCAAGGGACCGCCTTCGTCTACCGAGAACTCGGCCTGATTATCACGTGCAACCACGTCTTCGAGTGGGAAGGGCAGGTCGGAAAGGTGGACACGGTGATCGACTACGAAAGCCCGTACCTGACAAACAAGATCCTGCAACTCATTCAACCGGGAACGAAAAAATCGTGGCCAGCGAAGGTTCTCTTCCGTGATAAGCCGATGGATTTCGCTATTCTGGCGTTTGCCGAGGAGCCTCCTCAGCATCGGTATTTTTCAGCAATGGATACCCCGATCGAGCCCGGCGCGCAGGGCGTGCTGATCGGGTATCCGGCCTGGAAACAATGGACGCTGCCGGACTTCAACGACCAGAAGGTGCTGAACCGGACATCCCCACACGCGGGCATGAACAGTTTCACGATCACCGGTGCCGGCAGCATCCGCCCCGGTAATAGCGGTGGACCGTTCACGGACGATCGTTTCCGCGTCGCCGGGATGGCGCAACGTGGTGCGTACATGGGCTCGGGCCATGACGAGAGCCTGTGCTTCGAGATCATCGACGACCTAATCGCCAAATACAAAGCGTCGCTGGTCCCGCCGCCGGCAGCGATCTCTGTTCCGCCTGCTGCGCCCGTGATTGGATCAGGGGCACCTCCTGCTACACCGCCCGCATCGATTCCCGTACTGCCTGCTCCGCCTGCGCCAGCCCCCCCCCAATGCGGGGTGCACCCGCACCTGCCGCAGCGCCGACGCCACCGGTCCCACCGCCCGCGTCCGACGCATGAACCGAACGACCGCTCAGGCCGATTACGCGATTACGCGACGCCGGCTCTCGCGATCGAGTGACCGCTTGCGGAGTGGAACTGCCGTCTAAGGATCCCAGCGACCCATCGAACAAAGGTCCCCTCGTGGCCGGCTAGTGCCTGACGTATCGCCCGAGAGCGGCCACTGATAGCGGCATGCATGCGACGATCTTGCCGAAAAAGCGCGGCCCTGTCGCTAACGGGTATCAGCGATGTAGCCGCGTTTTTCGACGAAACTGCACTCTTGCTGATCAAGCCGCTGAAATTCCGGCAAGGCCTGCGGTGACGCAAAGTGTCAGATTTAATACGGACTGAGCCGAAGTGACGCTTTTATTGAGCTAGGAGTGGAAGCAACACTGTCACTTAAACCATTATAATTCAACACTAGTGTCCGGTTTATTTGAGGGTCATTGGCTTGGAAGCCAATGCTGACGCGGGTTGTGAGGATTCCATGGGTGTCCACGATTTGAATTTCGAACGGAAAATTTGCGATCCTTTCGGGTTTCAACGACCAGGAT
>NZ_KB902922.1:0-5985 GCF_000379565.1 Cupriavidus sp. UYPR2.512 | reverse complement strand
CAACCCTTGAGCGCGGCTATCAAGCGTTTCGTGGAAGCGGCAACCTGCAAGGCTTCCAGCCGCAAGTCAACGAGTTGGGTCAGCTGCATCGGAAATGGCTGTCCGAACTGGACAGCTTCAAGAGCGCTCTACGCGCGCAGGGTGCTGAACCTAGAGCATTGGAGTACGTGAACGAAGCGTTCGGACACCTAGCCGATCGGATCAAGCAGTTTGCGGGTTGATGGTCGGGACGGGCGACGGAATTTTCGGCGGTTCCGGCTTACAACCCCCATTTTGGGTACGTGAATTTTCGGGGAACCCTCAACTTTCCGATCGACCGGTACGAGAAGTGCTACTCGACGCCACGCCCTGGCGGAAGGTGGGCCGTTCCTGAAACCATGAAACATAGGAGAAGCAGTTTGAAGCGTGCGATCACTCGCGACCTGGCAAAGATAATTCCGACCATTCGTTGCCACGGGGATTTCTGTGCCTCGGGCAGGTCCGAAATCGTCATGCCCAATCTGGAAGTAGATGGCGTTGGCCGCATCGCGCTGCCACTGCTTTCCGTGCAGGGCGAACAGCTTGTCGCCGTTGCGGAGCGGGCACCCTACGGTCGCGGAGAGGAAACGCTCGTAGATACCGAGGTTCGCCGGACTTGGCAGATTGATGCTGGCGGCGTCCACCTTGCCGGGCAAAGCTGGCCCAAGACCCTGCATGCGATGATTGGCCAAGTGGCGGCAGGGCTGGGGGTGACCGAACCCGTAACGGCAGAACTGTACAAGCTGCTGATCTATGATACCGGCAGCTTTTTCGTCGAGCATCGCGACACGGAGAAAATTCCGGGGATGTTCGCCACCCTCGTGGTGGCGCTGCCCTCGGTCAGCAGCGGCGGGGAACTCATTGTCCGCCACCGGGGACGCGAAGTCTGCCTCGATCTGGGCGGGTCCGACTCGGCCACGGTGTCGTTCGCGGCGTTCTACGCGGACTGTGTGCATGAGGTGCGTCCGGTTACCTCGGGTTACCGGCTGGTCCTCATTTACAACCTGGCCCGCGCTGGCCGGCGCCAGCCTTCCGCGCCACCGGACTATGGCGGCGAACTGTCAGTGATCACGGCGCTGCTGCGGCGTTGGGTCGCAAACAAGGATTCGCCCGATGACGACTCACCAAACAAGCTGATCTATCCGCTGGAGCACGCCTATACGCCGGCAGAACTGGCATTTGACGCTTTGAAAAATGCAGATGCCGCCGCCGCTGGTGTACTCATTCGCGCCGCAAACGAAGCTGAGTGCGACCTTCACCTGGCGCTGGTGTCGATCGAGGAAACGGGGACCGCGGAATATGCCGGTTATGCCTCGCGCAGACGAAGCCGATGGTACCGCGACCGATATGAGGACGATGAGGATGGATACGACGATGACTTCGAGATCGGCGAACTCATCGAGCGGACGCTGACGATCTCGGACTGGCGGCAGCCCGATGGCAGCAAGCCGGCCATCACTGCCCTGCCTTTCGAGGAAGACGAACTCTGTCCACCGGGAAGCTTCGACGAATTGGAGCCTGACGAACAGCATTTCCACGAGGCCACCGGCAACGAGGGCGCGACCTTTGAGCGGACCTACCGGCGGGCGGCCTTTGTGCTATGGCCCCGGACGCGACGACTTGCCGTGATTCATCAAGCAGGTTTGGGCGTGACCCTGCCGTACCTGAGTGATCTGGCCGCTCGTTGGGAACAGAGTGGGGAGAGTCAGGCCTCGCCCCAATGGCACGATGCGCATACGCTCGCCGGCTACATGCTGCGCGACTGGCCGGCATCGCGTGGTTACTATGGTAACGGGGACCAGGTCATTTGCATGGTGGCGAGCCTAACGCAGCTACGCGACACCGCGCACCTCGACACCCTGCTGGACATCATGCCGGCCAAGTGGATGTATCACGGCAGCGAGAACGAGGCACTGACGCGCGCAGCCGGCCTTCTCCTGCCGCAGCGGGCGTCCGAACTCGTGGAACAGATCATCGCCTGGAACGCGCAGATGATGCCCGGTGCCTGCGCCGGTCTACTGGCGCGGATCGGCGAAAGTGACCAGTTCGGAAATTCTCCTGTACTTCTTCACCCGGCAGCCACGACGCTCGTCCAAACGCTGACAGGGCAACGCACCTCCGCCCGACCCGACCATTTCCTTCCCCCGGATCCGATCACGCCAAGCCTGATCGAAGATCTGCTCACTGCCCTCGCGCGCATTGACGCGCCATTACTGGCCGACCTTGTTGTGGGGCATGTCCTGGCGTATCCGGCTTCGTTTGACCTGGACGCCATTGTGGTCCCGGCCATCCTGACGCTGAGCGAACGCGGACCGACAGTGAAGAGCGCATCGGTGCAGCGCCTGCGTAGCGCCGCTCTGGCACATCTGCGCATCCGTATTGCCCCGCCATTGGCACCACCGCCGGATTTCGCGCGGGCGAATCCAATCCTCTGCCGTTGCGCCCATTGCGCCGGGCTCGGCCGGTTCCTGGTGGATCCCACGCGCAGGGAGTGGGTATTTAAGGCCGCCGAGAAAGATCGCCGCCATGTTGAGAGCGCCATCACCGTACATGGTTGCGATGTAGATTGCGCCACAAGCAGGGTCGGAAGACCCTACAGTCTGATCTGCACCAAGAATCAGGCAAGCTACGAGCGGCGCGTGCGGCAACGCAAGGAGGATCTGCGCAACCTCGAACGGCTTGAGTCCGTCCCCGAACAGGGAGGACAACCTGGCGCTGGGCCATACCGGGTGAACGTCCAGGAGCGAGAGACTGATGACGAAAGGTGACGTGATGGATATCAATACCGAGGCGGTCGATGAAGCTGTACCTGAAGCCCTGAATCTTTGTAATCAGAGCCGTGCCTATGAACCGGCTGCACGAGACGGCTTCATCCTCGAACCGATCAATCGCGCCAAGTCGGTGGTATTGACCGACGAAGGGTGATGCCGATGACACCTTTAGTGAGATGAAGCAGCGGGACGAAGTCTTGAAGGAGTTGACGCGGGAGGAATTGCTCGCCGAGGTGGCACGTTTGCGAGCAGAAAATGCCAGGCTTGCCGCGTTAGTGCCGGCACATGTCCCACTGGCCGTCGAACCCGCGCAGACAGAGCGGCACAGGCCGGCACGAACCCAGGACACAGTCACGCTCTCGCCCCAGCAGAAGGTGCAGTTGTTCCGGCAGCGTTTCCGGGGTCGCACAGATGTCTATGCCATCCGCTTTGAAAGCCGGAAGACGGGCCTGCCTGGCTATGCGCCAGCGTGCGTAGGCCAGCATACTGGTCCTTGCGAAAGGCATCATCGAAGCAATTGTCAGGAATGCCATCCTCGCGTGTTTCTACCGCTGGATGACCAGGTAATCCGGCGGCATCTGACGGGCGAACTCACGGTAGGCCTCTATCCGTTGCTGCCGAATGGCACCTGCTATTTTCTTGCGGTCGATTTTGACAAGGACGGCTGGCGCGAAGATGCGCGTGCCTTCTGTCAGGCCTGTCGTGAACTGGAAGTTCCGGTATCGCTCGAGATTTCGCGATCGGGCAATGGCGCCCATGTCTGGATTTTCTTCACGTTAGCGGTCACCGCACGCGATGCGCGACGGCTGGGCTCAGCGATCCTCAGTCACACCTGTGCCCGCAGCCGGCAACTGGAACTGTCGTCCTACGACCGGCTCTTTCCGAATCAGGACGTGCTGCCCAAGGGCGGCTTCGGCAACCTGATTGCGTTGCCACTGCAAAAGCAGCCGCGCGAGTGTGGCTGCAGCGTGTTCGTCGATGACGATTTCCAGCCCTATGCCGACCAGTGGGATTACCTAGCGTCCATCCAAACCATACACGGTGGCGATATCGAGGGCGTGATTTTCCGCGCCACCGGCGGCGCCCACCCGCTCGATGTCGCCTTCATTGCCGAAGAGGACCAGGCCGAACCCTGGAAACCGCCACCAGTCCGGCCCGGGCGGCTGAGCGGACCGATGCCGGCGTCCCTGACCTTGACGCTCGCCAACCAGCTCTACTTCGAGAAGGCGCCGATTCCGCAGACGCTGCTCAACCGGCTCATCCGGATGGCCGCGTTTCAGAATCCGGAGTTTTACCGGGCCCAGGCGCGCGGCGTCAGCGTCTGGAACATCCCGCGCATTGTTGGCCGCGCCGAGAATTTTCCGAGCCACGTGGCGTTGCCGCGCGGTTGTCTGGACGATGTCCTGGCGCTGTTGCGCGACAATGACATCGCCTGCGACCTGCGCGACGAGCGCTGCGCCGGGGAGCCGCTTGCGGTGTCGTTCGCCGGCACGTTGCGTGCCGACCAGCAGGCTGCCATCGCGGACCTTCTGCGGCACGACACCGGCATCCTGCATGCGCCAACCGCCTTTGGCAAGACCGTGACGGCGGCCGCGATGATCGCCCGACGCGGCGCCAATACGCTCGTCCTCGTGCACCGTAGGGAGCTGCTCGAGCAATGGCGCGAGCGCCTGCAGACATTTCTTGCGCTCGAGCCGCGCTGCCTCGGCACGATTTGCGGAGGCAAGCTGCGGCCCACCGGCCAGATCGATATCGCGATGTTCCAGTCGGTGTCGCCGGACGGCCCACGCGGCGACTGGCTGCGGCGTTACGGGCACGTCATTGTCGACGAGTGCCACCACGTGTCGGCCGACTCCTTCGAAGCCGTGCTCAAGGCCGTTCACGCGCGCTATGTGCTGGGGCTCACCGCGACACCGGTGCGGCGCGACAGCCAGCAGCCGGTGATGTTCATGCTGTGCGGCCCGATCCGGCATGTGGCTCCTTTGGCCCCGGGTGCGCCGCAGGTGCTCGAGGTGTTTCCGCACCGGCTCACGACCGCCGTCGACATGCCGGCCGACGCGCCGATCCAGGACGTCTTCGGACGTCTGGTCAACGATGTCCAACGCACCGGACGGATTGCCGCGGACATCACCGCGCAATACCGGCAGGGGCGCAAGGTGCTGGTGCTGACCGAGCGGACGGACCATCTGGAGAACCTTCGGCAAGCGCTTGGCGCCTCCGTGCAGCCGCTGTTCGTGCTGCATGGGCGCCTGGCAAGAAAGGAGCGCGCCGCGCAGCTCGTAGCGCTGAACGCGCTCGCCGACGATGTGCCCCGGGTTGTTCTGGCGACCGGCAAGCTCATTGGCGAAGGGTTCGACCATCCGGCTCTGGATACGCTGGTGCTGGCAATGCCGATTTCCTGGAAGGGCACGCTGCAGCAGTATGCCGGCCGGCTGCACCGCGAGCACGCGACCAAGTCGAGCGTGCGGGTGCTGGACTATGTCGATGCCGGCCATTCCGCGCTGCTGCGCATGTGGGAACGGCGCCAGCGTGGCTACCGGGCGATGGGGTACCAGGTACGGACGCCCGGTGAGGAACTCCAACTGGACCTCGCCTGAGAACTGGCGACCAATCCGCATCTGTACTCCCCTGACAGCGAAAACGGGACGGCGAGCCTGGATACGCTGGCCACAGGCGCGCTGTTTCTCGATCGGAATGGCATCAAACGCCCAAGTATGCGCGCCGAGGCCCTTCAGGAAGCGGATCTTGAAAGGCAAGCTGTCTTTTCCCACATAACGAAATTCCAAGCCCGGCATCTTCCGCCCCATCCAGGTGACACGATCCGAAATCGCGGGCGGACATGGTACTCCCGAAGTCACTTGAGGGCAGCAGGCAGCTGTCTGCTTTGCCCGGAGCGCCTTATAAAGAAAGGCTTTGCGGGGAAACCGTAAGATTTTGCACAAAAAGTATGACTACCCCACCATTCACTAACTGGGCGAGCCGGGCAGGGAAGGGATACCAAATTGACCAGGCGGCAAGGAATTGCGGTGTGTCCACTATTGTTGATAGGCAACGCATTTTTGGTCGCCGCGTCCACTAATACCGCCGCCCGTGAAGGATAAAGATGCCGCCGCAGGGCTTGATGAGCTTGCTTTGGTTTCAGCCGAACCCGCTCCGCGGAGATTGGGGCGTGCAGCGGGAGCTGGTGGCGTGGTTC